>DATBGG010000100.1:0-4609 GCA_036558065.1 Gaiellaceae bacterium | reverse complement strand
GACGAAGTGGTACACGGAGCAGATCCTCCAGGCCGGCTGCGCGATGGTGAACTGCATGCCCGTCTTCATCGCCAAGGGCGGTCACTTCGCGAAGCGCTTCGAGGACGCGGGCCTGCCGATCGTCGGCGACGACATCAAGTCCCAGGTCGGCGCGACGATCACGCACCGGGTGCTGACGACGCTCTTCCGCGAGCGCGGCGTGAAGCTCGACAAGACGATGCAGCTCAACGTCGGCGGCAACTCCGACTTCCTGAACATGCTCGAGCGTGAGCGGCTGGAGTCGAAGAAGATCTCGAAGACGAACGCAGTCACGTCGATGCTCGACTACGACCTCGGCGCCGAGAACGTCCATGTCGGCCCGAGCGACTACGTGCCGTGGCTGACCGACCGCAAGTGGGCGTACATCCGCATGGAGGGCTCGTCCTTCGGCAACGTGCCGCTCAACGTCGAGCTCAAGCTCGAGGTCTGGGACTCGCCGAACTCGGCCGGAATCGTGATCGACGCCGTGCGGCTCGCGAAGCTGGCGCTGAACAACGGCGTCGGCGGCGCGCTCGAGGGCCCGAGCGCCTATCTGATGAAGTCACCGCCGAAGCAGATCCCCGACGACGAGGCGCACGCCGCGGTCGAGTCGTTCATCAAGAAGTACGGCCGCAAGACGGCGAAGCAGAAGTCCACGGCATCGGCATAGACCGGCGACGGGGCCGGTTTCGGCCGGCCCCGTCTCCTCGTCAGCGCTTGACGAGGCCGTCGCAGACGACGCTCGTCACGTCGTGCTCGGCCTTGGCGATGTCCTCGTCACCGTCCGGCAGCTGGCCCATGACCCAGCCTGTGAGGACCTCTTCGAGCGCGCCGTAGAAGACGATCGCGGCGAGCTTCGAATCGAGATCGACGCGAAACTCGCCCGAGCGCTGGCCGTTGGCGACGATCTGGTCGAGCGCGTCGTAGGCGTGGCCGATCTCGTCGATCTGCCGCTTGAGCTGCTCCGGGCTCCGGGTCACCTCCCGAACGAGAACGCGGACGAGATCCGGATCGCGGCGCCACGTCCTGAGCAGCAGCGCAGTCACCTTGCGCACCTGCTCGGTTGCCGGCTCACCTGAGCCTGCGACCTCGCGGATCCGCGCAAGCATCTGCGTCCACGTGTCGCGGAAGATCTCCTCGAGCACCTCTTCCTTCGACCCGAAGTAGTGGTACACGAGGCCGTAGGCGACCCCGGCCTCCTCGGCGATCTCGCCGACGCGGCACGAGTGGTAGCCCTTCCGGGCGAAGGCTCGAACCGCCGCCTCCATGATCTGGCGCCGCTTCGCCTCTTGGGCGGGCACAGCCACAGTGATCTCACTCTAGAACAGGGGACTACACTCGGTTGGCCGTGGGCTTGCGAATTTGCCTGGTGACGCCGTTTTCGTGGTCGCAGCCGCACGATGTGAACGAACACGTGGCCGGGGTGGCGGAGGCTCTGCGCGAGCGGGGCCACTCGGTGAGCGTGCTCGCTCCCTCGAACCGCGCCGCCGACCTCGCCGCGGGCCGTCGAGCGCTGCGCGACGGAGCCGACGCCCCGCTGATCGCGCTCGGGCCGGCCGTCCCCATCTCGCGCAGAAGCCGGATCGGGCTCCCGGTCGGGGTGCAGGCCAACCTCGCGACCGCTCTCTCCCGCGGCAGCTTCGACGTCGTCCACGGCTTCGAGCCCGGCTTGCCCAGTCTCTCGTACCTCGCGCTCCGCGACGCGCGCGCGCTGACCGTGGCGAGCTTCTTCTCGCCGGAGCGGCTGGGCTATCCGCCCGCGAAGGCGCGCCGCGAGAAGCTGCTCGCCCGCATCGATGCGCTCGTCGCCTCGTCACCAGAGGCAGCGCACGCAGCGGCGCAGCGCTTTCCCGGCGATTACCGAATCATCGGCGAGGGAGTCGATCCCGAGCTCTTCCCGCCCGGCGAGAAGCGAAAGCTCGTCGTGCTCGAATGGCGTCCGATCGAGCGGCCGCTCTTCCGCGCCGTCGTGCGGGCGCTGCGCGAGCTCGAGGACTGGGAGCTCGTCTTCCTGCGGACGAAGGCGCTCGCCGGCCGGCCGACGATTCCGGCGAAGCTCCGGTCGCGGGCCCATGTCCGGACCGGGCGTGATGGCAAGAGCAGGGCGCCGATCCTTCGCGACGCCTCGATCTTCGTTCCGGCGCTCGAGGGCCTGTCCCGGGTTGCGCTCGAGGCGGCCGCGGCGGGGGCAGCGATCGCCTCGCCGCCCGGCGTCCAGGAGCAACCCGAGCTGGCCGCCGCCGCGCTCGCCCGCCTCGCCGAGAACGAGCCCTTGCGGAAGAAGCTCTCCGACGAGTCCCGTCTCAGCGTCGAGGGAAAGTCGTTCTCGGACGTCTCCGCCGAGCTCGAGGAGATCTACGAGGGGCTCGGGCGCAGGAAACGCATGACGAAACCCCCGCAGCCGCTCGCCGACCGCGAGTGGATCCTCGCCGACCTCCACCTCCACACATCGTGGTCGGCCGACTGCTCGGTCGAGGTCGAGGACGTGCTCGACTCCGCCGAGGCAGCGGGCCTGGGGGCGATCGCCGTCACCGATCACAACGTCTTCGGCGGCGCGCTCGAGGCCGTCGAGCTCGCGCGCGACCGCGACCTGATCGTGATCCCCGGCGAGGAGGTCAAGACCGACGGGCAGGGAGAGGTAATCGGGCTCTTCCTGAAGGAGGAGATCCCACGGGGCATGTCCTTCTCGGACACGGTGGCCGCGATCAAGTCTCAGGGCGGACTGGTCTACCTCCCCCATCCCTTCGACCGCATGCACTCGATCCCGAAGCCGTCCATGCTTCATCGCCACCTGGGCGACATCGACGTCTTCGAGGTCTACAACGCGCGCCTGCTCTTCGAGGCGTACAACGACGAGGCGCTCCGCTTCGCGCGCAAGTACAACCTGACCATGGGCGCCGGCTCGGACGCGCACGTTCCGCAGGGGCTGGGCACGGGGGGCCTGCGCATGCGCTCGTTCGACGGTCCGGAGGAGTTCCTGCTCAGCCTGCGCAGCGCCGAGATCCTGCGCCGGCCGAAGTCGCTCGCCTATCTCCAGTCCCTGAAGTGGGTCGCCCAGGTCAAGGAAAGAGTCCGCTAGACGAGAACAGGAACAGAGCCCGCCGTGACCTCAACGTCGACCGACGAGATCTACGAGAAGTACCTCAAGAAGGCGATCGCCGAGATCAACGACCTCGGACACGAGATCGCCGCCGCCGGAAACGGCGAGCGTGTGCCCGTGCTCGGATCCGGGCACCCGCGGGCGGACGTGATGCTGCTCAAGCATCGCCCGCAGGCGGCAGAGATCCAGGAGGGCGTCGCCTTCTTCGGACGGACGGGGCAGGCGATCCTCAAGTCCCTGCAGCGGTTGAACGTCGACCCGATGTCGATCTACGGGACGAACTGCCTCAAGTTCGCCGACGAGAGCGACGACGAGGCTCGGCCGTTCCTCGTCCGCGAGCTGCACATCGTCCAGCCGAAGCTCGTCGTGGCGATGGGCGAGGATGCGCTCGCGTTCCTGAACGGCCTCGAGTTCCCGCTCGCCGGCGAGCTCGACGACGCGAAGCTCGGTGAGCTCCAGGCGTGGACGCCGACCGTGCAGGTGCTGTACGTGCCGGACATCGACGCGTCGCTCGACGACCAGTCGGCGAAGACGAAGTTCTGGAACGCCTTCAAGGCCCTGGGTCCCTGGTGGGCCGAGCTACCGCCCTACTAGCACTCGCCGCCGCCCTCGGCGCGTACTACGTCGTGGCCGACGGGCTGCCGGTCTCCGACCTCTGGACGCAGGTCGTGCTGCTGTGGTTCCTCGTGATCCCCGCCGTGTTCGGGCTCGTCTACTTCGCGCTGCCGCTTCGGCTGATGCCCTGGCTCTTGAAGGGCGGCCTCGTGGTCGTGGTGCTCGCCGTCGTCCTGTCGGTGATCGGGCTCGACGTGCTCGCGAACTTCGCGAAGCTCGGCGCGGTCACGCTCCTCGCGTGGTGGTTCCTCTCGTTCTTCGAGACCTCGGCCTGGGTGGCGACGGTCGCGGTCATCATCCCGTGGGTCGACGCGGTGTCGGTCTGGCGCGGGCCGACGAAGCAGATCGTCACGCACCGGCGCGAGCTGTTCACGACGTTCTCGTTCGCCTTCCCGGTGCCCGGCGAGGAGGACACCGCGCAGCTCGGCCTGCCCGACCTGCTGTTCTTCGCGCTCTTCCTCGGCGCCGCGGCCAGGTGGGACCTCCGCGTCCGGCTCACGTGGCTCGCGATGACGCTCTCCTTCGGGGCGACGCTCGCGCTGACGGTCTGGTTCGACATCGGCGGCCTGCCCGCGCTGCCGCTCCTCTCGCTCGGCTTCCTCGCGCCGAACGCGGACCTCCTCTGGCGCAAGCTGCGCGGCCCGAATCCCTGGGGAACCCTGAGACCTAGCTCCGAGTGAGGAGCGCGACCGTCTCGATGTGCGGCGTGTGCGGGAACATGTCCACCGGCCGCGCGCGCTCGAGCCCGTAGCCCCACTCGCTCGCGAGCTCCTTCACGTTCCCGGCCAGCGTCGTCGGGTTGCAGGAGACGTAGACGATCCGCTTCGGCTCCAGGCGGGCGAGCCGGCGGAGCGCCTTGCCCGAGAGCCCCGCCCG
>DATBGG010000099.1:0-6541 GCA_036558065.1 Gaiellaceae bacterium | reverse complement strand
CACAGCTCGAGCCAGGGGGTCACGCGCCGAGTGGGTGGAAGAGGAGGCCCGAGACGAGCTTCGGATAGAAGTAGGTGCTCTTCTGCGGCATCGTCTCACCGCGCGCAGCGACCTCGAAGACGTCCTCGACGCGGAGCGGCCGGACCAGAAACGCGCCTTCTGCGTCGCCCCGGTCGACCGCCGCGACGGCGTCCTCCAGCGACGCGGTGTACGTCACCTCGCCCGGCGCCTGCGCCTCGACGAGCTCGACGTCGAGCTGGCCTTCTGCACCGGACAGGAGCGAGACGCCGCCCTCACGCCGATAGAGGACCGCCGCGGCGCGGTCACGGGGCCGCTCCTCGAGGTCGTGCAGCGCAGCGCCCACGTCGTCGTGCGTGGGGCTGGGGCCGTTGACACTCGAGGCGAGCCGGTGCGTCGGGAAGATCATCAGGCCCGGGTCCGAGGTGCTCACGAGCACGACCATCATGTAACCGCTCTCCGGAGTTCCAACCTCCTCGTGGTACGCGAGCGCCGTCTCGTAGCGGTGGTGGCCGTCGGCGATCAGCAACCTACGGTCGGCGAACGCGTCGCCGATCGTCTCCCCGTCGAGGCGCCAGAGCCGCGTGCCCTCGACCTCGATGTCGGGCTCCCGGCCGGGAATCTCGAACGGGGCCTGTCCCTCGTACAGGAGGAAGATCGGCTCGAGCTCGGTCTGCGTCGCACGCAGGAGCCGCAGCCGTCCCTCCTTAGGGCCCCGATGCGTGCGCTCGTGGGGCAGGACGACGCCGTTCTCGTACGGCTCGAGGCGCAGCGAGGCGACGAGGCCCGTGCGCGTGCGGGCAATGCCGTCCGGGCCGACGTAGTCCTGGGACAAGGCCCAGAAAGCCGCCTCTTCGCTCGCCAGGACACCGTCCTCCTGCCAGGAGCGCAAGTCGCGGGCGGCCTGCTCCTCTGAGTCGGGCAAGGTGAGGTGAACGACGTTGTACGGGCTCCGGGCGAGGTACTTCTCGCGCTCCTCGGCGCCGATCACGTCGTACGGCGGCGCGACGAGACCGTCGAGCGGGCCGGCCCGGTCGGTGTCGTAGCGAAGGACGTGAAACGGCTTGATCTCGGCCAAAGCGCGCGGACCGTAGCATCCGTCTTCCGCCCTAGACTCGGTTCGTGTCCGCGATCGCCGAGCTCGAGCACGACCGGGTCGTCGAGGGCGTGTACGCGGTCGCGAAGAAGGAGCGGCTCCGAACGCGTGGCGGAGCGCCGTATCTCGCGCTGGAGCTCGTCGATCCGAGCGGCCGCATCCAGGCGCGTGTCTGGAGCGACGTCGATCTCCTCGACAGCCGCTTCGACGAGGGCGACGCCGTACGGGTGCTCGGGCGGGTCGACCGCTATCGCGACCGGCTCCAGCTGGAGATCCGTTCGCTCGAGACGGCCGAGGATCTCGACCCGGCCGCCCTGGCGCCGGCGCTGAGACGCGACGCCGACGAGCTCGAGGGGTTCCTCGAGTTTCTCGGCGGCGAGATCGCGCATCCCGGCCTGAGGGCGGCCGTGGGGCGGTTCATCGGCGACGATGAGCTCCGCGGGCGGCTGCGCTCGCTGCCGGCGACCGTCGACGGGCACCACAGCTATGCGGGAGGCCTGCTCGAGCACACGGTCGGGGTGGCGACGATCTGCCGCGAGCTGTCGCAGCTCCACCCGCGCCTGCGCAGCGATCTGCTGATGGCGGCGGCGCTCCTGCACGACGTGGGCCGAACGGTCGAGCTCACACGAGGACCGGTCTTCCGCCCGACCGAAGAGGGACGGCTGCTCGGACACGTCCACCTCGGGCTGCGCCTGATCGAGGAGCGCGCGGCTCCGCTCGAAGCCGGGGCCCGGGCCGAGCTTCTGCACGCGGTGGGGTCGCATCACGACGCGCGTGCGGCTCGAACCGCCGAGGCGGCCGTGCTCTACCACGCCAATCAGCTCGACGCGGTCGCAGCGACGCGGCCGGTGCCCGACAGCTAGCGCAGCTCGTCGACGAGGCCCGCGATCTCGTCGCGGATCTCGCGCACCATCTCGATTCTCAACCCCATCGGGTCGAGGATCTTCCAGTCGACGTACCGCTTGCCGGGCAGCACCGGGCAGGCGTCGCCGCAGCCCATCGTGACCACGACATCCGCCCACTCGACGTCGTCGTCGGCGAGCTGGTGCGGAAGGCGGTCGCTCAGGTCGATGCCGACCTCGCGCATCGCTTGGACGACCTCAGGATGAAGTTGCGACTCCGCATGTGAGCCGGCCGACCGGGCATCGATCCCGGCACGCTCGGCGAAAGCCTGCGCCATCTGGGAGCGGCCCGCGTTCCCGACGCAGACGAACAGGACTTTCTCAGCCGGCAACAGTGCCCTCCGCAGTCGCGAGCACGAGCTTCGGTTGCGCCGAGCCGCCGAGCGCGAAGGCAAGCGCCTCGACCGCTTCGGGAACGAGGCGATAGAAGTAGAAGGTGCCCCGCCTGTAGGCGATCTCGATCAGCCCCGCCTCCCGGAGGACCTTCAGGTGATGGGAGATTGTCGGCTGCGAGAGGCCGAGCGAGTTGAACTCACAGACGCACGCAGCGTCCCTGCTCGCAAGCCGGTTGACGATGGCGAGCCGGGTCGGATCGGCCAGCGCCTTGAAGCGGGCCGAGAGGCTCTCGAACTCCTTCGGCTTGAGCGGAGGGGCGCCGGGGGCGCAGCAGGTGATCGTCGCGAGCTTCTTCATTGACATTCATCAATGTAGCATGTATTGATAGATATCGATGAAAGGAGGCCCCGAATGGCCTGTTGCGACTGCGACTGCGACTGCGACTGCACCGACTGTGACTGCGGCTGCTGCTAGACGTTGAAGCGGATGTTGAGGATGTCTCCGTCGGCGACGACGTAGTCCTTCCCCTCCAGCCGCTGTTGGCCGCGGCGGGCGGCCTCGGCGCGACTCCCCGCCTCGACGAGGTCGCGCCACGCGATCACCTCGCAACGGATGAAGCCACGAGCGATGTCGGTGTGGATCGTCGCCGCCGCGTCGAGAGCCGTGCTCTCCTGTCGGAGCGTCCACGCACGAGTTTCCTTGTCTCCGCCGGTAAAGAACGTCAGCAAGCCGACCGTCTCGAACAGGCTCGACAGCACGTTCTCGAATCCCGACGGCCCTTCGCGGAACTCGGCGGCTTCTTCCGGGCTCAGCTCCGCCAGCTCCGCCTCGAGCGCGAGGTCGAACCCACCCTCGCCGCCGTTGACGACCTGAACGACCGGCTTCGTCGTCAGCGGCTCGAGCGCCTCGGGCAGGGCGCGTTCGTACGTGCGGAGCGAGTTCCCTGCCTCGGCGTGCGCGAGGAGGCCCTCGAGCTGATCGACCTCATCGCGCAGGCGCGGGTCACCCGACTTCGCCTGGCTGCGGACGCGCTCGAGGCGCTTCTCGACGTGATCGCGGTCCGCAACGACGAGCTCGAGCTCGATCGTCTCCAGGTCGGCCGCCGGATCGGCCTCGGGCCCGAAGTTGTTCAGCACGGCGACCAGAGCGTCGGCCTTGCGCAGCTCCCCCAGCACCGGCGCGCTCAGACCGGGCGGGTCGACGAGCCGAATCGTCGCCGGCGTCGTCTTGGCCGAGCCCTCGACGGCGGCGATCGGCTCGAGCCGATCGTCCGGGATGGCCGCGATCCCGACGTGCTCCTGGCCGTATGCGGTCGCGGAAATGCCCGTCAGGGCGGTGAAGAGCGTCGTCTTGCCCGCGCCCGGCAGGCCGACGATTCCGACGTCGAGCGGCATCAGCGCACCCTAGTGGGCGGCTACGGGCTGACGAGCTGCTTCTGCAACGAGGCCAAAGCCCGATGCTGGAGCGACTTCACGGCGCCCTCGCTCTTCCCGAGGATGCCGGCCACCTCCGCGTTCACGAAGCCGAACAGGAACTTCAGGGTCAGCACCTGACGCTGCTCGGCCGAGAGCCGCTCGATCAGCTCGAGCATCCCGGCCCGTCCGATCGAGTCGAACGCCTGCTCCTCGGCCGACGACTCTTCGAGCCCGCTCGGCTCGGGGACCTCGTCCTCGACCTGCACGCGCCTACGCGCCCGGAAGTGGTCGATGGCGAGGTTGTGCGCGATCCGGAAGAGCCACGCCGAGAACGGCGCCGACTGCCATCGGAAGCGGCCGATCGCCTCGAGCATCCTGAGGAACGTCTGCGTCGTCAGGTCCTCGGCGTCGTGACGGTTCCCGACGCTCATGTGCAGATAGCTGTAGATCCGGTCGAAGTGGAGGAGGTAGAGCTCCTCGAGCGCGGCCCGGTCGCCCTGCTGCGCCCGTGCGACGAGAGACCGCACGTCTACTTCCGGTTCTGGGCGGCTGAGAGACATCCTCGGTTCAGCACTCACCGTTCAGGAAGATGCCCGCGAGGCGCAGTCCTTTAACTCAGCCTCCGCTGAAACCGACGCGGCCTTCGCGCGAATAGCGCTTGACGTAGACGATTCGCGCGAGCGGAATCGTGTACCTGCCGTCCTCGGCCTCGATCTGCACGGTGCCGCCCGAGCCGTTGTCGAGCGCCTGCTCGAGCTCGTCGGCAGCCGTGGTCACGACGTGCGCGCTCATCACCTGGCCGCCGTCGAACCCGATCTCGATGCGCAAACGATCCGTCTCAGCCACTTGCCACCAACTCTGCCAGAACTCCGTGCAGTGACTCCGGGTGGACGAACGCCACCTCGAGCCCGAAGAGGCCGCGATGAGGCTCCTCGCCGATGACATGCACGCCTTGCTCTGCCAGCTCGGCCATCTCCTGGCGCAGGTCGTTCACCTCGTACGCGACGTGGTGCACGCCCGGGCCGCGCTTCTCGATGAACTTCCCCACGGGCGTCTCTTCGCCAAGGGACGCGAGCAGCTCGACGCGGCTTTCGCCCACTCGCACGGCGGCCGCTTCCACGCCCTGGGACTCGACGACGTCCCGGCGCTCGAGCTCGGCGCCGAACAGCTTGTGGTACGTCTCGACGGCCTCGTCGAGATCCTCGACGGCCACTCCGAGATGGTGGATCCCCTTCGCCCGCACGGCGATGAGGATGCTATCCGCTGCTGGGTGTGGTCTCTTCTTCCGAGTCGCTGCTCGGATGCAACGGCACGACTCGCCCGACGGTTTCGGACGCGCGCGACTCGGGCTCGACGTCGGCGAGGAGCGCGAGCATCTCGGCCCGGACGAGCGTCTCCTTCTCGAGCAGCGCCTGGGCGAGGCGATCGAGCGAGTGGCGGTGCTTGGTAACGAGCCTGACAGCCTCCGCGTAGGCGTCGTCGGTCAGCCGCGCCTGTTCCTGGTCCCGCATGCGCTTCGTCTCTTCGGACAGTGCGTAGTTGTCGGCACGCATCGTGCGGGAGACGACTCCTTCGGACATGCCGTACTCGAAGACCATCGAGCGTGCGAGCTCCGTAACCTTCTCCAGGTCGTTGGCGGCGCCGTTCGTAACGCGCCCGAAGACGACCTGCTCGGCAGCCCGGCCGGCGAGCGCGATCTTCATCCAGTCGATGAACTCTTCGCGCGTATGGAGGTAGCGGTCCTCTTCCGGCAGGTTGAAGGTGTAACCGAGAGCCATTCCGCGGGGCACGATCGTCGCCTTCTGCACCGGGAAGCTCTCGCCCATCAGGTGCGACATGAGGGCATGGCCCCCTTCGTGGTAGGCGAGGATCCGCTTCTCCTTCTCGCTCATCACGCGGCGCTGTTGCAGCCCGGCGATGACCCGTTCCATCGCGTTGTCGAAGTGGACGTGGTGGATGAACTGGTGATCGTCGCGGCCGGCGAAGATGGCGGCCTCGTTCGCGATGTTGGCCAGGTCGGCGCCGGTCAGGCCCGCGGTTTGACGTGCGATCGCGGAGAGATCGACGTCCGATGCGAGCGGCTTGCCGCGCGTGTGCACGTTGAGGATGGCCTCGCGCCCGGCAAGGTCGGGCGGCGACACAAGCACCTGCCGGTCGAAGCGACCGGGTCGGAGCAATGCGGGGTCGAGATCCTGGAGGCGGTTCGACGCGCCCATGACGATCACCTGCTCGCGGTTGTTGAAGCCGTCGAGCTCGACGAGGAGCTGGTTCAGGGTCTGGTCCTGCTCGCGGTTGAACCCGTGGCCCGAGCGCGCTGCGCCGACCGCGTCCAGCTCGTCGATGAAGACGATCGCCGGTGCGGCCTTCCGGGCCTGCTCGAACAGCTTGCGGATCCGCGCGGCACCGAGGCCGGCGAACATCTCGACGAACGCGGACGCGCTCTGCGAGTAGAAGTTCGCGCCCGACTCGTGGGCGACGGCCTTGGCGAGGAGCGTCTTACCGGTCCCCGGCGGCCCGTAGAGCAGGATGCCCTTCGGGACGCGCGCGCCGAGGCGGGCGAACTTCTTCGAGTCCCGCATGAAGTCGACGATCTCCTGCATCTCGTCGCGCACTTCCTCGAGGCCGGCGACCTCGTCCCACGTGACCGACGACCGCGAGGTCGCGTGCACGTGCTTCGGCTTGACGCGCGGCATCACCTGGAGGGTGCGCCAGAGCAGATAGATGATCAGGCCGAACATGAGCAGGGGCAGCCAGATCAGCGCCGCCGCGCCGAT
>DATBGG010000098.1:0-21748 GCA_036558065.1 Gaiellaceae bacterium | reverse complement strand
ACGCTTCCGGGCGCGCTCGACATCGAGTACAACCCGTACGGCCCGACCTGCTACGGCCTGACCCAGAGCGCCATGGCCGCCTGGGTCGAGAGCTTCGCCTCCGAGTACCAGGCGCGGACCGGGCGCTGGCCGGTCGTCTACACGACGACGAACTGGTGGCAGCAATGCACGGGCGACTACGCGGGGCTCGGCGCCAGGAGCCCGCTCTGGATTGCGTGCTGGTGCCAGACGGTCGGCCAGCTACCGGCGGGCTGGAGCACGTACGCGATCTGGCAGTGGTCGAATCAGCAGGTCGACTTCCCGGGTGACCAGGACGTCTTCAACGGGTCGGACGCGGACTTGCTCACGCTCGCGAACAGCGGCCCGCCTCCGCCGGTCCCACCACCGGTTCCCCCGCCGGTGCCTCCACCTCCACAGCCGGCTCCTCCACCTCCGCCTGTCGTCTGCCATGTCCCCCGCGTCGTCCATTTGCGGCTTGCGAAGGCGCGAGCCAGGATCCGCCGTGCGCACTGCTCCCTCGGGCGGGTGCGGCATGTCCGCTCGAAGAAGCGCGCCGGAAAGGTGCTCGCGCAGAAGCCGAGCGCAGGCAGGAAGCGGGCCCGACGCGCCAGGATCACGCTGGTCGTCGGGCGGCGCTGACCGGGCGCCGCTGGGCGACGACGACGCCGACGAGGCAGATCGCGCCCCCGGCGATGGCGAGCGCAGGCGGCGCCTCGTCGAGCAGGGCCCAGCCGAGCAGGATGGCGAGCGGCGGGACGAGATAGGTCAGCGAGCCCATCCGCCCGGCCGTCGTCCGCGCGAGCGCATAGCCCCAGGTGAGGAACCCGATCGCCATCGGCGCGATCGCCAGGTACACCATCCAGCCGATCGACGAGGCCGGCGCGTCGGGGAGCTCGCGCGCGAGCGTGACGGTGAACGGAAGGCAGACGACAGCGCCGACCATGCACGCCAGCCACGTCACCATCAGCGGCGACACGCGCACGAGCACCGGCTTCTGGGCGACGACGCCGATCGCGTAGAAGACCGCTGCCGCGAGGCAGAGCAGCGCACCCCAGCTGGCGGCGACACCCTGGTCGGACGTGGCGGTCCCGATGACCACGACACCCACGAGCGCGATCGCGAGCCCGCCGAAGAGCCGTCTCGGGAAGCCCTCCCGCAAGAAGATGCCCGCGAGCACCGCGAGGATGATCGGGCCGACGTTGACGAGCATCGAGGCGGTCCCGGCGTCGACGCGCCGCTCGCCCGCGTTCAGCGCGATGTTGTAGAGGCCGAACCAGAAGACGCCGACGACGGCGATCGGCGCGAGGTCGCGGCGCGCGGGCAGCGGCTCTCGGCGAAGGAGCGCGATCAGGCCGAGCGCGACGCTTGCGATGGCCAGCCGGCCGAACGCCAGGGCGCCGGGGGAGAAGTGGTGCGACGCGGATCTGATGCCGACGAACGCGGAGGCCCAGAGCGTGACCGTGACCAGCCCGGCCGCGAGCGCGAGCAGCCGCTCTCGGTCGGCCGCCGCCTGGGCTGTCGTCTCGATCGCCGCCATCGTGATAGAGAACGCCCGAACGCCCCCGTTTGTGAGAACGCAGGCCCGCTTTCCGTTATGCCGCAGCCCTCGATCGCCTTCGACCTCGCCGACCTCGGCTCGGGAACGGCGATCGGGCTCGTCGCGGGGGGCGGAGTGACGCTCGCTCCGGAGCGCCTGGACACGCTCGAGTACACCGACCCGTTCGCGTCGGTGCCCGTTCTCGGCAAACGGGTGGACGGGTCCGGAACGTATGTCTGCGGTACGTGGACGTCACCCGAGTACCGGCCCGGCTTCGCGTTCGACGAGCTCGTCTCGTCCTGGAACGCTCGTACGAGCCCGGGCACGTGGGTGCAATCCGAGGCGCGCCCCCGCTTCGACGACGGGCGCTGGGCGAAGTGGTACGTGCTCGGCCGTTGGGCCTACGACGACTCGGACTTCCACCGCGCCTCCGTCGGGGCTCAGGACGACGCCGACGTCTCCGTCGCGTTCGACATCCTGTCTCTGGAGCAAGCGGCGGACGCGTACCAGCTGCGGCTCACGATCTGTCGCCGCGCTGAGCTCTCCCCGGAGGAGGGGCCCGTCTCGGTGAGTCGATACGGCGCAGTCGCGTCGAATCGAGCGAGCCGGAGGGAGAGCTTTCCGAGCGCGACGACGATGAACGGAGACACGGTCGACCTCGAGCTGCCGATGCTCTCGCAGGAGACGCACCGCGGCGAGTACCCGGAGCTGGACAACGGCGGCGAGGCCTGGTGCAGCCCGACCTCGACGGCGATGGTCGTTCGCTTCTGGGGCGGCGAGCACGCGCCGACGGAGGAGGAGACCGCTTGGGTCGCCTTCGCCGATCCTGAGGTCGACTTCACCGCCCGGCACGTCTACGACTACCACTACGCCGGCGCGGGAAACTGGGCGTTCAACGCGGCGTACGCGTCCGAGCGCGGGCTCGTCGCGGACGTGTCGCGGCTCCACGACCTGCGGGAGGCCGAAGCCTTCGTCCGAGCGGGCATCCCGCTGATCGCGTCCGTGGCCTGGGGGCCGGGCGAGCTCGACGGAGCGTCGATCGAGAGCACGCGCGGGCACCTGACCGCGATCGGCGGCTTCACCGGCGCCGGCGACGTGATCGCGTACGACCCGGCGGCGCCGGCGAATTCCGACGTGCGCCGCGTCTACGATCGTGCCCAGTTCGAGCAGGCTTGGATCCCGGCCTCGGGCGGGACCGTCTACGTGATCCGGCCGCCGACCTAGATCAGTACGGGTTCACGCAGCCGAGCGGCTCGAGGACGGCGTTCGCGCGCGCTCGAGCCTCGACGGAGCCTTCCGTGTCGCCGGAGGCCTCGAGCGCACGAGCGAGGTCGAGATCGAGGAGCGCTGCGTCGTACGCACGGCCCAGCCCGCGCTCCCGGCCGGCCGCCTCGGTGAGCAGGTCAACAGCGTCCGCCGCGCGCCCGGCCGCGAGGGCGAGCAGGCCGTCGCCGACGAGGAGCGCTGTCTGGGACTTGGCGGCGAGCCCTTTCGACGAGCGCAGCGACTCGGTCATCCGTTCCAGCAAGTCCGTTGCCTCGACCGCCGCGAGCGCTCTCACGATCGGAATCGAGTCGAGGCTGGCGGGCCAGTCCCAGCCGGGAGTGTCCAGGATCCCGCCGATCAGGGCGCGCAGGGCCTCGTGCTCGCCGCGAACCGCGTGCAGCGGCCCGACCACGGCCGCCATCGGGCCGATCCGCTGAGGCTCCCCGCTGCCGATCGCGAGCGGCTCGAGCTCGGCGCAGATCCGCACGGCGGCGTCGACACGGCCACGGCGCAGCGCGAGGCCCGCCTCGAGGCTCAGGTACACGAGCCGGAGCGTGACGCCGGGGTGTGCGTCCCTCAGCCGCTCGAGCTCCGCGTCCGCCTCCGCCCAGCGCCCCGCCGGGACGAGGAGCAGCATCACGATCGACACGTCGAGGTATGGGCCGATCGAGGGCGGAGCCGGCACATCGGCGAGGCGCTCGCGGAGCGTCGCCACCCAGCGCTCCGTCTCGTCGATCGCCAGGAACCCCCCGACCGACCAGACGAAGTTCACGACTGCCCGGTACGCCTCCTCGTATTCGCCCGCCTCGACCGCGGAGTCGACGATCGACGCAAGCTCCTCGGGGCTGGGCGCGATCCCCTCGTTGACACTCTGGGTGAAGAGGTTGATACGCGCGTTCACCTCGGCGAACGGATCGTGGACACGGCGCGCGACGTCGACTGCCCGCTCGGCGGTCTCGATCGATTCCGACTGCTGCCTGAGCATCTGGATCTGGGACAGTCGGGCCAGCGCGCGGGCGAGCTGCGGCGTCTCGGGAAGGCCCGTGAGCGCGGCGACGGCCTCGGTGGCGGACGCGAGCGCATCTTCCCAGCGGCCCGTGAGCCAGCATGTCCGCGAACGGACGCTCAAGCCGTCGGACCTGAGCCTGGCGTCCTCCGGGCCGAGCATCGCGTCTGCTCTGTCGAGGCGCTCGAGCACCCGGTCGAAGAACGCCGCGCTCATGTCCAGGCGGGCGAGCGCGATCTCGACGAGCGCGCGTTCCTGGTCGGACTGCGCGAGCTGGAGCGCGTCCTCGAGCTGGCCTCGAGCCGCTCCGAACGCGCCGCGGCCGTAGGCGGCCTCGCTCGCGGCCATGCGCAAGTCGAAGGCGCGTTTCGTGATCCCGGGGTCGTCCTCGCCGTACTCGAGCGCACGGCCGAAGTGGTACGCCGCGACCTCGACCGTCTCGGCCGACCGGTCGGGCGCGACCTCCTGAAGCCACTCGGCAACGCGGCGGTGGAGCTCGCGCCGCTCGGGCCGCGTCAGGCTCGCATAGGCGACGTCGCGGGTGAGCGCGTGCTTGAACGCGAACTCGCGCAGCCCGGCCATGACGGACTCCAGCGTGTCCGTGACGAGCCCGCTCCGGACGAGCGAGGCGATCACTTGCTCGTCGACGTCGACCGCCGCCGGCCAGAAGACGCGGCCGACAACGGAGCACTTGCGCAGCGCCTCGCGGGCGTTCTCGTCGAGGAGGTCGATGCGCGCGGCGATCACGCCGTGCACCGAGTCGGGAATGGAGACGTTCGCAAGTCGAGGCGTCGAGGCCCAGCCTCCGTTCCGGCGCTCGAGCGCGCCTTCCTCGATCAGCATCGTCAGCATCTCCTCGAGGTAGAACGGGTTGCCCTCGGCGCTCGCGAGCACGCGCTCGCGCACGTCTCTCGGCACGTCGCCTTCGCCGAGGAGCGACGAGATCAGCTCGGTGGCCTCTGCGGCCGAGAGCGGGGAGAGCGAGAGCGAGCTGGCGTTCTGCCTGCCGGCCCCCCAGGTCGGACGCGCCTCGAGCAGCTCCAGCCGAGCGGTGCAGACGAGCAGGACGCGCGTGTCGGCGAGATTCTCCGCGAGCTGCTCGAGCAGGTCGAGAAGCGCGCTCGACGCCCAGTGCACGTCCTCGACGGCGAACACCGTGAGCTGCCGGCGTCCCAGGCCGCCGACGTAGCGCGCCCAGCCCTCGTTCAGCCGCCGCACGACTTCCAGCGGATCGGTTCCGGGCGCGGGCAAAAGACCGATCGTCCAGCCCGCGGCCTCGATCACCCGCTCCGCCTGCGCCTCGGGCACGACCGACTCGATCGCCGACCGGAGCTTCGCGAGCGCGACCTCCGCCGAGTCCGTGTCGAGGATCCCGGCATGCGTCTTGGCCGCTTCCGCCAGCGGCCAGAAGGTGATTCCCTCGCCGTAGGGCAGGCAGCGGCCCTTGATCACGCGCGCGTCGGCGAGCCGCTCGACCAGCTCTGTGAGCAGGCGTGACTTCCCGACGCCGGCGGGCCCGAAGAGCGTCACGACCTGCGGTGTCCGCTCCCGGTCGACCCTTGTCGCGACAGCGCTCAGGATGGCGAGCTCCTCGTCGCGCCCGACGAGGGGAGCGCTGAGGCCGGCAAGACCACGGGGCGGCTCCTGCTCGGGTGCTGAGATCGCCGTCCAGGCGGGAACGGGCTCGCTCTTGCCCTTCGCCTCGAGTGGCTCGTGCTCGGTGTACTCGACGACCCGGCTCGTGGCGGTATGTGTGCGCTGACCGACGAGGATCTCCCCCGGCTGCGCGTGCTGCTGGAGCCGGGCCGCGACGTTGACGGCGTCGCCGCTCACCATCAGCTCGCCTCGCGCCGCAGCTTCGCGGCCGGAGACGACCTCGCCGGTGTTGACGCCGATCCGGAGGCCCACGTCCGCTCCGTGGCGACCCTGGACGCGTTCGGTGAACTCGTCGAAGGCAGCGCGGACCGCGAGTGCGGCACGCACGGCGCGCTCCGCGTCGTCCTCGTGCGCCTGCGGGATGCCGAAGACGGCGAGCACGGCGTCACCGGCGAACTTCTCGGTCGTCCCGCCGAAGCGCTCGACCTCGGTGTTGATCAGCTCGAAGAGCTCACCCTGGAGCTCGCGGACGTCCTCCGGGTCGAGCCGCTCGCCGAGCGCCGTCGAGCCCGCCAGATCCGCGAAGAGGACCGTGACGACCCTGCGCTCCTGGCGGTCGTCGAGAACGGCGCCGGTTGCACGGGGCTCCTGCCTCAGGGCGGCGCCGCAGGCCGAGCAGAACGCCGCCTCGACCGCCTGGTCCGCGCCGCAAGAAGGACACGTCTGCCGCAGCGATGCGCCGCATTCGCTGCAGAAGCGGTCGTCGCGCGCGTAGGCGGCGCCGCACGAGGGGCATGCGAGCGTCATGCGGCGAGATTATGCGAACAGGCCCGTCGTACGATGGCGCGCTACGGCGCCTAGATCAGGCAGCCCAGGAGAACTCCGACGTCGAGATGCCGGTCTTGCCCTCGTACGAGATGCCGAACGCGTCGATGTTCGACCGCTTCGCCTCGGCCGCGTTGAACTCCGACGCGACAGGGTGGAACATCCCGGTCAGCCGCACAGGCTGCCCGGTCTCGATGCCGAACGGAACGATGTCCTCGATCTCGAAATCGACCGCGTTGCCGATGCGAACGCTGTGCGTGAGCCCCTCCTCGACGATCTCGATCGAAGCACGCTCTACACCGAGCATCTCACCGACGAACGGAACGATCGCCTCCATCGGCCCGCCCTTCTGGCCTCCGAAGACCGCGGTCAGCTGCGCCGCCTGCTCGTCCGAGGCCTGATCGTCGACGAACATGCCGAGCTTCCAGTTGCCGTCGGTCATGACCTTGGGCGTGTCCGCGATCGCTGCCACCTTGAGCCCGCTGACATCGGTGCCCTCGATCTCACCTTGCGTGATGTTGAACACGAGCGTGACGCGGCAGTAGTCGTAGGTCGCGCCGTGGTCGAACGACATGTTGCACGGGCACATGAGCTCGCACGAGCAGGTCTCGAAGTACGTCCCTTTCAGATTCCAGGCCATGCCGCCTCCTTCGGTCGATGGCGCCGAGGGATTCTCCGCCTGCGAGCGCGCTGTCGTCAAGCAGCACGGGGAGGTGGAGGCGCGGGAGTAGCGCTCACTCCCGCGCCCGGTGGGCGGCGCTAGTCGCCGTCCGTGAGGTCTTCGACCTTCTCCTTGGCCTCGCCCCACGTCTTCTGGGCCTCACCCTGCTTCTCGCGGGCCTCGTCGCCCGTGAGCTCGCCTTCCTTCTCCTTGAGCGTGCCTTCGACCTTGTCGCGGTCCATGACCCCTCCTTGCGGTTGTGTCCGGAGCTTGTTCCCTAGGCCGCGCGCTCGTACACCTGCACCTGGACACCGTCGGGGCCGACCGTGCGGCTCTCGGCGAGCCTGAACTTCAATCGGTCGATCCCGTCCGGGAAGAGGCGCCTGCCGCGCCCGAGGATCGTCGGGAAGATCATCAGCCGGAGCTCGTCGACGAGGTCGGCCTCGAGGAGCGTCGCGACGAGCGTCCCGCTGCCGGCGACGAGGATGTTGCCGTCCGTGGAGCCCTTCAGCTTCGACAGCTCGTCGACCACGTTGTCCGAGATCACCGTCGTGTTCTCCCACTGCGGATCCTCGAGCGTCGTCGACACAACGACCTTCGGATCGCTGTTCAGCTTCTCGGCGAACGGCCCCTCCCGCGATGGCCAGGCGGCCGCGAAGCCCTCGTAGGTGACGCGCCCGAGCAGCTGGACCTTCGCGTCCATGAGCTCGTCGAGCTTGAACTTGTTCCCCTCGTCGCCGCGGTCGTACTCGAAGGTCCAACCGCCGTGCTCGTAGCTCTCGGCGCCGCCCGGGTCCTCGAAACCTCCGTCGATCGAAACGAACTCGGTGACGACCAGCTTGCCCATCTTGCGCTCTCCTTCCGTCGTTGACTGCTTGTAAGACGGTCGAGCGGGCTCGAATTCAGCGCCGGCGTCAGAGGAGCTCGGCGATCAGCTTCGCCGCACGCTCCGCACCGTCGGTCTCGACCGGCCGGTAATCGACCTCGCGTCCGAGCTCCTCGGCGATCGCGGCGGCGATCTCGTGCGGTCCGTCGGTCTCGAAGTCCATGCAGCGGCCGGCGCCGTAGCGCTCGAGCCTGCGGCGCACGTGGAAGTTCTGCTCGAAGTGGTGGCGGAGCGGGAAGTAGAGGAACGGCCGCTGGTTCGCCGTCAGCTCCATCGAAGTCGTGAGCCCGCCCTGGACGACCGCGAGGTCGCAGGCCCCAAGGTGCCGGTAGAGGTCGTGCACGTAGGGGCGGATCTCGAGGCCGTGGTGCTGCGGAAGGCTCCTGGGATCGATGCGCGGCCCGGCGACGACGATCATCCTCAGGTCGGGCACGCGCTCCTTCGCTTCGGGATACGCGTCGATGACGCGTCGCAGCAGGTGCCCGCCCACGCCCGAGCCGCCCACGGTCACGATGCAGACGCGCTCGTCGTCGCCGTAGCCGAGCTCGCCGCGGTCACCGAGCTCGCCCGGATCGAACCCGGTCACATAGCCGGCGAAGTCGTAGTGCTCCTCCGTCCAGTCGCGGATGAGCGGCAGGTCGGGACCGAAGGCATCCGGGACGATGTCGTCCTGGTTGCCGACGAAGACCGCCCGGTCGCGCAAACGCGGGAACCGGGCGATGTGCTCGATCATCTCCGCGTTGTAGTCGGCGGTCACGGACGCCTCGCGGTCTCCGCCGTCCTCGAACGGGAGCCAGCCGACGAAGTCGGTCAGCCACACGTACGCGGCGCGCTTCTGCTCCGGGTTCTCGTGCAGGTAGTAGTCGAGCTCCCAGGCCTCGTCGCCGATCCAGAGGTCGTAGTCCTCCTCGCGCACGAGGTCGTGGAAGACCATGAAGTTCGCGAGCAGGATCTCGTCCATCCGCCGGATCGCCTGAAAGCAGTGCAGGTCGTGCTCGGCCGACTCGCTCTCGATGTGGCCCGACTCGTTGGCAAGGTGCGCGCTCGCCGGATGGATGCGCTCGCCGCGCGCCTCGAGCGCTTTCGTCACCGGATGCTGCGCGAGCCAGTCGATCTCCAGGTCCGGGTGGAGCTTCCTCAGCTCGGCGGCGATCGCTGCGTCGCGCTGGGCGTGGCCGAGCCCGATCGGCGACGAGATGTAGAGCGCCCGCTTGCGGCGGTTGAGCGCGCGCGTCCAGCGCCGAACCTCGGGCTCGGGCGACGCGACCGACTCGGTGAACTCTCGAACGAGTGAGTTGACCTTCGCCGGATCTCGGGCGTGGGGCCCGTGGCCGGAGCCTTCGAGCAGTACGACCGGGGCGGCCAACTCGGCCCCCAGGGCGCGAGCCCACTCGGGATCGACGAGCTCGTCCGCGGTTCCGTGCACCACGAGCGCCGGACAGCGGACCCGCGCGCACAGCTCGACCGTCGTGGCGGGGTCGAGCTCCTTCGTGGCCCACCCGGCGAAGCTGGCGAGGAGTGTCTCGGCATCTGTCTCGAGGCCCCACCCGACGGCGTCCTCGATCTGCTTGGTCGAGTGCGGCTCTGTGAACATCTTCGAGATGAAGAACTCGACGTAACCGGGCCAGTCGCGCAGCCAGTAATGGCGGTTCTCCTTTGCCCAGCCCTCGTCAGTGTCGAGCTCCTCGTCGAACGGAAACTCGGGAACCTCTCGCTCTCGCGTCGGGAGTGCCGGCGCGATGAAGACGAGGCCGCTCACCCGCTCGGGGTGCTCGGCGGCGAGGATGAGCGACTCGCCCATGTCGCACCAGGAGACGACGATCGCCCGCTCGACGTGTGCTGCATCGAGCACCGCCACGGCGTACTCGGCCACCTCGCTCCGTTCGTACGCCGCCGCGTCCCGAGGCCGGTCGGAGCGCCCGTTGCCGGGAGGGTCGAAGGTCACCACTCGGCCGTGGCGCGCGAAGTACGGGATCTGCATCTTCCAGCAGCGTGAGTGGACGAGCTCCCAGGTCGGCGGGAAGAGGATCGTCGGCTCGCCCTCGCCGTAGCGCTCCCAGAAGATCCGGACTCCGTTGCGCTCCACGAACCCTTCCTCGTCCGGGTAGCGCGCTCGTGTCTGCTCGCGAGCAGGGGCGGCGACGCTCATGGGAGGGACTCCAGGAACTCGCGGATGAGGAGGTTCACCTTCACGGGGTCGCGGAGGTGCGGCGCATGCCCGGATCCTTCGAGCATGACGAGCTCGCCGCCGGTTTGCTCCGCCATTGCCATAGCGCGCGTGAAGGACGTGACCGCGTCGTCCTTGCCCTGGATGACGAGCACCGGGCAGCGAACGCGCCCGCAGAGCGCTCGTGACTCTTCCGGCGTCAGCCCGGTCGCGTCCTGGGTGGCGATCATGACTTCAGCGTCAGTCTCGAGCCCCCAGGCCACGCCGTCCTCGATCGGCTTTGTCGAGTGCGGCTCCGTGAAGATCTTCGAGACGAAGAACTCGACCCAGTCCCGGTAGTCGCGCAGCCAGTAGAAGCGGTTGTGCTTTGCCCAGCCCTCGAACGTGCCGTAGTCGGTGTCGAAGTCGTAGACGGTCCGTTCGGCGAGCGGCTCTCCGCCGCCCATGAACGACGGACCGATGAAGACGGCCCCCTCGACCCGCTCCGGGTGCTCCGCCGCCAGGATGAGGCCGCGCTGCCCGCCCAGCGAGAACCCGACGATCACGGCTCGCTCCGTTTTGGTCTCGTCCATCACCGCGAGCGCATCGGCCGCGAATTGGCGCTCGTCGTACGCCTCCGGCTCTTTCGGGCGGTCGGAGCGCCCGTTCCCGCGGCCGTCGAATGTGACGACCCGGCAGTGCCTGGCGAGGTACGGGATCTGCATCTTCCAGTGGCGGGAGTGCATGAGCGACCAGGTCGGGAGGAGGATGAGGGTCGGCTCGCCCGAGCCGTAGACCTCGTAGAAGACGCGGACGCCGTCGCGCTCGACGTAGCCGGACTCGTCCGGGTAGCGAGCCCGTGTCTGCTCCCGCGTGGAGGTCGTCAGCTCGACAGCCATTCGTCGATCCATTCGAGGAGCTCGGCGTGCCCGGTCTCGATGCCACCGAGGCGTTCGACGGCGATGCCGATGTTGAATGTCATCACGAGCGAGACGAGCGCGTCCAGGGGCATGTCGATCTCGAGCTCGCGATGGGGTTGCTCGAATGCCTCGGTGAGCACGGCACGCCATTCGGCGTTGACGCGTGCGAGCCGTTCTCGCAGCTCGGGCTGATTCCAGGCCAGCGCCTGGAGCTCGAGCCAGATCTTTTCGTAGGTGACGTCCTCGCCGACGAGGTAGCGCATCGCCGTCCGCCATTTCTCGACGAAGGGCGTCTCGGCCGCGTACATCTCCTTCTGGCGGTCGATCAGCCGCTCGGTGAAGCGCTCGAGCGCCCGCACGAGCAGGTTCTCGTTCGAGCCGAAGTAGTAGTGGACGAGACCGTGGTTGACGCCCGCTTCCTCGGCCAGCCGGCGTGTGGTGATTCCCGCGTAGCCGACGTCGACGAGCAGCCGCTCGGCAGCGTCGAGGAGGACATCCTCGGCCGCCGAGCGAGCGCTCGTCTTCGTCGGTGCCGCCATCAGCGTCGCCGCAGTCGAGCACGCAGGCGGCGGACAGTCACTTCCACTGCGACGCCGAGCATCGCCACCGTCATCACGCCGGCGGACACAAGCTGAGCGACGATCTCCTCGACGGGAACTCCATTGACGTGTCCGAGTATCACTGGAAGATCTCCGTCGTACAATCGCCGCCCTGCAGGCGCACCTCATGCGTGCGCGCCGGCCCGCCGGGCCTGTCATGGAAGTCCACGAAGAAGTCGTGGTCGAGCTCCATCCCGCCGTTCGGGTCGCAGTTCACGCGGAGCAGCCAGGAGCGCAGCTCCGGGTAGAACTGGTTGTCCCACGTCGAGTAGAGCGAGTTGGTGACGTAGAGACGGCGACCGTCGAAGGACAGCTGGATCATGTTCGGCCCCCCGTTCAGGTCGCGCCGCGCGTCGGTGGGCTTCCCGATCACGCCGCCGAGCCAGACCTGACCCGTGAGCTTCGGATTCGCCGGGTCGGAGACGTCGTACTGGCGGACGTCGCCGTGCAGCCAGTTGGCCATGTACAGGAACCGGTCGTCCATCGAGAGGAGCAGGTCGGTGATCAGCCCGGGCACCGGGAAGGGCCAGCCTTCGAGCGGAACGCTCTCGACCGCGATCACCTGGTCGGCCTTCCACTCGCCGTTGCGGTGGAAGTGCCACATCGTGCTCGAGAGAGCGGCGCCGACGAAGCCTTCGTCCGCGTCGGGATCGTGGAGCCAGCGGGCCTCGAGCGGGACGAGGCCGGTCTCGCCGAGCTCGACCGTTTGCTCGAGCGTGCGCTCGGCGAGGTTCCAGAAATGGAGCTTGCTTCCGTACCGGCCGGCGGAGACGTCGTCGAGGTCGAAGCCCGGCTCGTAGGCGTTGGGCTCGCCGAACTCGCTCGAGATGAGCGCGTTCTTGCGCGGCTGGTACCAGAAGTCGTAGTTGAAGCGCGGCGTCTCGGTGCCGTTCTCCCAGCGGCCCTTCAGCTCGAACGTCTTGGCGTCGAGCACCGCGAAGCCGCCGGCGCCGTTCCCGTCGGCGTCGCCGAGCATCGACATGACGACGTTGTCGCCGGGCATGCAATGCACGGTGTGCGGCCGCGTGTATCCGGTCTTCGCGATCACCTCTTCAGGCTCGATCACGTGCTCGATCGTCGGCCGGCGCGGGTCGTCGGCGACGTTGACGACGTGAATCCGCGACGAGCGGAAGCCGGGAACGATCAGGTGCGAGCGGTCCGGGCCGTGGCAGGCCGACGAGCAGCGGTTCCAGCCGAAGTGGTGCAGCTCGTCGCCGGCGTTCGGCATCGGCAGCTCGTGGACGATCCGGCCGGTCTCGGTGTCGACGACCGCCAGGAAATCCGGGGCGTCGACACCTGTTCCCTCGTGCAGACAGGCAAGGTAGAGGAACTCCTCCTCCTGCGCCTTCATCGCCTCTTGCGGCGAGCGGTGGAGCGTGGATCCGTTGTGTGCCATCAGTACCTCCCAACCGCAGTTTGGACAAGTGACTTAGGCATTTGACTAAACCAGAGGCGACTTGTCAAGCTGGCCTCTTCGTCCCGGGCTGGGGCGCTCCGGCGGGCCTGTACGCGCCCGGGCTGCCGGAGAGGTGGGTCGTGGTGGAGCTCCCGTCCTTCAGGAAGACGCGAGGAGAGCTGGCCGCCTACCGGTCCTGGCTCGTCGATGAGCTAGCCGGTCGCGGCCCGGTCGCGCTCGCGGGCCATTCGATGGGCGCCGCCCTCTCACTGCTCGCGGCGCTCGACCGGCCCGACCTCGTCGAGCGCTTGATCTTGCTCTCTCCCGCGGGGCTCCCGCTGACGAAGCCGATCCCGTCGAGCCTCTTCACATGGGCGCGCCAGGTTGCGACCGGCCGCTTTCCGCTCGCTCACGTGGGGCGGTCGATCCTGCGGGTCGGGGTGGCGCCGAGGAGCGCCATGCGGCTCGGCCGGTTCGTTCACCAGCTCGACCTGAGGCCCGAGCTCGCACGGGTTCGCGCCAATCCCGTCCCGTGCACCGTTGTCGGCTGCACGACCGACACCATGACCCCGCCGGCGCATTGCCACGAGCTCGCGCGGCTGCTCGACGCGCGCTACGGAGAGGTCGACGCGCCGGACGGGCACATCTGGCCGGTCACGCACCCGGAGCTGCTCGCTGCGGTGCTCGACGCGGCCTAACGCCGTGCCGGCACGGCCAACGCGGCGAGCACGGCTCCGGCGAGCGCGACCGCCGACACGGCGAACGCGATCGTGAACCCCTGTTCACGGGGTAGGCCGTCGGACGCGGTGAAGCTCGAGATGATCACGGCCGAGACGGTTGCTCCGAGCGAGCCGCCGATCGTGCGCATGATCGTGTTCATCCCCGTCGCGACGCCCGTCTGCTCGCTCGGCACCGAGTCGACGATCTGATTCGCCATCGCGGAGTACGCGAAGCCGATCCCGATCCCGAGCAGCGTCGTGCCGAGCAGGATCTCGTAGCCCTCGCTGTGCGCGAGCGCGAGCACCAGGAACGAGAGGACGGAGATCGACGTCCCGAGGATCAGCGGCAGGCGCGGCCCGACTGCGCTGATGATCCGCCCGGCGACGACGCTGAACACGAGCATCATCAAGGCCGAGGGGAGCAGGTAGAGGCCCGCCTGGGTGACCGAGCCGCCGAACCCGTAGCCGGTCGACTTCGGGAGCTCGACGAGCTGCGGGACGAGGATGAACGAGCCGAACATCCCGGCCCCGAGCAGGACGGCCGTGGCGTTCGTCGTCCAGACGCCGCGCAGGCGCATCATCCGCATGTCGACGAGCGGCTCGCGGCTGCGGATCTCGACCGCGATCCAGGCGAGGGCGAGCACGACAGCTGCGGCGAAGAGCCCGAGCACGCGCCCCGATGTCCAGCCCCAGGAGCGGCCCTCGCTGATCGGGAGCAGGAGCGCGACGAGCCAGCCCGCGAGCAGCACCGCGCCGGCCCAGTCGACACGGCCGCGCGTGCGGATGGGGGACTCGGGCACGACGAGGAACACGCCGACCGCGGCGATCGTGACGACGACGAACGGGAACCAGAACAGCCAGTGGTAGTTGAGGTGGTCGACGATCGGCCCGGCGAGCACGATCCCGAGCCCGCCGCCGACGCCGAGGATCGCGGAGATCAGCGCGATCCCGCCGGCGACGCGCTCACGCGGGAACTCGTCCCGAATGATCGCCATCGAGAGCGGGAACACGCCGCCGCCGAGGCCCTGGATGACGCGGCCGGCGACGAGCAGCCCGAGCGACCCGGCGACGGCGCTCACGAATGTCCCGATCGCCACCGCCGTCAGCGCGATCACGAGCACGCGCTTCTTGCCGAACATGTCGCCCAGCCGGCCCAGGATCGGCGTCGCCACCGAGGCGCTGAGCAGGAACGAGGTCAGCACCCACGTGGCGGCCGTCGTCGAGACACCGACGTCGATCTGGATCTCCCGCAGCGCGGGTGCGACGAGCGACTGGGAGACCGCGAGCGCGAGCCCGCCGAGCGCGAGGAAGAGGAACGTGACGTTGTAGTGCGGGCGCTCGCCGATCAGCGCGTGCTCGGCGATCGGAGGCGCGTCGGAACGATCGTGCCGGGGCTCGGGCGCGGTCGCCGCCATCGGCCCTAGGCTACTTGTGCCGTGACGGCCGGAGGATCGTCGATTCCCGAAGTGCAGGAGCTGCTCCGTGCGCTCGCCACCGGCCGGGACGTCGCCGAGATCGGCACGGCGTTCGGCGAGGGGGCCGCGGCGATGGCGGAGACCGCGCGTTCGGTGCTCACGGTCGAGATCGACCCGGAGCGCGCGCGGATCTCCCGGGAGCGGCTGAGCGGGCTCGCCAATGTCGAGGCGCTCGAAGGCGACGCCTACGAGCTCCTGCGCGGGCGCGGGCCGTTCGGCCTCGTCTTCGCGGACGGGGGTCTCTATGACTGGGACCGCATCGTCGAGCTCCTCGAGCCGGGTGGCGTGCTCGTGAAGGACGACCTGACGCCGGGACGGGCGATCGAAGGAGATCCCGTCCGCGAGCGACTCCTCCGTGACCCGCGCCTCGTCGCGGTCGAGATTCTGACCACGCCCGAGACGGCCGCGATCGTCGCCGTCCGCCGCTGAGGCCTACTTCGCGAGCTCGATGAAGCGCGGATCCTCACGGATCGAGTCGAGATCCTCGTCGGTCGCCATCAGCTCCTTGACGCCCTCGTTGATCTCGACCGCTCGCCCGAGGTGCTCGATCGCCTCGTCGGCGCGTCCGGCTCGAGCCGCGAAGCACCCGGCGTTGAAGTGGAAGACGGGGTTGTCCGGCTGCTTCCCGACGACGACGAGCTGCTTCGCGAGCGCTTCCTCGTAGTCGCCGGCGTTGTAGGCGGCGAACGCCTCCGCGACTTCCTCGGGTGGAACCTTGTACGCCTCGCCTGCGGTGGCCCCGACGACCAGGATCGTCGTCCCGTCCTCCGTCGCCGTCGCCTTCCGCTTCGCGGCCGGCTGCACCTGGACGAGTGCGCCCGCCGGCGCGTCCACGGTCTCGCCGTCGACCTCGAATGTCGCCGAGCCCTTCAGAACGATGTAGAGCTCCTCCTGGCCGGTGTCGCCGACGAGCAGGGTCTCGTCGTGCTCGTTGACGATCACGACACCGCTCGGCGCGCTGAACGCCTGCACGCCGAAGGCGGTGATGCCGAGGTGACGTCGGACGTCGAAGCGCTTTCTCCCGTCGTCCGTCGCCCCGGGCGGCGCGAGCAGCTGTGCGGGCTCGAGCTCCTCGAGCTTGGCGAAGACGTACGCGTTCTCGACTGCGGTCGGCATTCGTTCCTCCAATCGTCTTTACATCGAACTACTTGACGTGGACTAGCTTACTCACTGCTAGTTCGATGTCAAGACATGACGGAAACCTGCGATGCTTCAACCCATCGTGCTCCTCGGAGGTTGTTGGTGCGGCGCCGTCCGCTACCGGGTCCAGGACGAGTTCCTCTACGCGTGGAATTGCCACTGCTCGCGGTGCCGCGCCTCGACGGGTGCCGCGTTCAAGCCGCTGGCCGGCATCGAGCGTGACAAGCTCGAGATCTTGAAAGGCGCCGACAAGCTCCTCGTCGTCGGCGACGATCTCCTCAACGACACGCGCTGCGCGTCGTGCGGATCGTTCCTGTTCTCGGTCGTTCGCGGCGGCGAGTACGTGCACGTGGGCATGGGATCGCTGATCGACGTCCCGAGCATCCGGGTGACGGCGCACATCTTCGTCGGCTCGAAGGCGGACTGGTTCGAGATCACCGACGATCTGCCGCAGTTCGACGAATACGCGTCCTAGCTAGTCCACTCGGGCGACGGCGTACAGCGGCCATTCGCCCAGGCCTTTCAGCTCCTTGACCCCGCGCGGGTCGAAGGCGATGCCGGAGCCCGCGACGAGGTCCTTGACCGTGCCCGAGACCAGCACCTCCGCGACGTCTGCTCGCGCTGCGACCCGGGCGCCGACCGCGACGGCGAGCCCGGCCAGCTTGCCGTCCACGACGTCGCATTCGCCCGTGTGCACGCCGACGCGGATTCCCAGCCCGAGCGACCCGACGGCGTCGCGGATCGCGCAACCACAACGGATGGCGCGCGCCGGCCCGTCGAAGCCGGACGCGAAGAAGCCGTCGCCGGCGGTATCGATCGTCTCGCCCCGGAAGCGCGCGAGCTCGCGGCGGATGACCGCGTTGTGCTCGGCGAGCATCGAGGGCCACGCGCGGCCGGATTCCACGGCCGTCGCGGTCGAGTCGACGAGATCGGTGAACAGGACCGTCGCGAGCACGCGGCTCCGCTCCACCGCTCGCTGCTCCCACGCGTCGACGACGAACTCGGCGATCTCGCGGTACGGAAGCCAGTCGAAGCGCCCGACCTCGAGGAGGCGGGAGCCGGCGATCTCGCCCGCCATGTAGCGCGAGATGTCCGTGGCCGTGGTGTCGTTCTCGTCGTCGAGGTCGGCGCTGCGGTGCACGACCAGGGTCGGCGCCTGAATGGTCGACAGCGCGCTGCGCACGTCGACGTCCATGTTCATGCGGCGGAGCGCGATCAGCGAGCCGGGGCTCACAGTCAGACGTGTCGCGCGGGCCCGGTTGCGGATGACGGGATCGTCCGGCGACTTGCCGAGGCGGCCCGCGAACGCCCGCTCGAGATCGGCGCTGCTCGTCACCTCGGCGAGCCATTCCTGGGTTCCGACCTCGTACTGCTCCCGCGTCGGCACCCACGGGAAATCGGGCGCACTGACGAAGCGCGGCTTGCCCTGGAAGAGGACGAGCGCGAAGACCCGCTCCGGGTACGTTGCTGCGAACAAGATCGCGAGCGCTGCGCCGTCCACGTGCCCAAGCAGAGCGGCGCGCTCGGAGCCGACCGCATCCATCACGGCGCGCACGTCGTCCATTCGCTCCTCGAGGGAGGGCACGCCGCTGACACGGTCGGAGGCGCCCGTGCCGCGCTTGTCGAACCGGATGACGCGCATTCGCCCGGTCAGCTCGTCGAACCCGGCGCCGATCGATTCGTCGTGGAACTCCACCGACGGGAAGTCGAGGCCGCTCGCGAAGACGAGGTCGAAGGGGCCCTCGCCGAAGACGCGGTAGGCGACGTGGACGTCGCCGCTCTGCGCGTACCGGGTGTCGCTGTTCTCCACGCGCCGAAAGTCCTAGCAGGTCGCCACTCACGACCTGCTATAGTGAACCGCATGGTTCAGTATCCACCGACGATCGATCGCGCGTTCTCGGCTCTCGCCGACCCGACCCGCCGCGCCGTCCTCGAGCGGCTCGGCTCCGGGCGGGCGACGATCAGCGAGCTCGCCGAGCCCTTCGGCATGTCGCTGACGGGGATGAAGAAGCACATCCGCCTCCTCGAGGAGGCGGAGCTCGTCACGACGGAGAAGATCGGCCGAGCCCGCGTGTGCATGCTCGTGCCGTACGCCTTCGAGGGCATCAGCACATGGCTGCAGCGGCTCGACCGCTTCGGGCAGGTCCTGGAACGAACGAAAGGAGCACGATGAACGACACAACCGTCACCACCCCGAGCGAGCTCGAGATCCGAGTCGAGCGGGTCTTCGACGCGCCGCGCGCGCACGTCTTCTCCGTCTGGACGGATCCGAAGCTGATCCCCGAATGGTGGGGCGACGGCACCGTCGTCGAGGAGATGGACGTCCGCTCGGGCGGCAGCTACCGGTTCCGCACCGCCTTCGGCGTCGTCGAGGGCGAGTTCCGCGAGGTCGACCCGCCCGAGCGCCTCGTACAGACGTTCCAGAACCACCTGCAGACGCTCGAGTTCGAGGATCTCGGCGAGCAGACGAAGCTGACGCAGACGATGCGCTTCGAGACGACGGAGGAGCGCGACACTACGATGCAGTACGGCGTGGAGGAAGGCGCGAAGTCGGGGTTCGCGCGTGTCGACGAGCTGCTCCAGCGGCTCCAGCAGAGGGAGGTGGCCCGCAATGGCTGAGAGGAAGAAGGCCGACAAGGGATTCACCGCGGACGAGCGAGCCGCGATGAGGGATCGGGCCCGCGAGCTGAAGGCACAGCGCAGCGGAAAAGGGGACGGCGAGGGCGACGTGCTGGCCAAGATCGCCGAGATGAAGGGCTCGGATCGCACCATGGCCAAGCGGCTCCACGAGATCGTCAAGGCCAGCGCGCCCGGTCTCGCGCCGAGGACCTGGTACGGGATGCCCGCCTATGCGAACGAGGACGGAAAGGTCGTCTGCTTCTTCAGGAGCGCCGAGAAGTTCAAGGACCGGTACGCGACGTTCGGCTTCAACGACGCGGCGAAGCTCGACCAGGGCGCCATGTGGCCGACCTCGTTCGCGCTGACGAAGTTGTCCGCTGCCGACGAGGCGAAGATCGCGAAGCTCGTGAAGAAAGCGGTTAGCTAGCCGACTCCAAAAGACTTGTCCGAAACGGGCAATAGGGTGCCAACGTGCGCCTGTTGGTCGCCCGCTGCGAGGTTCGGTACACCGGTCGCCTGACGGCCGTGCTGCCCGAGGCTGTGCGGCTGCTGATCCTCAAGGCCGACGGTTCGGTGCTCGTCCACGACGACGCGGGCGGCTACAAGCCGCTGAACTGGATGACCGGGCCGACGTCCATCCAGGAGCTCGGCGACGTGCTCGCGGTTCGCAAGGCGAAGACGGAAGACGAGCTCGAGATCAGGCTGCTCGAGGTGCTGAGCGACGTCGAGCACGACATGGGGGAGTCCGCGGCGCTACAGAAGGACGGCGTCGAGCGCGACCTGCAGGAGCTGCTCTCAGCGGCGCCGGCCGCACTGGGCGAGGAGTTGACGCTCGTGAAGCGCGAGTGGCCGACCGAGGTCGGGCCGGTCGATCTCATGTGCAAGGACGCCGACGGCGAGTGGGTCGCGGTCGAGATCAAGCGCATCGGGACGATCGAGGCGGTCGAGCAGCTGACTCGCTATCTCGGGTTCATCCGGGCGGACCCGGCGAAGGCCGGCTGCCGCGGCGTTCTGGCGGCCCAGACGATCAAGCCGCAGGCGGTCGCGCTCGCAGAGTCTCGCGACATCCGCTGCGTCGAGGTCGACCTCGCCGTCCTGCGTGGCGACCGCGAGCCCGAGCTCACGCTCTTCCAGTAGCCCGGTTCAGGGTGAGAACAGATAGCGGGTCTGGCCGAAGGTGCCCTTGGCGAAGGCGAAGACCTTCTTCGGCGCAACCGCGAAGACGAGCGCCTCAGCGCCGGATGGGCCCGATTCGCGAAACATCCCGTCGCCGACCTCGTATCGCCATCGTCCGTCCCACTTCTTCGCCCACGCCTGGGCCAGCCGCTCGAGTTGCTCCTGCTCCCTGACCCGTGCGGCCTCGCCCTCGACGACGATGTCGAGCCCGCGTTCCCACTCGTTGCACCCCGTGGACAGGATCACGTGAGGGTTCTGAGCGAGGTTGACCGCCTTCTGCTCTTTGGCCCCCGTGCCGAAATAGATGGCCTCGTCGAGCCAGACGGCGACGAGGGGAGTGAGGTGGGGTCGTCCGTCTCGTCGAACCGTGCAGATCCAGAACACCTCGGCGGCCTCGAGCGCTCGTTCGGTCTCGCTCCATGGAGTCGCGACCGCTTCGGGCTCGCTGAACCGCCTGTCCATCGTCGTCTCCGGTCTCATCTACTGAAAGCCATAGCCGCACCGCGTATCTCCAAAACACGGGCACGGCTTCGGAGGAGCGGCCGCTCCCCTCTGAGCGAAGGGGAGCGGCTGCGAGCTCTTCTCCCTACGGGAGGTAGTAGTTCGGGTTCGGCATCTTGAACGTCTTGTCCGCGAAGCCGCCGTCGAGGTCGCTGAACTGGTCGCCCATGTCGGCGACGATGTTGTAGCCCTGCGACTCGATGTACGCGCGCGTCCCCGACTTGTACTGGATCGTCGGGCAGGACGTGCCCGCGTCGATGTACGGCCCGCAGAACTGCGGCTGGTCGAGGTACGCGGGGTAGGAGCCGATCGGCGGCTTGGTGAACAGACCGTCTGCGTAGCCGCCGTGGCCGGTGTCGATCGGCGTGGGCGGTACGTAGCCGGCGTCCTCCTCCGGGATCGTGTGCCCGTTGAGGGTCACCTCGTCGATGTCGTCGTACCCGGCCGCCGAGTCGTTCTGCAGGTTGGCGATCGTCGCGTCGTGCTGCGAGTCGCCACGGCCGGTGATCCAGAAGATCGCGTAGCCCAGATCATGCGCGCGCCTGGCCAGATTGACCATCCCGGGCGTGGCCGGGAACATGTTCCCGGTGAACACGGCCGGGTTGCCGGTCAGGCCGACGAACACGCCGTTCGTGGTCGGGTTGAAGTCCCAATTGCTGTACAGCTCGTAGTTCCACGTCGTCAGCGTCGTGTCGTCGACGTCGAGCACGATCGCCCGGTGATGTACGTGCCGGCGGGCGTGGAGCCAGTCCTTGCCCCTGGCGGCGACCGAGCGCGCTTCCTTCGCGTAGTTGCTGTCCAGGTTCAGCGGCGTGTACCAGGTCCCGCCCGGGCCGGTCGGGGCGCCTGGAGCGCCGTAGTAGTTCTTGGCCCAGGACCGAGCGATGTCGACGTTCGTCGTCTGGTCCTCGGTGCGCGGCGTGAACGTCGGGTCCGGTCGCCCATGGTGCGCGACGGCGGCCGAGACGGCCGTCACCAGCCCGACGATCGAGAGCGCGAGCACGAGCCACAGCGAACGCCGCGGCCGCGTTAGACGCTTCATTGATCCCTCCTTGGTTGACTCCCCTGATTCCTCCGCGGGAACCCTACGAAAGAACGCTCGGGCTTGCAGAGGGCGGGAGCACAGGGCCCCGTAGTCAGTCGGCGAGCGGAGCGGCGGTCGCCGGGCCGCCGAGCGATGGATGGCCGTGCAGTCGCTCGTTCGGCCTGAGCTCATCGCTCGGGAACTCGGGCTGGCGCGAGGTGTCGCCGCGAATCCTGTGCTCGTCGGCATCCTGCAG
>DATBGG010000097.1:0-22534 GCA_036558065.1 Gaiellaceae bacterium | reverse complement strand
GCAGACCGGGCTGCGGCTGCCGCTGCTCCTGCTCCAGTCGGGGCGCGACGAGATCGTGGACGTGCCGAAGGTGCGCGAGTGGTTCGAGCGGCAGGAGTCGGCGGACAAGCGCTACGTCCTTTACCCCGAGTTCGATCACCTTCTCGACTTCGAGGACGACCGCGGCCGCTACTGGGACGACCTCGTCGCCTGGCTGAACGAGCATGCTCCCGCGCGGACGAAGGAAGGCGCGACGGCGTGACGACGATCGCCGGCATCGACGTCCTCACCGTCTCGCTGCCGTTCCGGTTCTCGTTCGGGCACGCGCTCGCCGAGCGGCGCGACTCGACGAACGTCTTCGTCCGCCTGCGGCTGTCGGACGGGAGTGTTGGGTACGGCGAGGGCGTTCCTCGCGAGTACGTGACCGGCGAGACGGTGCACGGCGCGCTCGAGGCGCTGACCGAGCGCCAGGCGCCGGCTGTGCTCGGGCGGAGCTTCGACGACGCCGACGAGGTGCCTGCGGTGATCGACGACGTGCCCGCCTCCGCGCCGGACGGATCCCTGGACACCGCGGCGCGCTGCGCGCTCGAGCTGGCGCTGTTCGACGCGGCCGGCAAGAGCTTCGGGCTCTCGGTCGCCCACTGGCTGGGGGGCTCGCCCGCGCCGAAGGTGCGCTACGACGCCGTTCTTCCGTTCTCGTCGCCGCGCAAGGTGGGCGCGCTGGCGCTCGTCATTCGCGCGCTCGGCGTCAAGCAGGTGAAGGCAAAGGTCGGCGGCGACCTCGAGAAGGAGGCGCGGTCGCTGCGCGCCCTGCGCCGCATGCTCGGGTCGGGCGCCGACATCCGCGTCGACGCGAACTGCGCGTGGAACGCCGACGAGGCGCTCGCCTCGATCGAGCGCCTCCGCGAGTTTCGCCTGAGCTCCGTCGAGCAGCCGGTGCCCGGAGACGACCTCGAGGGCCTCCGCCGCGTGACCAAGGAGATCCCCGAGGCGATCATCGTCGACGAGTCGCTCCGCACCCTGGACGAGGCGAGGACGCTGGCCGAGACGAAGTGCTGCGACGCGTTCAACATCCGGGTCTCGAAGTGCGGCGGCATGCTCAACTCGATCCGAATCGCGAACGTGGCGCGTGACGCCGGTCTCTTCTGTGTCGTCGGCGCTCAGGTCGGCGAGAGCGGGATCCTGTCTGCGGCCGGCCGTCACGTCGCCGCGCAGATCGCACCGCGCTACGTCGAGGGCTCCGGCGGGCGGTTCCTGCTCAAGGAGGACGTCACCGCCGAGAACATGGTCCCCGGCCGGCGCGGGCTCGCGAAGACACCGACCGGGCCCGGGCTCGGCGTGACCGTCCAGGAGGATGTCCTGGAACGGCTCGGCCAGGTGCACAAGACCTTCGAGGCAGAGGCGGTGAAGACCGGATGAGCGCAGTCGTGACCGGCCGGGAGAAAGTCCGCAAGTCACCGATCCAGCGGCTCCTGCGCACGTGGCTGCGCTTCAGCGCCGCAAACAAGTTCGACGACGCGACCTGGGACCCGCGCGCGGCGCAGGAGGAGAAGCTGCTCGAGCTGATGGAGCGCAACGCCGGCTCCGACTACGGGAAGGAGCACGGCTTCGACCGCGTCCGCTCGATCGAGGACTACCGCGCCGCGGTCCCGCCGAACACGTACGAGACCCTCGAGCCGTACATCGAACGCACGCTGCGGGCCGAGAAGAACGTCCTCACGGCCGACGACCCGCTGATGTTCGCGACCACGAGCGGCACGACCGGCAGCGCGAAGTACATCCCGGTCACGCCCAGCTACCTGCACGAGTACAGCCACGGCGTGCACGTGCACACGTACCGGATGTTCACCGACTTCCCCGACCTGCTCGACGGCAAGCTGCTCGTCCCCTCGAGCAACGACGTCGAGGGCGAGAGCGAGGGCGGCCTCCCCTACGGCGCGATCTCGGGCTACCTGACGAAGACGCAGCCGAAGCCGATCAAGCGCTTCTACGCCCTTCCCTACGAGCTGTGCAAGGTGAAGAACGTCGAGTCGAAGTACTACTTGATGCTCCGCAACGCGGTCCCCGCGGACATCCGGCTGATCGTGATGCCGAACCCGTCGAGCCTGACGCTCCTCGCCGAGAAGATGTCCGTGCTCGCGGACGAGCTCGTCTACGACGTTCGCAACGGCACGGTGAACGACGCGTATCACGAAGGCGTTCCCGAGATCCTGCTCAAGGGCTTCTCCCCCGACCCCGATCGCGCGGACGAGCTCGAGCGCGTCCTCAAGCGGAGCGGGACGCTCACGCCGCGGGAGATCTGGCCGAACCTCCGGCTCCTCTCGTGCTGGAAGGGCGGCACGATGCCGCTCTACCTGCGCAAGCTCCCGGACGTTTACGGCGACCTGCCGGTGCGCGACCTCGGCTACATGGCCAGCGAGGGCCGCGGCGCGACGCCGCTCGTCAACTCCGGCGCGGCGGGCGTGCTGAACGTGACCAGCCACTTCTTCGAGTTCGTCCCCGAAGGCGAGCGCGACGACCCGAATCCGACGTTCCTCACCGCGGACGAGCTCGAGTCGAACCGCGAGTACTTCATCTACTTCACGACCTCGGCCGGCCTCTACCGCTATGACATCAACGACGTCGTCCGAGTCGTCGACTTCTATCGCCAGACCCCGGTCGTCCAGTTCGTCCGCAAGGGCCAGGGGATGACGAACATCACCGGCGAGAAGCTGACGGAGTCGCAGGTCACGGGGGCCCTCGTGGACACCGTCGACAGCGGCGGGTTCGACGTCCAGCACTTCACGGCCTCCGTCGAGTGGGGTGAGCCGCCCCGCTACGCGTTCTACGCCGAGCTCGGCGAGTCGATGGCGCGAGAGCGGATCGCGGAGCTCGTGGGCGCGATCGACCGGGCGCTCTCGGCCAGGAACATCGAGTACGAGGCCAAGCGCGACTCGCAGCGACTGGGCCCGCCTGTCCTGAGACGTGTGGCGCCGGGCACGTACCAGGCGCTGCGCCAGAAGCGTGTCGCCGAGGGCGCTCCCGAGGCGCAGGTCAAGATCCCGCAGCTCTCGACGGACATGGAGTTCGGCGCGAACCTCGAGGTGCTCGAGGAGGTGAGCGCGGAGTGAGCCCGGCGACGGTCGCCGACCCGGCTGCGATCACGGAGGTGTTCGCGCGCGTCCCGCTGCTCGCGCGGCTGAGCGACCGCCAGCGCTCGCGGATGGCTCAGCTCGCGACGACCCGGCTCTACGACGAAGGCTCGATCATCGTCAAGCAGGGCGACACGAGCATGGCGCTCTACGTCGTCCTCTCCGGCCGAGCCCGGATCGACCGCGAATCGGAGGCCGGCAAGTCCGTGCAGGTGGACGAGGTCGAGCACGGCGGCTTCTTCGGCGAGATGGGGCTGATCGAGGACATGCCGAGAGCGGCGACGGTCACGGCCGAGGAGCCGACCGAGTGCGCGCTGCTCGCCAAGTGGGACTTCCAGAACGAGCTCCGCACCGATCCGGACATCGCGCTCGCGCTGCTACCGGTGCTCGGAGCGCGCATCCGCGAGCTGGACGACCAGCTCGTCCGGCTCCACCACAGCTAGCCCTGTCGCCAGACGAGGCTCGCGTCGCCGACGACCTGGCCCGCGCCGTCTGTGGTCGTGAGCGTGACCGCGGTCCCGGGAGGCACCGAGATGCCGTCGGCGATCGCGCGCTTCACGAGCCGCTCCTTGGCGCGATGCGGGAGCAGGTTCAGCGGGTTCGGGCTGCGGACTGCCGCTTTGAGCCGGGCCTTCTCGTTGACGACGGCCGCACGCTCGCCGTTCGCGCCGAGGTTGATCGCGTCGAGGCGCTCGCCCTGTTCCGCGTGCAGGCGAACGACCTCGCGGACGAGCTCGGGCACGTTCTCGCCCTCGAGGTCGCCGAGCGTCGTCACGTGCTCCTGCGTCCTGCCGTCCGGGAGGTGGTACGAGAGTCGCGTCTCGCCCGCGCCGCTCGCGAGGGCACCCAGCGACGTCGAGATGCCCGGACCGGACGCGAGCACGTTGTTCGCGATGCTCGCGGGGCGCCACGCCTTCGTTCCGAGCAGCCGGTTCATCCATTTGCCCTCGATCAACCCCTGCAGCACGACCGGCGTCGCGTCGTCCGGCTCCGTCAGCGGATCCTCGAGCAGGACGCACCACTCGGCCTCCGCGAAGAGAAGGTCGTCGGGCCGCTCGCCGGCCACCTCCGCCGAGCCGACCGCCACCTCCGGGTCGACGAAGCCCTCATAACGGACCGGGAGGCCGAGGAACCCGCGGTGCGAGGCGCTCAGGCGCTCGGTGTCGCTGAAGACGGGAAGCGAGCCGTCGGTGATCCAGACCCTGGCCATGGACGGCGATTGTCGTCTATTTGAGTCCGCGCGAGAGTGCAGTAAGCTCGGCCGGCTTGGCCCCTGAACCGAACGCCTCGCCTTTCATGCGGCTCGCCTCGTTCGTCACCGGACGGCGCTCGCGCTGGGTCGTCATCGGCTTCTGGCTCGTGCTTTTCGCCGTGTCGCTCCCGCTCTCGTCGAAGCTCGCGTCGGAGACGAAGGAGCAGTACGGCCGCCCGGACGGGTCGCAGTCGAAGGAGCTCGGCCACCTGCTCGCGCTCCGCTTCCAGGGCGGCGACACGACCGAGGCGCTGCTCGTCTACAAGCGGGAGGGCGGCCTGACCGCGGCCGACCGCGCCGTGATCCTTGCCGACGCGCGGGAGGCGGAGAGCGTCTCGCTCGTCCGCCAGGTGGCACCTCCCTTCGGCTCGACAGCACCCTTCGGTCCCACCAACGGCCAGGTCTCATCCGACGGCGACGTCGCCTTCACGGTCGTCTCGCTTGCGCAGGGCAAGGTCAAGGAGACGAACGACGGGCTCGACAAGCTTCGCGACATCGCGGGTGGCTCACCCGGGCTCGACGCCCACCTGACCGGGACGATCCCGCTCCTCAACGACCTCACCAACATCATCAAGGAGGCAGACGCGAAGCTCCTGCTCGCGACGGGCCTCCTCGTGCTGCTCCTGCTGCTCCTGATCTACCGCTCGCCGATTCTCGCGTTCGTCCCGCTGATCGTCGTCTTCATCTCGTACACCGTCGCGACCGGCCTCCTCGACATGCTCGTAAAGGTCGACTTGCCCGTTTCCAGCAACGCGACCTCACTTCTGCTGGTGCTCATGTTCGGGGTGGGAACCGACTACTGCTTGCTGCTCGTGAGCCGTTACCGGCACACGCTCCATCAGCACGAGAGCGCGCCGGAGGCGCTGGCCTCGGCCATCCCTCTCGCAGGGCCCGCCATCGTTGCGAGCGGCCTGACCGTGATGGCGGCGATCCTCGCAATCCTCGCCTCGTCGCTGACACTCAACCGAGCCTTCGCTCCGGCGAACGCGATCGGGATCGGGATCGTTCTCGTCGCTTCGCTGACGCTGCTGCCCGCAGTGCTCTCCGCCTTCGGCCGGCGCGCGTTCTGGCCGAGGACGAAGGCGGTCGAGCCCGGCGTCGATCAGCCGGACGAGAGGGAGCGCCTCTGGGGACGGATCGGTCGTAGGGTGCTCGACCGTCCGCTCCGCGCGCTCGTCATCGCCGGGCTCTTCCTGGGCGTGCTCTCGCTCGGGCTGCTGACGTACCACACCGAGGCCGACGTTCTCGCGCAGTTCCGGGCCGACACCGACGGCACGCGCGGCGTGGACGCTCTCAAGTCCGCGTTCCCGGCCGGCGAGCTCGCTCCCGTGACCGTGCTCATCGATCGCAGCTCGGGGGCGGTCAGCGACGCCGACGTGGCCGTCGTCCGCCAGCGCGTCCTCTCCGTGGACGGCGTGGCTGCTGTCACCGGCGTCGTTCGCCGTTCGGACGACGGCCGGCTGGCGACGCTGAACATGGTCCTGGCCGGCGAGCCGTACTCGAACGCCGCCTTGGAACGCGTCCGCGAGGTGCGCAGAGCCGTGGCCGACGTCCAGCCCGGCACCCGAGTGATCCTCGGCGGAGCCGCGGCCGACCGGCTCGACTTCCGCGAGGCCGCGAAGCACGACTTCGCCGTCGTCGCGCCCATCGCGCTGCTCGTGATCTTCCTGACGCTCGTGCTGCTCCTGCGCGCGGTCGTCGCCCCGCTCTACCTGCTGGCGACGGTGCTCCTCTCGTTCACGGCGACGCTCGGCCTCTCGCTGCTGATCTTCAAGTACGTGCTCGACAAGCACAGCGTCGACCCGGAGCTGCCGCTCGTCGCGTTCATCTTCCTCGTCGCGCTCGGGAGCGACTACAACATCTTCCTCATGCACCGAGTGCGCGAAGAGGCGCACGGACGCTCGACCCGCGAGGGCGTCGGACGGGCGCTCGCCGCCACGGGCTCGGTGATCACGAGCGCGGGGATCGTGCTGGCCGGGACGTTCGCCGTCCTGACCGTCGTGCCGTTCTACTTCCTGCTCGAGCTCGGGATCATCGTCGCGCTCGGGATCCTGATCGACACGTTCATCGTGCGGACGATCGTGGTGCCGTCGATCGTCGCGCTCGTCGGCGAGCGCAGCTGGTGGCCGTTCCGCTCGCCGGCGCTCGAGGCCGCGCCGGCCGCCGAAGAGCCCGCGACCGCGTCCTAGGCGACGGCCGGAGCCGGCTCCGGGGGGCCCTGCTGTCGTGAGAAGTAGCGGCCCGAGATGATCCCGGAGCCGATCATGAACGCGGCGGCAACCAGGTGGAGCCTGTCGTCGAACAGGTTCGTAGGAGCCCAGTTCGCCTGCGTCTCGGCGCCGGCGACGAGGCCGTAGATCCCGAAGATCCCGTAGAACGTCCCGCCGACGATCAGGTAGACGACGGACGCCCGCAGTCCCTTCCAGGCGGCGAAGAGCCCGAGCGCGCCGATCGCCAGGTGCAGGACGTTGTGCAGGTAGCTCAGCTGTCCGACGCCGAGCCACATGCCCTTCGAATCGTGCCCCGCCATCTTCATCTCGTCCATGTCGTGCATGACCCCGGGGATGAAGCCCATGATCCCGAAGGCGATGAAGCCCACCCCGACGAGCAGTGCGAGCACCTGTGGAGTGAGATGCCGGGCTAGGTTACGCACGGGAAGGCAAGTCTAGGAAGGAGGAGCGATGACCGGCAAGGCCGACTTCACCGACGAGGAGTGGAACACGCTCCGCGAGGGCCCGACTTCGGCGGGGATGATCGTCCTCGTCTCGTCCAAGGGCGGGAGCTTCCGCGAGACCTGGGCGCTCGCCAAGACGTTCGCCGAGGCGCGGCAGCAGCACGGGGAAAGCGAGCTGCTCGACGCGCTCGTCGCCGACAAGCCCGATACGCCTCGGTACCACTCTCCGGAGGAGGCCGAGCAGCAGGGGCTCGAGCGCGTGCGACAGGCGGTCGCGCTCCTGCAGGCGAAGGCGCCGGACGACGTCGACGGCTACAGGCGGTTCGTGCGCGAGGTCGCCGGCCGCGTGGCCGAGGCGCACAAGGAGGGCGACACGGCCGTGAGCGCCGAGGAGCAGGAGGCGATCGCGAAGATCGAGTCCGCGCTCGGCTAACGCGAGACGGTCGTCACGGTCCCGTTCGGCGCGATCCGCCGGACGTAGCCCGCAGGCCCTGCCTGGAGGAGATACGCGACGCCGCCGGCCGTGACCTCGACGTCGTACGGGTTGGAGAACGACGGCCCGAGGAAGCCGAGCACGGCGCCCGCGGGGCTCACGCGCGCGACTCGATCCGCCTTGCCGTCGACCACGTAGACGGTCCCGTCCGGCGCGACGTCGATCCCGTACGGCTCGCCCACCGGCGCGAAGCTCGTGATCACACCGGTCACCGGATCGATGCGGCGCACGCGGTCGTTCCCACGGTCGGAGACGAGGAGCGCTCCGTCGGCGGCGACGGCGAGCCCGTGCGGCGAAGAGAACTGCGCCTGCAAAGCGGGCCCACCGTCGCCTCCACCGCCCTCTGCCCCGGTCCCGGCGATGTGGACCGACGGCCCCGATCCTCCGGGGAGCTTGAAAATCTTCGTCGCGGTCGAGTAGTAGAGATCCCCGTTCGGCGCGGCCGCGATCGGGCCGATCTCGACGCCCGGGTCGACCTCGGCGACGGGCACGGGGGCTCCGCTTCCATCCCAGCGTTGCAGCGTGCCCTCGACCGAGAGATAGATGCTCCCGGACGCCGCGCGCACCACCGCGTACGGTTGGAACAGGGACCCGAACAGGACGTTCGTCCGGCCGGTCGCCGGGTTGACCCGAAGCACGCGTCCGCGGCTGAACTCGACGAGCACCAGCGTGCCGTCGGGCTGGAGGTCGATCGAGGTCGGCTCGGTGAACACAACGGGTCTTGCGGGCGCGCGCCGCACACGCACGGATCCGAGCCGGGACGTCCTCCCGCCGGCGCTCGCAGTGAGCCGCCACAGCCCCGCCGATGGGAAGACGAGCCGCGCGCGGTACGAACCGCGGCGGCCGGAGGCCCGGACGTGGACCCGGCGCGCCCCCGAGGCGTTCACCCGAATTGCTCCTGCGTACGAGGTCGGCCGCACGGTGAGACGCACCGTCCAGGCCCGTCCCGCCACCGGAGCGGGCCGCTTCCCGCTCAGGGACACGTGGACGGGCTCGGCCGCCGACGCGGAGCAGGCAAACACCGCAGAGATCGCGACGGCGCCCGCAAACCGCTTCATGTGAATTCAGACGCCTGAGGAGGCGGCCGGTTTGCAGAATGGAGGCATGCCGAGCAGAGCAAGCATCGGAGTGGCGGCGGTCGCGGTCGCCGCGGGCCTGTGGGGGATGGACGCGCTCATCCGCCGTCCGCTCGCTCACTCGACCGAGCCGGCGACGATCGTCTTCGGCGAGCACGTCGTCCTCGTCGCCCTGCTCTTCCCCGTCGTCCTCGTCGCGCTCCCGGCTCTCTGGCGCGCCGGCCCGCGCTTCGTCGTCGCCGGGATCGTGATCGGCGCCGGCTCGTCGGCGCTCGCGACGATCCTCTTCACGCAGGCATTCGTCGAGGGCGACCCGGTGACTCCGGTCGTCCTGCAGAAGGTGCAGCCGCTGGTCGCGGTGACGCTGGCGGCGGTGCTGCTCGGCGAGCGCCCTCGTCCCCGCTTCGGCATCTTCCTCGCCGCCGGGCTCGCCGGAACGTGGCTGATGGCGTTTCCGAGCCCGTTCGACGTCTCGCTGCACGGCCTGGCCCCGGTCTTCTACGCGCTCGGGGCGGCGGCGCTCTGGGCGCTCGGCACGGTCCTCGGCCGCTTCCTCGCGCTCGAGCTCCCGTTCCAGCAGGTGACGGCCGTGCGCTTCGCGTTCGGGCTTCCGGCGTCGCTCGCCGCAGTGCTCGTGCTGGGTGCGCCGCTCAGGGCGTCAGTCCACGACGAGCTTTTCATCGCATTGCTCGCGATCGTCACCGGCCTGATCGCGCTGCTCCTCTACTACTGGGGCCTGCAGCGGACGACCGCGTCGGTCGCCTCGCTCGCCGAGCTCACGTTCCCGGTCGTGGCGATCGCGGTCGGCTACTTCGCGTTCGACACGACGCTGACGAGCAGCCAGCTCGCCGGCGTCGTGGTCACCAGTCTCGTGGTCCTGCTCCTACCCGCCCGCGCTCCGGCGCTCGTCGACGAGCGCCCGCACGGAGTGCCAGTGCTAGCCGGCGACGCGCCCTAGCGCCTCGACCGCCTGCTCGAGCTGCTCGTCGGCGTGGTACGGCGCCGGCCCGAGCCGTAGATACCGGCCTCGGCTGTCGGTGACGACGCCCTCGTCGAGCAGTCGCCGGCTCAGCTCCTCGGCCCGGTCCGACTCCAGCGCGATGAAGCCCCCGAACCGGTCGAGCGGCGTCTCGCGGTCCCGTGTGACGTCGTCGAGGCCGAGGGCGTCGAAGCGGTCGGCGATGAGCGTCGTCTGCTCGAGGTAGCTCGCGCGGAGGCGCTCCGGCGTCAGGCCCTGGTCCTCGAAGAAGTCGAGGACGCGGGCGGCGCGGTAGTGGCTCGTCGGGTCGTAAGTCGAGCCGGCGAAGCGCATGCTGCCGCGCGGGTACTCGGTCGCGCCCGGCTCGTGCGCCGCGTGCAGCTCTTCGAACTCGGCGAACCAGCCCGTGATCGCCGGCCGCAGCTCGTCGGCCTGCGCAGGCAGCCGCAGATAGCAGTTGCCCTCGCCCAGCTGGAGGTACTTGTAGCCGCCGCCCACGATCCAGGCGCGCTCCAGTCCGGCGATGGTGAACGGCAGGCACCCCAGCGCGTGGTAGACGTCGACGAGGAGCTCGGCTCCGGCGTCCGCGCATGCCTCCGCCAGCGCGGGCAGGCCGGGGACGATTCTCGAGTCTTCGAAGAGGACGGCCGAGACGAGCACCGCGCTTGCGCCCGGCGCCTCGGACGCGAGGCGCTCCGCAAGCGTGTCGGTCGGCCTCGCCGGAAGACGGACGACCTCGAGCTCCTCGGCGAGCCGCCCGAGCTGGCGCCGGAGCGTGTGGAACTCGCCGTCGGTCGAGACGAGCTTCGGCCGCTTCTGGAGCGGCAGCGCGGACAGGAAGCGGAGCACGAGCTCGTGCGTGTTCCCGGCGAGCGCGATCGGCGCCCCGGGGTCCTCGAGCAGGCTCCGAACTCCCTCCCGCAGCCGCTCCGCCTTCGCCAGCGCGCGCTCCCACTTGAGATCGACGTGCTCGGCCGCGTCCTGCCAGGCCTCGAGCTGCCCCTCGCGCCCGACGTCCGGCCACGCCTGGTGCGAGTGCCCGGTGATGAAGAGCCGCTCCGAGACGCGGAACGCCGAATAGTGCTCCGCGAGGCCGTCGATCAAAGCTCGCTGCGGACGGCCCAGAGGTCCGGGAAGAACGGCTTGTGCAGCGTCGAGCGCAGGTACTCGGCCCCGTACCCGCCCGTGCCCACCTTCGTGCCGATCGTCCGCTCGACCATCTTCACGTGGTGGTAGCGCCACTCCATGAAGCCCTCGTCGAAGTCGACGAGCCGTTCGGCGACCTGCGCGGGCGTGGCGTCGTCGCGATACGCCTCGAGCAGCGCCGCCTGAACGCCCTTCGACTCCTGCACGGGCTGCGTCACGTCGCGCTCGAGCACCTCGACCGGCACGTCGTAGCCCTTGTCGGCCAGGTAGCGGAGGAACGAGTCGTAGACGGACGGTCGCTCGAGCGCGGCCTTGACCCGCTCGTGATCGGGGCTCTGCTCGTGGTAGGCGGTCAGGACGCCCGGGTCGCGGCGGCCGAGGATCGCCTCCAGCTCGCGGAACTGGCCCGACTGGAACCCGGACGACGATTCGAGCCGCTCGCGGAACGTGAGGAACTGGACCGGCGTCATCGTCTCGATCACGTCCAGCTGCTGGACGACGAGCTTGAGGATGGTCAGGACACGCTTGAACGTCGCGAACGCACGCGCGTCGTTCCCGTCCTCGAGCATCCGCTGCAGGTAGCGGAGCTCGTGGATCAGCTGCTTGAACCAGAGCTCGTACACCTGGTGGACGACGATGAACAGGATCTCGTCGTGCTCGTCCGACTTCGGCCGCTGCGCCCCGAGGATCTCCTCGAGGGCCAGATACGACGTGTACGTCAGGGACTTGTCCTGGCTCAACCGGCCTCCTTGAACAGCTCGCGCGCGACGATCTCCCGCTGCACCTCGGACGCGCCCTCGTAGATGCGCGGGGCGCGCACCTCACGATAGAGGTGCTCGAGCAGGTGCCCCTTCTCAAGGGCGCGGGCGCCGTGCACCTGGATCGCGACGTCGACCGCCCGCTGGGCCGTCTCGGTCGCGTAGAGCTTCGCCATCGCCGAGGCCTTCCGCACGGGTCGGACACCGGCGTCGTACTGCGTGGCCGCATCGCGGACGAGGAGACGCGCGGCCTGGATCTCGGTCGCGACGTCGGCGAGCTGGTGCGAGACGGCCTGGAAGCGCGCCAACGGCTTGCCGAACGCCTCGCGCTCCTGCGTGTAGGCGACCGCGGCGTCGAGCGCGGCCTGCGCCATGCCGACCGCGAAGGCGCCCACGCTCGGCCTGAACAGGTCGAGCGTGTCCATCGCGACGGCGAAGCCCTCGTCGATCTCGCCGAGGATCTGCTCCGGCTCGACGCGGACGCCGTCGAAGTCGAGGCGCCCGATCGGGTGCGGCGCGAGCAGGTCGAGATGCTCGCCGGACAGGCCCTCGCTCTCGCGCGGGACCGCGAACGCCGTGATCCCTTTGGCGCCCGAGTCCGCCGTTCGCGCGAAGACGCTGTAGACGTCCGCCTCGGGCGCGTTCGAGATCCAGACCTTCGTCCCCGTCAGCCGGAAGCCGCCTCGCTCGCGCTTGGCCTGCAGCGCGAGGCTCGCCGCGTCCGAGCCCGCCTCGGGCTCGCTGAGGGCGAAGGCGGCGACGACCTCGCCGCGGGCAAGTTGCGGAATCCACTCGTCCCGGATCGCAGCTTTTCCGCGACTGAGGATCGGGTAGCCGCCGAGCCCCTGGAGCGCGAGCGCCGTCTCGGCCTCCGTCGAGCCGTGGGCGAGGCCTTCGCGCAGCTCGCACAGCTCGACTGCGGAGCCGGCGAAGACGAGCTCGAGGAGGCCGTGCTCGCCGAGCGCGCGGACGAGCGGGCGGTTGAGGCGCCCGGGCTGTCCCTTGTTCGCGATCGGCGCGAAGACCTCGTGCCCTAGCCGGCGCGCGCGGTCGAGGACGTCAGCCATCGAGGACGGCGACGCCCATCAGCTCGACGCGGGCCTCCGGCTCGAAAAGGGAAGCGACTCCGATCAGCGCCATCGCCGGGTAGCGCTTGCCGAAATGCCTGCGCCACACCTCGCCCAGCTCGCGGGTCGACGCGCGGTACTCGTCGATGTCCGTCGTGTACACGACGAGCGACACGAGCTGCTCCGGCTCGCCGCCCGCTGCACGCAGCGCCGTGACGAGCTTCCCCGCGGCCGAGTCGAACTGCTCGACGAGCGACGCCCCCTCCCCGGTCTGGCCGCCGAGGTACACACCGCCGGCCGCGACGACGGCGTGCGCGAACCCGACGGGCTCGGGCAGCTCGGGCGGATTGACGATCACCGGCCGCGCCACGCTGGATCTCTCCCCTCGGACCAGGCCGCGTAGAACTCGGCGAAGTCCTCGCTCTTCATGAGCAGGGCCTGTGCGAGCGCCTCCATCTCGATCGCGTCGTGCAGGCTCATGTCGGTCTCACGCGTGAGCAGGATCTTCGTCGTCGCATACGCAAGCGCGGGGCCGTCGGCGAGCTTCCGCGCCAGGTCGTTGGCCGCACCCGGAAGCGAGTAGTCGTCGACGACGCGCATGGCGAGGCCGAGCTCGAAGGCGCGGTCCGCGTTCACCTCGTCGCCGAGCACGAGCAGCTCCGTCGCGCGGCCGAGGCCGACGAGGCGGGGGAGCAGGTACGCGGCGCCCATGTCCGCCCCTGCCAGGCCGACTCGCGTGAACAGGAACGAGAGCTTCGCCGAGTGCGCCATCAGGCGGAAGTCCGATGCGAGCGCGAGCACCGAGCCCGCGCCTGCCGCGACGCCGTTCACGGCCGCGACGATCGGCAGCGGGCAGTCGCGCATCGCCTTCACGACGGCGCCGCTCATCCTCGTGAAGTCGAGGAGCTCGCCGGCGCTCATCTTCTGGAGCTCGCCGATGATCTCATCGACGTCGCCGCCGGAGCAGAAGCCGCGGCCTTCGCCGGTCAGGACGAGGGCGCGCGCGTCGCCGCGGTGGGGCAGCTCGCCGAGCAGGTCGCGCAGGTCCGCGTAGACGTCGAAGGTCAGCGCGTTCAGCTTGTCCGGGCGCGAGAACCTGACCGTCGCGACGCCGTTGTCGAGCGCGATGTCGAAGTTCTGCCAGCTCGACGTGAATGCGGCGGACCCTCGGAACGGGCTCACGTGTGCAGCCCTCCGCCGTCGAGGACGAGCGTCTGGCCGTTGATCGAGGCGGCCTCGGGCGAGGCGAGGAAGACGACCGCGGCCGCGACCTCGTCCGGCTCCAGCAGCCGTCCGAGCGGCGTCAGCTTCTCGATCTCGGCGCGCGCCTCTTCCGCCGTACGGTCGGTCTTGGCGACGATGTTCTCGACAGTGCGATCGGTCATCGCCGTGTCGACGTAGGCGGGGCAGACAGCGTTCGACGTCACCCCGGTGCCCGCGACCTCGGCGGCGGTCGCACGCACGAGACCGATCGCAGCGTGCTTCGACGCGGTGTACGCAGCGGTGTAGCGCGAGCCGACAAGCCCTGCGACGGAAGCGACAGTCACGATGCGGCCATCTCCGCGCTCGATCATGCCGCCCAGGACGGCGCGCGTGCAGAGAAACGCGCCGGTCGCGTTCACGTCCAGGTGCGCGCGCCAGTCCTCAAGCGTCGTGCGCGCAAGCGGCGCGCCCGAGGCGATGCCCGCGTTGTTGACGAGCACATCCACCTGGAGGTCGTCGAAGTAGGCCGCGACCGCCGGCTCGTCTGTCACGTCGAGCTCGTCATGGCCCGGCGCGTGCACCTCGTCGCCCGAGAACCGGTTGGCAATCGCCTTGCCGATCCCCTTCCGCCCGCCCGTGACGACAATGACGCGGCTCATGCGGCGAGCGCCTTCCGGTCCAGCTTTCCGGACGGCGTCTTCGGCAGGTCGTCGACGAACACGACCTCGCGCGGGTACTTGTGCGGCGAGAGTCGCTCGCGCACGAAGTCCTGGAGCGCCTGCTCCTCGACGGGCTGCCTCGCCACGACGTATGCCCGCGGGACCGTCAGCCCGCTCTGCGCCGCCCCGACGACCGCGCACTCCACGACATCGGGATGCCCGACGAGACAGTGCTCGATCTCGGCCGGCGCGACCCAGATCCCGCCGACCTTGATCAGGTCGTCGACCCGGCCGCGGTACCAGAAGAAGCCGTCGTCGTCCCGCTCGAAGAGGTCGCCGGTGTGGACGGTGTCACCGTCGAAGGTTCGCTCCGTCTTCTCCTCGTCGCCTTCGTAGTAGAGGGCCGCCGTGTCGCCGGTCACGAGCAGCTCGCCGTTCTCCGCGACGTCGGCCTCGTAGCCGGGGACGAGCTGTCCGGTCGAGCCCGGCCGCGCCTGGCCTGGCCGGTTCGAGACATAGATGTGGTACAGCTCGGACGAGCCGATCCCATCCAACACCTCGACGCCGAACGTGTCGAGCCAGCGGTCGTGCAGCTCACGCGGCAGCGCCTCGCCGGCCGAGGTGCAGAAGCGCAAGCAGGAGAGGTCCTGCGAAGCGGCGGCCGGGTGGTTCAGCATCTGCGCCATCATCGTCGGCACGTTGACGAGGATCGTCGGACGGTGCTCGGCGATCAGCTCGAAAATCCGCTCCGGGGTCGAGCGCTCGGGGAAGACGATCCCCGCGGCCCCGACGCCGAACGGGTAGAGCGCGGTCAGGTCGCGCGCGTAGCCGAAGAAGAGCTTCGGCACGGGCAGCACGACGTCGTCCTCGCGGATCCCGAGCACGGCCTGCGCGTACCAGTCGTTGCTCAGCACCGGGCTGTGCACCGGGTGGACCGCCCCTTTCGGCTGACCAGTCGAGCCGGTCGTGAACTTCCAGAGCGCGATGTCGTCCTTCGTCGTCGCCCTCTGCTCGAGCTCGTCCGGGAGCTGCTCCAGTTGCGAGCGGGCCTCGTCGTCAACCACGAGCACCTGCCGCTCACCGACCACGTCGCGGATCCCCGCCTCGGTCGCCTCGTCCGCGACCACGACCTTCGCGTCCGTGTACTCGAGGTAGTACGCGTAGTCCTTGGGCTGGAGGAACGTGTACGCCTCGGCCGTCACCGCGCCGATCTTCTGCGCGCCGTACCAGAGCGCGACGAAGTCGATCGAGTCGCCGAGGACGATCAGGATCCGGTCGCCCGCCTCGACGCCGAGCTCCCGGAGCAGGTTGCCGTAGCGGTTCACGAGCCGTGCAAGCTCGGCGTACGTCACGGTGCCGGAGGGACTGATCAAAGCGGTGCGGTCGCCTCGCCCTTCCTCGACGTTGCGGTCGACGAACCACGTCGCGAGGTTGAGCTGCTCCGGCAGGTCGGCCCGCGTGATCACGCGGCCACCTCGCGGATCAGCTCGACGAGCATGTCCGTCAGCGTCTCGAAGGTCTCGCGCCCCTCCTCGGCGGAGGCCTCGGCCGGGGCGCCGCAGTACGCCTGGTCCATGCCCAGCGCGACGAAGTCCGTCTGCCCGGCACGAATCGAGGCAGGCATGTCGACGTGACGCTCCTCGAGCGCCGTCATCCGGTCAGCGTGGACGAGCTCGGGTCGGTCGGCCAGGACGAGCGACGTCTCGTAGCGCCCGGCGTGACAGGAGCCGGAGCGGAACTCCTCGGTCAGCCGCTCCGCCTGCGCGCGACGCGTGAGGTCGAGCAGCGGCAGTCCGGTCGAGCGCAGCGTCTCGACCTGCTCCGGCTCGAAGTGGTTGTTGACGAGCACGATCGTGCCGACGGACTCGGCAATCTCGGTCACGAGCGAGCGGAGCGTGTGCTCGCCGATCGACACCGTCCCCGGAAACGCGGCCGCGTAGCGTGTGACCCCGTAGTGCACCGGCGGCAGCACGAGCACCGGGATCTCACCTGCGAGGCGCTCCGCCGCCCGGTGGCAGATCCCGAGTGAGATCAGCGTGTCCGTGACGAGCGGCGCGTGCGGCCCGTGCGGCTCGACCGCGCCGAGCGGGAGCACGTGCACGGCGTCCTCCGGGAGGTCCGGGTAGGCCAGGTAGCCGTAGTTCACGCTCGAACCTCTCCGAGTGAGGCCGCGCGACTTGGCCGAAGAGGGCGCTCGATCTCGGTGTCGGGGAGGTCGAGCAGAACGAGGTCTGCGCGGCCGGCGCCGACGATCGTGTTCGCCTCGTCGAGCGTCGTCAGGTAGCCGCCGACGAGCGTCGGGACGCGTGCCTCGTTGCGCACACGGTCGCTGAGCGCCGTCAGGAATCCGCGCCGGTACTGCGGGCGGTCGTCGTGGATCGTCTGCCCCGCCTCGACGTGGATCAGGTCTGCGCCGGCCTCACGCATGGCGCGTGCGATCGCGATTCCATCCTCGACCTGGTTGCCGCGCGGATGCCAGTCGGTGACGGACAGCCGCACGGACAGCGGTCCCTCCCACTCCGCGCGCACCGCTTCGAGCACCCGCAGCGGAAACCGGAGGCGATCGTCCTCGTCGTTCGTCAGTGGCGACAGGTAGCTGCCGAGGAGGTAGCCGTGGGCCATGTCGATCTCCAGCACCGCAGCGTCCGCACTCCTCGCGGCGGTCACGAAGGCGTCGACAACGGCCTCTTCGTCTGGCGCGCCGGGAATGGCGCCGAACGGCCCGTACGGGCGCTTCGTCGGAGCCACGATCTGCCACCCGTCGGCCAGCGCGAGGTCGACGCCCCGGCTTCGCGGCTGCGTCGCACCGCGCCGGCCCGCGTGGGTCAGGCGGAGCAGGACCTTGCCCTCGGGCCCGGCGGCCTCCTCCGGAGAGATGCGCCCATCCTGGCTCACAGCGACCTTGCCCTCGACCAGCTCGAAGCGATTCTCGAACCGAACGCCGCGCAACTCGAACGGCGAGAAGGCGGGAGGCGGCGAGACGGCCCGCCCACCCAGCCAACCGTCGAGCGCGCGCGTGAATTGCGGGTCGCGCACCCCGAGTGTCGCGTGTGTAATGCGGCCGGCGCGCGTGATCAGGTTGAACGCAAACTGGATCGGCTCGAGGTGCGAGTAGCTCGCGATCCGTCCGAAGTACGCCGCGCTCTCGCTCGCGGCGTCCTGCGTGCGCTCCACGAACGGCTCGCGCTCGAGCTCGTAGTCGACGAACGCGGGCTCGAGGTCCCAGCGCCGCCGCGCCAGAGCGGCCGCCAGCGAGATCGAGTCCTCCATCGCGAGCTTCGTGCCGGAGCCGATCGAGAAGTGCGCCGTGTGCGCCGCGTCTCCGAGGATGACGACGTTCCCGTCGTGCCAGCTCGCGTTCGTGATCTTCGGGAAGTCGAGCCAGAGCGAGCGGTTCGAGAACAGCTCCCGGCCACGCAGCTCGTTGGCGAACAGCTGCTCGCAGAAGGCGAGGCTCTCCTGCTCGTCCAGCTCGTCCAGGCCGGCCGCGCGCCACACCGGCTCGGGACACTCGACGATGAACGTCGACATCCCCTCGTCGTACGGGTACGCGTGGGCGTTGAAGAGCCCGTGCTCGGTCTCGCGGAACGCGAACGTGAATGCGTCGAAGACGTGGTCGGTGCCGAACCAGACGTACTTGGAGCCCTCGGGACGAACCTTCGTGCCGAAGTCTCCGAGCCCGCGGACGAAGCTGTTCGCACCGTCTGCGCCGACGACGAGGTCGGCCTCGGGCAGCTCCTCGACCTCGGCGCCGAACTCGAGCGTGACGCCGAGCTCGCGACAGCGCTCCTGCAGGATCTCGAGCAGCCGCTTGCGCGCGATCGCCGAGAACGAGTGGCCGCGAGAGCTGAGCTCGCGCCCCTGGAAGCGGATGTCGATCCGGTCCCAGCGCGCGAAGGTGTCCGTGATCTCCAGATGGGTCTCGGGATCGGCGTCGCGCAGGGCGCCGAGCGTCTCCTCGCTGAAGACGACGCCGAAGCCGAAGGTCGCGTCGGGCTCGTTGCGCTCGAGCACGCGGACATCGGCGCCGCGGTCGAGCTTGCGCAGAAGGATCGCCAGGTAGAGCCCGGCCGGGCCGCCGCCGACGATCACGACCTTCACGCGAGCGCCTCCTGCAGCCGCTCCAGCTCCTCGACGTCCGCGACTGTCGGGAAGAGGACGAGCTCGTCGCACCCGGCCTCCTCGTAGCCGCGCACGTAGTCCTTGACGGCCCGCGCGCTCGTCAGGTTCCCGGCCGCGATCTTCTCGGCGAAGGGCCCGGTGAAGGCGTAGTAGTCGCGGAGATAGGCGTCGCCGCGATCGAGATCGCCGAACGCGAAGTAGCCCTGCCCCCAGAGCTTCGGCTTGCCGGGACGTCCGAGATCGCTCCAGGCGGCGAGCGCGCGGCCGGCCGCGTTCGCGAACGCGCGAGGCGGTCCGCCGTTGTGCGCGTAGCCGTCCGCGTAGCGGGCCATTCGCGCGTAGGCTGGACCGCTCAGCCCGCCGACGAGGATCTCGATCCCGTCGCGCGAGGGGCCGACGCGGTCGCCGTCGACGTCGCCCCTGATGTACGCGAGCTGCTCGCCGAGCTTCTTCCCGCGGCCCTTGTGCTCGACTCCCGCTGCGTCGAAGTCCTCGGTCCGCGCGCCGACGGCCAGACCGAGCGTCAGCCGCCCTCCGGACAGACCGTGCACCGACGCCGCCTGCTTCGCGAGCAGCGCCGTCGAGCGCAGCGGCCCGATCGCGATCATCGTCGCCAGCCGAACGCGCGCCGTCGCGGCGGCGGCCGCAGCCAGCGCGGCGAACGGCTCGTAGCTGTCGTAGACGACGCGATCGAGCACGGCAACGGACGAGAAGGGCCCCTCGTCGGCGCGCCGCGCCCACTCGAGGAGCTGCTCACCGGTCGCGCCCGGCACGGTCGTGGGGAGTCCGACTCCGACGTTCACTCGCGCAAAGCTTCACACTTCGCCGCGGGATGCGGGAAGACGTCCTTCCGTCGCCGTTCGACAACCACTACGGGCTCGTGATCGACGAGGCCACGGAGGAGCTCGTGCGCGCCCACGTTCCGGTGGTCGAGCACGTGCTGCAGCCGGTCGGGCTCGTGCACGGAGGCGTGCACGCGTCGATCGCCGAGGCGCTCGCCTCGGTCGGGACGAACGTCGGCGTCGTGGCGGACGGGAACATCGGGCTCGGCATGTCGAACAACTCGACCTTCCTGCGCTCCATCCGCGAAGGCACGATCCACGCCGTCGCGCGACGGGTCCACGGCGGGCGCACGACCTGGGTCTGGGACGTGGAGCTGACCGACGACGAGGGCCGGCTGTGCGCGGTCAGCCGCGTGACGATCGCGGTTCGGCCACTCCGGCAGTGATCCGCATCGTCGTTCCGTACGCGGGCCCGCGTGGGAAGACGCGCCTCGGTGACCCCAGCGGAGAGCGCTCGCGTGCGATGCTCGAAGCGGTGCTTGCCGCAGCGGGCAGCGTTGGACCGACCTGGGTCGTTTCACCCGATCCGATCGCAGGCGCGAACTGGATTCCCGATCCCGGCGGCGGGCAGGGCGCCGCGGTCGAGGCGGCGCTCCACGAGCTCGGCCCGGGGCCCGTGCTGATCGTCAACTCCGACCTCCCGTCCGTGACCGCCGACGACCTGCGCGCGCTGCGGGACGCGATCCCCGAGAGCGGACTCGCAATCGCGCCGGCCCGCGACGGGACGACGAACGCGCTCGGGCTTTCCGACACGACGCTCTTCGCGCCGCTGTACGGGCCGGGCAGCGCCGCCCGCTTCCGGGCGCATGCCGAGCGTGCCGTCGACGTGGAGCGCGCCGGTCTCCGTGACGATGTGGACACGCCCGCCGACCTCGCGACCGCATGAAGATCGTCGTTCTGTCGGGGGGAGTCGGTGGGGCGCGCTTCGTGCAAGGGCTCGTCGAGGTCGTCGAGCCGAGCGAAGTCACGGTCGTCGGAAACGTCGGCGACGACGTCGAAGTGCTCGGGCTCCACGTCTCGCCCGATCTCGACTCGATCCTCTACGCGCTGGCCGGGCTGAACGACGAGCAGCGCGGCTGGGGCCGCGCGGACGAGACATGGCGCGCGCTCGAAACCGTTCGCGAGCTCGGCGGGGAGAGCTGGTTCCGAGTCGGGGATCTCGATCTCGGCCTTCATCTCGTCCGCACGCAGGCGCTCCGCTCGGGAGAGCCGCTCTCGAGCGTCACGCTTCGGATTGCGCGTGCTTTCGCGATCGAGACGACGGTGCTCCCCGCGACCGACGACCGGCTCCGCACGTGGCTCGAGACGCCGGCCGGCGCATTCCCGTTCCAGGAGTGGTTCGTCGCACGCGGGCACCGAGACGAGGTCGACGCAGTCCGATTCGAAGGAGACGCCGAGCCTGCGCCCGGGGTCGGGGAAGCGCTGGCCGCAGCCGATCTCCTGCTCGTCGCGCCGAGCAACCCCTACGTCTCGATCGGCCCGATTCTCGCCCTGGACGCGATCCGGGACGCGCTGGCGAACCGCCGGGTGCCTGCCGTCGCCGTCAGTCCGCTGATCGGCGGACGAGCCGTCAAGGGGCCCGCCGACCGCATGCTCACGCGCCTCGCCGGGGGCACGTCGCCCGCGCACGTCGCCGCACAGTACGAGGGGCTGATCGACGCGCTCGTAGTGGACGAAGCGGACGCGCACGACCTCGACGGGCTGGGCCAGGCGCGGCCGATCGTGACGCGCACGCTGATGAAGGACGAGGATGCTCGCAAACGGCTCGCCGAAGCCGCGCTCGGAGCGGTCGTCGCGTGAGGGTCGCGATCGTCGGCGGGACGGGCGCCTTCGGCTCGGCTCTCGCCCGCCGGCTGGCCGAGGCCGAGATCGAGGTGACGATCGGGTCGCGCGACGCGAATCGAGCCGCGGCGACAGCGGCGGACGTGGGCGCCGCCCGGGGCCTCGAGAACGCCGACGCCGTTCAGGGCGCCGACCTCGTCATCCTGTCTGCGGACGCGTCGGCCGCGTTCCCAACAGTGCTGACGCTGGCCGATGCTCTCGGCGAGTTGCCGATCCTCAGCGTCGCGAGCGAGCTCCGCATCTTGGGCGGCATCGCGCTCCCTGGCCCGGACCCGCTCTCGCTCGCCGAGCGGCTGCAGCAGGTTCATCGCGGTCCGGTCGTGGCCGGGCTCCACTCGCTCGCGGCAAGATCGCTCGAAGCCGGCAAGGCGGAGGGCGACGCGCTGGTCTGCGGCGATGACGAGGCCGCGAAGGCCGCCGCACTCGAGCTCGCCGAGAAGCTAGTCACCGGCCGCGCTCTCGACGCGGGCCCGCTGGCGAGCGCCCGCGCGCTCGAGGGCATGACCGCGGTGATCGTCAACCTGAACCGCCGCTACCGCGGGCACGCCGGCCTTCGCATCGAGGGGCTTTGAGCCTCACGATCTCCACCGTCGAGGGCCTTCCGGAGCTGCGCGAGGGAGACGACCTGGCCCGGATGATCGTCGAGGGCGCCGAGCTGGAGGACGGCGATGTCGTCGTCGTCGCGCAGAAAGCGATCTCCAAGATCGAGGGCCGCATCGTGCGGCTCGACGATGTCGAGAAGATCGACGTGATCCTGCGCGAAGCGAAGCGCGTCGTGCGGAGGCGCGACTCGCTCGTGATCGCCGAGACGAGTCACGGGTTCGTCTGCGCCTCGGCCGGAGTCGATGCGTCCAACGCGCCCGAGCCCGGCACGCTCGTCCTCCTGCCCGTCGACCCGGACGCGTCGGCCGCCCGGCTGCGCAATCGGCTCCGGGACCTGAGTGGCGCCGAGGTCGGCGTGATCGTCACCGACTCGTTCGGGCGTCCGTTTCGTCAGGGGACGACGGACGTCGCGATCGGAGCCGCCGGCGTCGAGGTGCTGCGCGACCTGAAGGGCGAGCGAGACCCGGCCGGCTACGAGCTGAAGTCGACCGTGATCGCGATCGCCGACCAGATCGCGGGCGCGGCGCAGCTCGTCATGGGCAAGCTCGACCGCACTCCGGTCGCGATCGTGCGGGGGCTCGACGTCGCCGGCGACCAAACAGCGCAGGACGTCGTCATGCCGGCCGACCGCAACCTCTTCGCGTGACGATCGTCGAGATCGAGACGCCCCGCGGGCTTGCTCGCGTTCACATTCATCCCGCGAAAGCC
>DATBGG010000096.1:0-3225 GCA_036558065.1 Gaiellaceae bacterium | reverse complement strand
CGCCAGGAGCCAGTCGCGGAGCTCCGCGGCCGTGAACATCCGCACCTCGAAGTCGAAGGACCGCTCCCGCCCGCCGCGGATGATCGTGCGCGTGTCGTGCGAGCGGCTCGTCCGCACGTCGAAGCGGTGCGTGTCGATCATCCGGTCCTCGCCCTTCTCGCTGACGACGCGCTGCATGTAGCGCCCGAGCAGGTTGTCGCGGTGGTTCATCTCGACCGCGAACAGACCGCCCGGGTTCAGCGCGGCGTGTACGCCGGCGAGCACTCCGCGGTTCTCCTCGTCCGAGAAGTAGCCGAACGACGTGAACCAGCAGAGCACGCTGTCGAACCGCTCTGCCCACGGGATCGAGCGCATGTCGCCCTCCACGTACTCGACCTCCACCCCACGCTCGGCCGCGTCCTGGCGCGCGAGCTCGAGGAAGAGCGGCGTCGCGTCGAGCCCGGTGACACGCACGCCGCGCTCGGCCAGCGCGTTGGCGATCCGCCCGTGCCCGCACGCGAGGTCGAGCAGCTCGAGCCCCGGCTCCAGCTCGAGCAGCCTCCAGACGAGCTCGACCTCGGCCGCGGTCCGCTCCGGAGTAAGCAGCTCCTCGTAGAAGTAGAGGTAGTCCTCGTCGAACGCTTCTTCTCGCGGAAAGTCGGTCCCCATCACCCGAGTCTCGCGACGCCGCGGTCGGGTACGCAAGTAGCGAAGGCTAGATTTCGACTGTGGCAACGCGAGTGCCCTATCGCCAGACGTTCGTTCGCCTGCTCGGCTTCCTCAAGCCGTACAAGTGGTCGCTGACCGTCTCGATCATGCTCGCGGTCGGCTCTCAAGCGGCCGCAATCGCGATCGCCTACCTCACCGGAACAGGCCTCGAGAAGGCGATCAACGCCACGAGCCACGACCAGCTGTACGTGATCGCGGGCCTCGTCCTCGCGGTCGGCGTCGCGCGGGCGATCTTCATGGCCGGCCGCCGCCTGATCTCCGGCCGCCAGGCGCTCGGCGTCGAGTTCGACATGCGAAACGCGCTCTACGCGAAGCTGCTCCGCCTCTCGTTCGGCTTCTACGACAGGCACCAGACCGGACAGCTCCTCTCGCGCGCGACCGTCGACCTCCAGACAGTCCGCTTCTTCCTCGGCTACGGCCTCGTCTTCTTCTTCCAGAACGTGCTGACGATCGTCGGCGCCACCATGATCATGTTCTTCGTCAACTGGGAGCTGGCGCTCGTCACAACCGCCGTGACGCCGCTGATCGTCGTCATCGCGTACCGCTACTCGAGCGTCTCGCATCCGGTGCTCCGCGACGTCCAGCAGCGGATGGCCGACGTCGCCACAGTCGCCGAGGAGAACATCGTCGGCGTCCACGTCGTCAAGTCGTTCGCGCAGGAGAAGAGTGAGCTCGAGAAGTTCGCCGACCGCTCGGAGCGCGTGTTCTCGCGCTCGATCGACGCGAACAAGCAGCGCGCCGTGTACGTGCCGCTGCTCTCGTTCCTGCCGCTGATCATGCAGGCCGGCGTCCTGCTCGCCGGCGGGCGGATGGTCGCGAACGGGACGCTCGACATCGGCACGTTCTTCTTCTTCAACGTGCTCGTCGTGATGCTCGTCATGCCGCTGCGGATGCTCGGCATGTGGATCGGACAGTCGCAGCGCGCGACCGCGTCCGGCGAGCGCATCTTCGAGATCATGGACGAGCACGAGGAGATCGCCGACCGCCCGGGCGCGCGGGAGATGCCCGAAGGCGACGGACGTGTCCGCTACGAGCACGTCTGGTTCGAGTACGCCCAGGACCGGCCCGTCCTCCAGGAGATCGACCTCGAGCTCGAGCCGGGCAAGACGGTCGCGCTGATCGGCCACACCGGCTCGGGCAAGACGACGCTCGCGGCGCTCGTCCCGCGCTTCTACGACGTCTCACGCGGGAGGCTCACGATCGACGGCATCGACGTGCGCGAGATCAAGCTCCAGTCGCTCCGCCGCGAGATCGGAATCGTCTCGCAGGACCCGTTCCTCTTCTCGGCGACCGTACGGGAGAACATCGGCTTCGGGCGCCCGGACGCAAGCGACGAGGACATCGCACGAGCCGCCGGCCTCGCACAGGCGCACGAGTTCATCGAGCGCCTCCCGAACGGGTACGACACGATGATCGGCGAGCGCGGGATCACCCTCTCCGGCGGCCAGCGCCAGCGGCTCGCGATCGCCCGCGCGCTCGTCATGGAGCCGCGGATCCTGATCCTCGACGACGCCACGGCCTCGGTCGACGCCACCACCGAGGCGCGCATCCGGCTCGGCCTGCGCGAGGCGATGAGGGGCCGGACGACGATCATCATCGCGCACCGCCTGTCCACGATCTCGCTCGCCGACGAGCTCGTCGTCCTCGACCAGGGACGGATCGTCGGCCGAGGCACCGACGCGGAGCTACTGGAGACGAACCCGGTCTACCGCGACATCCACGAGCACGGCCTGCTCGAGCGCGAATTCGCGGAGCGGGTGGAAGCGAGGGCCGGATGAAGGTCTGGCAGCCCGGCGGCCACCTCACGCAGCAGCGCGGCGCCAAGGTCGAGGACTGGTCGTGGCGGCAGACCGTGCGCCGAATGGCGACGCTCGCCCGGCTGGCGGCGCCGTACAAACGGCAGACGGCTCTCGCGCTCGGCTTCCTGCTCGCCGCCACAGCAACCGCGCTCGTCCCGCCCTATCTCGCGAAGCTCGCGATCGACGACGGCATCCGCAAGCAGGACCTGCACGCGCTCAGCATCGTCGTCGGCTTCTTCATCTTCGCGGGTGCGCTGAACCTGGTCACGAGCGCGGCGCAGACGTACTTCACCGGCTGGACTGGCGAGCGGATCCTCGCCGACCTGCGGAACACCCTCTTCCGCCACCTCCAGCGGCTCTCGCTCGGCTTCTACGAGCGCAACCGCGCAGGCGTGATCATCAGCCGGCTGACGAACGACGTCGAGGCGCTCGACCAGCTCGTGACCGACGGGGTGACGACGCTCGTCCAGAGCACGCTCTTCCTGATCGGCACCTCGGTCATCCTCTTCTTCCTCGACTGGCGACTCGCGCTGGCGACGATGACCGTCCTGCCGTTCATGTTCGTCGCCACGGCGTTCTTCCGGATCTACTCGGCGCGCGCGTACCGGGCGGTGCGGGAGCGGCTCGGCCTCGTCACCGCCACGCTGGCCGAGGACATCAGCGGCATGCGCGTCGTCCAGGCGTTCCGCCGCGAGCGCGCGAACGAGAAGAACTTCCG
>DATBGG010000095.1:0-5304 GCA_036558065.1 Gaiellaceae bacterium | reverse complement strand
GAAGGCGCATACGGGATTCGAACCCGTGCCGCCGCCGTGAGAGGGCGGTGTCCTAGGCCACTAGACGAATGCGCCGTGGGCGTGATTGTAGCGGCGGGCTCGAGCTAGGCGTCCAGCGCCTGGCCGCCTGGGCCGGGCTCTTCGACACCGGTCTCCGGGGGCCCTACGGCGGCGGGGGACGCCGCGCGTAAATACAGCTCGTCGTAGAGGAGCGCTGCGATCGCACCGCCGGCCAGCGGGCCGACATACCAGATCCAGGCGTCCGTCCACGAGCTCGAGACCAGCTGCGGCCCGAAGGCGCGAGCCGGGTTGAACGCGCCGCCTGTGAGCGGGTACCCGAACAGCATGTCCAACGTGATCGTGAGGCCGATGCACAGGCCGGCGACGGCGCTGTACGTGCTGCGTGGGTCGCTCGTCATCGCGTAGACGACCCAGACGAGGAAGAACGTCCCGATCGCCTCGACGACGAGCGCGGCGCCGAGATCGATCGTATGGCGAGCCGGGGCGCCGAGATTCGCCGCGTCGCGATTCGCTGCCGGGAAGATCCAGCGCAGCAGCAACGCGGCGAGCACACCGCCGAGGAGCTGCGCGACCCAGTAGAAGAGCCCGAGCGGCAGCGAGATCCTGCGCGTGAGCATGAAGCCGAACGTGATCGCCGGGTTGAAGTGTCCGCCGGAGATGTGCCCGACGGCCGAGACCATGACCGCGATCGCGAGCCCGGTCGCCAGGGCGACCTCGAGCGTTCCCGCGTCGACCTGGGGCCCGAGCGACATGATCGTCCCCGCTCCGATGAAGACGAGCGTGAACGTGCCGAGCAATTCGACGAACGAACGCCGCCACGTGTCGGCGAGCGGCGGGAGCGAACCAACGGCCTGTGAACCGGAAAGCTTCATGAGCGAAGCGGGACACTACACCGATTCGCGGACGGCGCTCAAGGACCTTCCGTCACCGCGAAATTTGTGTCGGGCGCGATTAAAGAGTAAAAACTGCAAGGTTCTTCGAGTTTTACTCGGAGCGAGGAAACCTCGTGCATCGCAAGAAGCAGCGCAGCCTCAAACGATTTCTGGTTCCGGCAACCCTGGCCGCCGGAGCAGTCGTCGCTGCGTCGATCCTCGCGGCGGGAACCGCGCACGGCGCCGGCAAGCGAGCAACCGCGGCCGCGATCAACGTCACGCAGACCTGCTCCCACCGCGTGCAGCCGAACACCACGATCGAGATCCAGGCGGTCATCGCAAACACAGGTGACCAGGAGATCGACATCCCGGCCGGCGGAGTCCTCGGCGACGCCGGGACGCCGCTCGAGGACAACGACGACTTCACACCGACCTTCGCGGGCGGCGACACGGACGGAGACGGGCTACTCAGCCCGGGCGAGAGCTGGACGTACAACGGCTCGTACCAGGCCGACGGCGAGGATCTGACGGACATCGTCTCGGTCGAAGCGGTGAGCGTCCCCGATCAGGAGCCGCTCGGCGACGTCGCTTCCTGTGACACGGACGTCGTCGAGACGCCGCAGCCGGGCAAGATCGTCGGCATCTCCAAGGTCCAAGGCACGATCCTCGTCAAGGAGCCGGGCACGAACCAGTTCGTCAAGGTGACGGGGGCGACCGAGATCCCCGTCGGCTCGCAGGTCGACGCGACGAAGGGGACGATCACACTCGTCGCCGGGCTCGGCGCCGGCCGCACGAACAGCTCGAACTTCTACAGCGGCCAGTTCAAGATCACGCAGCCCAAGACGAAGAACGCGTTCATGACGCTGATCCTCCAGGGCGGCAACTTCAGATCCTGCGGCGCGCGTAGGTTGAGCGCGTACGACGCGGCGGCGAAGAGCAAGAAGCCGGTCCGCAAGCTCTGGGGCAACGGCAAGGGGCGCTTCACGACCAAGGGGCGGTACAGCTCGGCGACCGTGCGCGGGACGAAGTGGCTCGTCCAGGATCAGTGCAACGGAACGCTGACGGTCGTGAAGCGCGGCATCGTGAAGGTCAAGGACTTCCGCCGGCACAAGACCGTCAACGTGCGCGCGGGCCGCAGCTACTTGGCCGCGGCGCCGTAACCCGCGGCCTTCCGCTCCTCGAACAACGCATCGCTCGCGTCCTCGATCGACCAGATCTTCACGGGCTGCGACCGGCCGCGCACCTCGAACTCGTCGATGAACACGATGTCGTCGACCTCGTTCTGGAGCCGTTCCTTCGTGGTGTCGGCGAAGAACAGGAGGTGGGACTGTCCCTTGGTCATGCCCTGGAGGCGCGAGGCCGTATTGGTCGTGTCTCCGATCGCCGTGTACTCGAGGCGGCGCTCGGAGCCGACGTTGCCGGAGACGACCATGCCCGTGTTCAGGCCGATGCCCATCTTGAAGCCGTCGCTGACCTCCTGCTCGCGGAGCCACCGGTTCCACTTCGGGAGGCGCTCGGTGAGCATCTCGCGCGAGGCGGCGATCGCGCGGTCGGCGTGGTCGGGCTGCTCGATCGGCGCGCCGAAGACGGCCATGATCCCGTCCCCTTCGTAGGAGACGAGCGTGCCGCCGTGCTCCTGGATCGCGTCGGTCATCTCCGAGAGGTACACGTTCAGGCACTCGATCACGCGCGCCGGCGGAAGCGCCTCGGAGAACGTCGTGAAGCCGCGCAGGTCGGTGAACATGACGGTGCTCTCCAGCGAGACGCCGCCGAGCCGCAGGTCCTGGTCGGTTCGCGCGAGCACCTGGTCGACGACGGCCTCCGGGACGAACCGCGAGAAGACGTCGCGCACGCGCTCACGTTCGAACGCGGCCAAGAGGTAGTGCGCCCCGAGCGCTCCGACCGACGAGAGGACGAGCGTTCCGAACGGATAGACGAACGAGATGATCCACCCTTGCTGGAACGACCACTGTGTAAGCACGAGGAACAGCGCGGCGGCTACGAGCGAGATCAGGAGCGTCCCGCGGAGTGAGAAGCGCAGGCCGGAGAGCGGCGCGAGCATTCCCAGGCCCACGATCAGGACGAGGTTGATCCAGCCGGGGACGCTGTTCAGCGGGTGGCCGCGAAGAACGGTCGAGATCGCGTTCGCCTGGATCTCCGGGCCGGGCATCAGGTCGTTCCCGAACGAGACCGGGTGGAGGTCCTGGTACGTCGACGCCCACGGGCCGACGACGACGATCTTGTCGCGGAAGAAGCTGGGCGGCACCTTGCCGCGAAGCGCATCCGAGAACGAGACGTTCTTGAACGTCGCGACGCCGCCGCGGTAGTCGATCCACGTCGTCCCGAACGGCTTGACCGGCTTTCCGGTGGCTCGCTCGGCCGTGACGACGGCCAGCGTCTTGAGCTTGTCGATCCGGTAGCGCATCCGGCGGTCGTATCCACCTGGGTCGGGTGGGAAGTTCCCGTTGCCGACCCGGGCTCCGATCGACCGGAGGGTCTCGTCGCCGCCGAAGACGTTCGTGCTCCCGTTCTTGTTGACCTCGGTCGTGGCCAGGACGAGGTTCCCCGCGTCGGCCACTGCCGTGATCAGCTTGTTGTCGTCCTCTATGTGCTCCTTGTCCGAGGGCTCGGTGAACTGGAAGTCGTAGACGATCACCTTCGCGCCGTTCCGCTTCAGGCGGTCGATCAGCTGCGCGTGCAGCGGCCGGAACTGGTCCTCCCGGATCTGCAGGTCGCTGAACGTCTTGTCGTCGACCTTGACGAGGACGATGTCCTCCGGCGCTCCCTGGCCGCCGCGGATCGTGAATCGGGCGTCGACCGATTGCAGGTCGAGGTCGCGGAAGACGTTCGTCCCGTATGCCAGCAGGCCGAGGCCGGTCATCGCCGTCCCGACTGCGAGGAAGAGCGCAACCCGCAGCCGCGTGCCGGAACGCGTGGCAGCAGCCATCGCGTCGAGTGTGTACGAGAAGCGCGCTCTCGCACAACTCGGACGTGCTCAGACGATCGCTAGCGGCGGGGCAGGTTGGGGAAGCCCCAGACGAGCACGAGCACGCTGACGACGAGAAGGATCGTGCCCAGGGTTGTCGCAGTCATCGCTGTCATAGATGCCGTTCCCGGTCGTTCCTTACGGAAACCTGCTCCGGATATCGACCGCGAAAGGCCCAGAGGCGTCCCTCAAACGAGGTAGACAGCCGCGACTACCCGAAAAGGCCGCCCGCGGAGACCAACCACGTTCGCCGCCGGAGCCGGGCTTGCCCCGGCGGGAGGCACACAACCACCAAGACCGAGCGACGGACCCCGTCCAAGTGGCGGCTCCGCCGACGATCGAAGAACGATCACGCTCTAAAGGAGGGGGCACGCGGGGGAAACCAGGGGTTCCTCCGCGGAGCCCAAGCCGAAGGCGAGGGCGTACTGCGGGGCTAGGATTCGAACCTAGACTACCCGGTCCAGAGCCGGGCGTCCTACCGTTAGACGACCCCGCAACGGCCCCGAATTCTAGCGGCGGATCTCGTACTTCACGTGCTCGAGGCCGTACACGTGCGTGAGACCGATCTCCTCGAGCCCGCACTTCTCGAGGACGCGTCTCGACGCGACGTTGGACTCGAGAGCGACGGCGACGATCCGGTCGAGGCCGAGCTCTCCGAAGCCCCACTCGAGCGACGCGAGAGCGGCCTCGGTCGCGTACCCGTGTCCCCAGTGCTCCTTCAGAAAGCGGTAGCCCACCTCGATCTCCGGCCCGCCCTCGAGGTGCTGGAGCCCGGCGGCGCCGATCGTGTCCCCGTCGCGCTCGACCGAGCACATGCCGAACCGGTAGCGCTCGAAATGCGCGATCTGCCGTAGGAGCTTGGCGCCGTTCTCGGCGAACGACGAGCGCGGAGCCCCGTACCAGACCTCCTCGGCGTCCACATAGATCGCGTGCCAGGCGTCGAGGTCGCCGACCGTGGGCGCGCGCAGGCGAAGCCGTTCGGTTGTCAGCGGCAGCGGCATCGCCGCCTACGCGACCTCGGCCCAGTCTCCGTACAGCGACGTGTAGAGGCCGCGCCGGGCCATCAGCTCCTCGTGTGTGCCCTGCTCCACGACCCGGCCGTGCTCGAGGACGACGATCAGGTCGGCGTCGCGGATCGTCGACAGCCGGTGCGCGATCACGAACGCCGTCCGGTCGGCGAGGAGCGTGCGCAGCGCGGCTTCGATCCGGCGCTCGGTGCCGATGTCGACCGACGACGTCGCCTCGTCCAGGATCAGGATCCGAGGATTCGCGAGAAGTGCCCGCGCGAAGGCGATCAGCTGTCTCTGGCCGAGCGAGAGGCGTGTGCCGCGCTCCTGGAGGTTCGTGTCGTAGCCGTCCTCGAGCGCGAGGACGAACTCGTGGGCGCCGACCGCCTGGGCCGCTGCCGCCACCTCTGCCGGATCC
>DATBGG010000094.1:0-7361 GCA_036558065.1 Gaiellaceae bacterium | reverse complement strand
CCGCCGCATGGGCGGATGGCTCGTACTGGCCGACGCGATCTCGTCGATCCAGAACTTCGTGCACGTGTTCATCCTCGTGTACGTCCTCGTCCTGATCGCGTACATCCTGCTCTCCTGGTTCCGGCTGCCGTACTCGCTCTGGCTGAACCGGGTCCAGCGGTTCCTGTACGACGTCTCGGAGCCCTATCTCCGCATCTTCCGGCGCCTGCTGCCGCCATTCGGCCCCCTCGACCTCTCGCCGATCGTCGGCATCCTGGCGCTCGGCCTCATCGACCGCGTCATCAACTCGATCCTCGACCGATTCCACTGAGAGGAGGTGAAGACATGGCTCTGACACCTGTCGAAATCCGCCACGTCAAGCTAGGACGCGGCTTCTGGGGATACCGGGCCGGCGCGACCGACCGGCTGCTCGACGAGATCGTCCAGAGCTTCGAGGAGGTCTGGCGCGAACGGGCCGACCTCCAGGACAAGCTCGAACGGCTCGAGTCGGACATCGCCCGCTACCGGGACCTCGAGACGCTTCTCCGCAAGACGCTCGTCTCCGCGGAACGCAGCGCACAGGAGCTGAAGGATCAGGCTCGGCGCGAAGCGGACGTGCTCCTCAGCGAGGCGCACGCCGAGGCCCGCCTGATCAAGCAGCGCGCGCTCGCCGAGCGAGAGCACCTGCGCGGGGAATCAGCCCGTATCAGGTCGCTCCTGCGCTCCGCGCTCGCGATCACAGACGAGTTGGAAGGCGATGACGAAGCGGACGAACCTGAGAGCGCCGAGGCGGCCTAGCGGCGGACTAGACTTGCCGTAGTGGCCGTGGACGTCGAACGCTTCCGTGAGCTCCTCGAAGAGGAGCGCCGCCGCGTGCTCGACGCGATCGAGTACCTGCACAAGGAGAACCCAGGCTCGATCGAGGACGAGACCGAGGACGAGACCCAGAACACGCTGGCGGAGACCGCGACCGCAACGCTCGACCGCGAGATCGACTACACGCTCGAGGAGAACTCCGGGCACGTCCTGTCGGCGATCGACGCAGCGTTGAAGCGGATCGAGGAGGGTACGTACGGAACGTGCGTGAACTGCGGGAAGCCGGTCGCGGAGGAGCGCCTGGCGGCGATTCCATGGGCGACGAACTGCATCGACTGCAAGCGGCTCGAGGAGCGAGGTTGAGCGAGCCTGCGCCGCGGCGCATGGACGTCCGGGTCGGGTCTTCGACCGATGCGCTGACGCCTCTTGCCGGCGCTCGCCGCTCGCTCCATGCCCGCTCGCAGCAGTGGGTCGGCCTGCTCGCGATCGCGCTCGCCGCGCTTGCCGGCGACCAGCTGACGAAGCACATCGTCTCGAGCCACCTCACGCTCGATGCGGAACGTCACGTCGTCGGGCCGCTCTCGATCCACCACGTCCAGAACTCCGGGATCGCGTTCGGCCTGTTTGCCAGCGCGACCCCGATCGTCACGGTCTTGACGGCGATCGCAGTCGCCTGGATGGTCGTCTTCTTCGCGCGCTCGGGCTCGAGGCATCCCGTGCTGCCGATCGCGCTCGGGCTCTTGATCGGCGGGAGCGCCTCGAATCTCCTCGACCGCGTGCGCCTCGGGCACGTGACCGACTTCATCGACCTGCGCTTCTGGCCCGCGTTCAACCTCGCCGACAGCTTCATCGTCCTCGGCGTGCTCGTCCTGCTCGCGGCGCTCCTGCTCCCGCAACGCGCGCGCACGCGGCCGCAACCGGTTTCCGACGCCCAGGGTTAGCGTCCCGGACGAGGCCGCGGGCACGCGGCTCGATCGCTTCCTGGCGGAGGTGCCCGAGGTCGCGTCTCGATCTGCGGCTGAGCGGATGCTCGAGAACGGACACGTCCTGGTCGACGGCCGGGCGCGGCCGAAGAGCTACCGCCTCGAAGGCGGGGAGGAGCTGGACTTCGAGCTTCCGGCCGCCCCGACGACTTCGATCGCGCCGGAAGACGTGGAGTTCCGCGTCGCCTACGAGGACGAGCACCTGCTCGTGGTGGACAAGCCGGCGGGAGTGGTCGTCCATCCCGGCGCCGGGCACGCGAGCGGCACGCTGGTCCACGGGCTCGCCGGACGCTCCGCGGGTGGGGAGGAGGACCGTCCGGGCATCGTGCACCGCCTCGACCGCGACACGTCCGGCCTGCTCGTCGTCGCGCGCACCGAGGAGGCGTACGAAAAGCTGCAGGAGCTCGTGCGCGAGCGGAAGCTGGAGCGGAGCTACCTCGCTCTCGTCCGCGGCCATCCGCGCTCGTGGCGCGGGCGGATCGACGCTCCGATCGGCCGCGACCGCGACGACCCGACCCGCAGGTCACTCGACACCGACGCGCCGCGCGAGGCGATCACGCATTTCGCGGTCCTGGAGCTCCTCGGCGGCCACGCGCTCCTGGAGGTCCGGCTCGAGACGGGCCGGACGCACCAGATCCGCGTCCATCTCGCCGCGATCGACCTCCCGGTCGTGGGCGACCCGGTCTACGGCGTGCCCGACAAGGCGCTCGGCAGACAGTTCCTGCACGCCCAGCGGCTCGCGTTCGAGCATCCGCTCACCGGAGCCCGGATCGAGGCCGAATCGCCGTTGCCGGACGATCTGGGGGGGTATCTGGGGCAGTTGCGGGGCACCGGCTAGACTTCTTGCGCTCTGTAACCCGTCCCGGCGGGACGGTGGATGGGGGTGCCGCTCGCTACGAGCGGTTCCATCCAGCGCCGCCGGCTGTAACGAAAACAACCATTAGGAGGCAGTTTTGGCAGTCGTGACGATGCGAGAGCTCCTGGAGGCCGGAGTCCATTTCGGCCACCAGACTCGACGCTGGGATCCCAAGATGCGCCGCTTCATCTTCGGCGAGCGGGGCGGCATCTACATCATCGACCTCGAGCAGACGCTCCAGCTCCTCGAGGAGGCCGCGGCATTCGCGCGGAACCTCGCCGAGCGAGGTGGAACGGTGCTCTTCGTCGGCACCAAGAAGCAGGCGCAGGACTCGATCGAGGAGCAGGCCAAGCGCGTCGGCATGCCCTACGTGAACCACCGCTGGCTCGGCGGCCTGCTCACCAACTGGCGCACGATCTCCGGGCGGATCGACCGCCTGCACGAGCTCCGGCGCCTGAACGAAGAGGGCCAGCTCGACCTGCTCCCGCCCAAGGAGCGGATCTCGATGCTCGCCGAGCTCGAGCGCCTCGAGAGCCACCTCGGAGGCGTCGCGGACATGAAGCGCCAGCCGGACGCCATGCTCGTCGTCGACCTCCGCAAAGAGGCGATCGCGGTGCGCGAGGCACGCCGGCTCGGGCTTCCTGTGATCGCGCTCGTCGACACGAACTGCGATCCCGACGAGGCGGACTACGTGATTCCGGGCAACGACGACGCGATCAAGTCGGCCGACCTCGTGATCCGGACGATCTCCGAGGCGATCGAAGCCGGACGGCAGAAGGTCAAGCCGGAGGAGTTCCAGGCCGAGGCGGCTCCTGCCGCGGAGCCGGAGCCACAGCCGGAGGCCGCCGAGGAGGCGCCGACCGCCGAGGCTCCCGCGGAGCCGGAAGCGGTCCCGGCCGAAGCTCCCGCCGAGGCGGAAGGGGTGCCGGCCGAATGACCCAGATCACAGCGGATCAGGTCCGTCAGCTGCGCGAGATGACCGGCGCGCCGATGATGGACACGAAGCGCGCGCTGCAGGACACGGACGGCGACATCGAGGCTGCCAAGCAGCTCCTGCGCGAGCGCGGCATGGCCCAGGCGAACAAGCGCGCGGGAAACCAGACGCCCGAAGGCGTCGTGCTCACGCGGATCGACGACTCGACGGGGACGATCGTCGCCGTCGGCTCGGAGACGGAGCCCGTCTCGAAGAACGACGAGTTCCGGGCGTTCGCGGAGCGCGTGCTGGACACGGTCGAGAAGGACGGGCCCGAGGCGGTCGAGTCGCTCGAGGAGGCGCGCACCGAGCTGATCGGCAAGATCGGCGAGAACGTCATCGTCCGCGGCGCGGCCCGCTTCGAGAGCGGGGAGGGCGACGCGCTCGCAGCGTACGTCCACCCGCCGGCGAACAAGATCGGCGTGCTCGTCCGCGCCGAAGGGTCTCCTGAAGCCGTCCGCCGACTCGCGATGCACATCGCCTTCGCGGCGCCCCGCTACGCCACGCGCGACGAGGTGCCCGAGGACGAGATCGCCGGCGAGCGGAGCGTCTACGAGAAGCTTCCTGAGGTCGAGTCGAAGCCCGAGCAGGCGCGTGAGAAGATCGTGGAAGGCATGCTCGGCAAGCGCTTTTTCGGGGAGATCGTCCTCGCCGAGCAGGCTTGGATCCACGAGCCGAAGAAGACGGTTGGACAGGCGCTTGAGGAGGAAGGCGTCAAGCTGCTCGAGTTCGAGCGCTACGCCCTCGCAGAGTGACCGTCCGCGAGGAGGAGAGCGCGGCTCCGAGCGCCGACGGCAGCACTGCGTTCCACCGGATCCTGCTCAAGCTCTCCGGCGAGTCGCTCATGGGCGACGGGGAGTTCGGGCTCGACCTGCCGACGATCGAGGCGATCGGGAAGGAAATCGTCGACTGCCAGCAGACCGGCGTCGAGATCGCGATCGTGGTCGGGGCGGGGAACATCTATCGGGGCATGTCCGCGGCGGCCGAGGGGATGGACCGGGCGACGGCGGACTACGCGGGCATGCTCGCCACGCTCCTCAACGCGCTCGCGCTCCAGGACGTGCTGGAGCGGCTCGGAGCGCACACGCGCATCCTGTCCGCGATCGGCGTGGCCGAGGTGGCCGAGCCGTACATCCGCCGCCGCGGGATCAGGCACCTCGAGAAGGGCCGGATCGTGATCTTCGCGGCGGGGACCGGCAACCCGTTCTTCACGACCGACACCGCGGCCGCGCTGCGGGCGCTCGAGGTCAACGCGGACGCGATCCTGATGGCGAAGCACGGCGTGGACGGCGTCTACGACGCCGATCCTCGCGTCGAGCCGGGCGCCGAGCTGCTCCCCGAGCTCACGCATCTCGAGGCGATCGAGCGCGGTCTCGAGGTGATGGACGTGACCGCGCTCTCGCTCTGCATGGAGAACGGCCTGCCGATCTACGTCTTCGGGCTCGAGAACGGCAACGTCAAGCGCGTGCTTTCCGGCGAGCGGGTCGGCACAATCATCCGAACCGACAAGGAGAGAGCGTGAGCAACGGCGGCATTGACGAGCTGATCACCGATGCGACCCGACGCATGGACAAGTCCGTGGAGTCGACCCAGGTCGAGTTCAACACCGTCCGCACCGGGCGGGCATCGGCCGCGCTTCTCGACCGCATCAACGTCGACTACTACGGCCAGAAGACGCCGCTCAAGCAGCTGGCGACGATCAACGTCCCGGAGCCGCGCATGCTCACCGTCCAGCCCTTCGACCCGAGCTCGATCAAAGACATCGAGCGTTCGATCCAGGAGTCGGAGCTCGGGCTGACGCCGTCCAACGACGGCAAGGTGATCCGTCTCCCGATCCCGCAGCTGACCGAGGAGCGCCGCAAGGAGCTCGTGAAGGTCGTCCGCCAGATCGCCGAGGACGGGAAGGTCGCGATCCGCAACGTCCGGCGCGACGCGGACAAGCACCTGAAGGAGCTGAAGACGAACGGCAACGTCGGCGAGGACGACGAGCGCCGAGCCGAGGAGCACGTCCAGAAGCTCACCGACGAGCACACGAGCAAGATCGACGACCTGCTCAGGCGCAAAGAGACAGAGATCACAGAGGTCTGACCCTGCTCGAGCGGATTCGCGGCGCTTTCCGTCGCCCGCCTGAGATCGAGCCGGGCGAGGTGCCGCGGGCCGTGGCGATCATCCTCGACGGAAACGGGCGCTGGGCCGCGGCGCGCGGTCTTCCGGTCGAGGCCGGCCACCGGGAGGGGACTCGAGCGCTACGCCGCACCGTCGAGGCCGCGATCGACCTCGGCATCGAGTCGCTGACCGTCTACGCGTTCTCGACCGAGAACTGGCTCCGGCCGCCGCCGGAGGTCGACTCGCTGATGGAGATCTTCCACGAGACGATCGAGCGCGAGCTTCCGGACCTGGCGGCGCAGGGTGTGCGGACGCGGTTCATCGGCAGGCGGGACCGAGCCCCCGAGGACCTGCGGGAGCGGATGGAGACGCTCGAGCGCGAGACGGCCGACCGGGACCGGCTGCAGCTCTGGATCGCGTTCGACTACGGCGGGCGCGCCGAGCTGGCAGACGCGGCGCGCGGGATGATCGAGGCGGGCATCCGCCCGGACGAGGTCAGCGAGGACGTGTTCGCTGTTTACTTGTACGCCCCCGACATGCCCGACCCCGACCTGGTGATCCGCACGTCCGGCGAGCTCCGGATGTCGAACTTCCTGCTCTGGCAGCTCGCGTACGCCGAGTTCTTCTTCGCGGAGACGCTCTGGCCGGACTTCGGCGAGGACGACCTGCGCCGGGCGGTCGCGGCCTACGCGGGCAGGCAGCGGCGGTTCGGCGGTCGATGAGCTCGTTCTGGTCGCGCATCCTGATCTCGCTCGCCGGGATCCCGCTCGTCCTCTGGCTGGTCTATCTCGGCGGCTGGGCGCTGTTCGGGCTGGCCCTCGCCGCAGCGCTCTTCGCGTTGCACGAGCTGTACTGGATGACCAGGACGCTGAGGCCTGTCGTGCTCGCGGGCTATCTCGGGGCGATCGGGACGCTTCTCGGCGCTGAGCTCGGAGGCGCCGAGTGGGCGCTCGCGGGGCTCTTCGCAACGCTCGCGTTCGCCTTCGTCTCCAAGGGCGCCGCCGGGGCCGCGTCGGTCGGAGTGACGCTCCTCGGAGTCGTCTGGGTGGCCGTGGGCCTGGCACACGCGCTGCTCCTGCGCGATCTCGACGACCACGGCGTGCTCGCCATCTACACGGTGATCCTCGCCGTCTGGGCCGGCGATGCGGGCGCGTACTTCATCGGGCTGCTCTTCGGGCGCCACAAGCTCGCGCCGACCGTCTCGCCGGGGAAGACCTGGGAGGGCCTGATCGCGGGCACGGCCGCGACGATCGCGGTCACCTTCATCGCCCTCTACAAGCAGAGCTTCCTCTCGATCCCGGAGTCGCTCGCCCTCGGAGCGGTGATCGCGGTCGCCGCGCCGCTCGGCGACCTGTTCGAGTCGGCGCTCAAGCGCGACGCGGACGTGAAGGACTCGGGGCGGCTGCTCGGCGGCCACGGTGGGGTGCTCGACCGCATCGACGCCTTGCTCTTCGCCTGGGTCGCCGCGTACTACGTCATCCTCGCGTTCACCTAGCAAGAGTCCGCCTACAATTTCAGCGTGAAGCGAATTGCGGTCCTGGGCGCCACCGGGTCGATCGGGCGCCAGGCACTCGACATCATCGATGGGAGCCCGGAGCTGGACGTATGTGCGCTCGCGTCCGGCTCGAACGAGCTTGACGCGCTCGCG
>DATBGG010000093.1:0-1823 GCA_036558065.1 Gaiellaceae bacterium | reverse complement strand
CGCACCACTCCGACGTCGTGCAGACGTCGAGCACCTTGACCGCCGGGCGGCCCGAGGGCCGGCTCAGCCGGATCAGCACCGACGACGCGTTGTTCTCGTACCGCAGCTCGCGAAGGCGCAGTCTCGGGTTCGTGCGATGCACGAGCACGTAGATGCCCGGCTGGACGTTCGTGACGTCGACGTCCTGGCCGTGGAAGAACGCGGGATAGCGGTCGGTGTAGCCGACCGACGTGCCTTCGGAGACCGCGAGCGAGAGCGGCTCGAGCTGGCCGCAGTTCGACGTGAAGACCGGATGGCCCGGCTTGCCCGGGACGTAGCCCTGGAGCTCGCCCCAATGGTCGGCGAGGCAGAAGCCCGACTTCCGGTCGCGGACGATGACCGCGTGGTCGGCGGCGCGCCGCAGCTCGTAGCGCTGGAAGTCCATCAGGTGCCAGTGCATGTGCGGCGGGGCGATGACGAACCTGAGGACGCCGATCCGCGGGTATGTGCGAGAGCCGCCGTACGAGGTGCGCACCTGCTGCGCCGCACGCATCGTCGGCACGGCCGTGCTCGGCCGGGAAGCAGTGATCGACAAAGGACCGAGGCCGACGTTGTCGCTCGCCGAGGTGAAGCCGAGCAGGTAGCGACCCCGGGACGACTGGATCGTCAGGTCCGAGGGCGCTCGCTGGTCGAAGTCGGGCGGAAGCTCCGCAGAGAGACTCGGGCGGAACCGGACGCTCGTCGCGGCGGGCGGCCCTCCGAGAGGAGTGGCGACGCCACCGCTCGCCGGAACGCTCCAGACCGGCCCGCCCGCGGCACGATCGCCGAGGTAGAGGATCGACCCGCCGTCCGCGGACCAGACGGGCGAGCTCTCGACGACGGCGTCCTGCGTCAACTGGAGCACCTGCTTGGTCTGGACATCGACGATGAAGAGGTCCGTCTGCCCGAGCGTGTCCGCTACGAAAGCGAGCTGCTTTCCGTTCGGTGACCACGAAGGCTCCGACTCGATTGCGTCGGAGGTCGTCAGACGCCGCAGTCCGCGGCTCGTGGAGTCGATGACGTAGAGGTCTCCGCCGCCCGCCGGCCCACGGACGAAGGCGATCTTGCCCCGCCTGGGCGACCAGGCGGGCTCGGTTCCCGCGGTCAGGAGCCGCTCGTCACGCCCATCCGCGGCGACGACGTACAGCCGCGAGCCGCGCTCGACGACGAACTGGCGCCCGCCCGGCGACCAGTCGACCGCCTGCTCGCTCGCCTGTGTGCGTGTGATCCGCCCACGATGCGTCCCGTCCGCGTCCACGACGAAGACGTCGCCGACGCCGTTCACGTAGGCGAGCCGCCGCCCGTCGGGCGACCACGAGAACTCCTCGGCGCGAGGAGCGACACGTGTCGTCCGAACGGCTTGGCGCACGAAGAGCGCGCCGTCGGCTCGGGTGAAGGCCATGAACTGCGAGATCGTCGCGGCCGGAGCGCTCGCTCCGGTCAAGAAGAGGACGGTCGCGGCCACGACCGCGAGCCTGAGCTGAGCGGCGATCCCCCTCGTCACTGCCGGGGATTCTCTAGCCGCGGGCGGCCAGCGCCGGGGCCCACGCTGCGATCGGCGAGACGTCTCCGTCACGCCCGTTCAGCGCCCGGTACCCGAGCGCGTGCTCGGCCTGCATCATCTTGTGCACCTGGGTCGTGCCCTCGTAGATGATCGGCGCGCGTGCATTCCGGAAGTAGCGCTCGATCCCGTACTCCGCCGAGTACCCGTACGCGCCGTGCACCTGGATCGCGAGATGCGCCGCCCGGAACGCGGACTCAGTCGCATGCCACTTCGCCAGTGACGTCTCGCGCGTGTTCCGTTT
>DATBGG010000092.1:0-16789 GCA_036558065.1 Gaiellaceae bacterium | reverse complement strand
CTCGTCTACCTGGTCCTGCTCCAGGCCACCGAGCCGTCGCTCTCCGCCGGTGAGCTGCCGCTCGCGGTGACGCTCGGGATGGCCGCCGTGATGGGCGGGCGGTGGCTGCTGGCCGCCGGGAACCTGGCGAGCATCGTCCGGCAGCGGCGAGTGCTCGAACGGGAGCTCGCGGAGCCCGCTCGGAGGGCCGCCCGGTGACGACCTTCCTCGTCGTCAACGTCGTCGTCCTCTGGGCCTTCGTCGTCTTCCAGGGGCTCGTCCTCCTCGAGGCCGTTCGCCAGATCTCGCAGATCCGCAGGGAGCTCGACTTCGACGACAAGCCGGTCCCGGTCAGCGTGGGAGCGCTCGCGGGGAAGCCGATCCCCGATCCCGTTCGAGCCGCCTGGTCCGAGAACGGCACGGCCGGAGACGGCGTCGTACTGCTGCTCAGCTCGGACTGCTCGACGTGCAGGGCCGTGGCGTCGGGGCTGCGAGACCTCGTCGCCCAGTTCGACCGTCTGAGGATCGTCACGATCCTTCAGGCGCGCAACCACGACGAGGTGACTGACATGCTCGCCGATGCGGGCCTGGCGAGAGACGAGGTCACGGTCGATCTCGAGGGCGAGTACGGAGCCGCCGTCGGGATCGCCACGCGGCCCGCGGCCGTGGTCATTCGCCAGGGAATCATCAGCGAAGGCGCCGTCGTCCGGAACGCGCGTCAGCTCCAGCAGCTCCTCGACACGCTGGAGGCGCCGACAGGAGATGATGCGCCGACGGCCGACACTCCGGTTTCGACCCCGACCTAGTGGGAGGTTTCAGGTGACGCTCTACCAACGGTTCGAACAACTCAGCGACGAGGTCGAGACGTCGAAGACGACGCGCCGTCGTGCGCTCTCGCGCGCGGCGAAGGCGTGCCTCGGGGTGGCCGTGGCCGCCACAGGGCTTGCGCGTGTCAGCGAGGCGCGCGCTGGAGCCGGCTGCTGCGTCCTCGCCTACCAGACCCAGTGTCCGAACTGCAGCGGTCGCGGTTACGACTGCGCCTCGGGCTGCACCCGTTGGGCCTGGTACTGCACCGATGCGGCGCATCACGTGTGGATCTGCGGCGAGTGCTACTCCGGCAGCTCGTGCAGCGGATGCTCGTGCGGCGCCGTCGTCCAGCTCGAGACGAACAGCCGTTACGTGAACCCGCACAGGCCGGTCTAGTTGCTCGGCACGGCGTGCGCGCTGGCGTTCCTGGCCGCGCTCCCGCAGCTCTGCAGCCCCTGAGGGGCGTCGATGATCGGCGTCATCGGTCCCCTCGTGCAGGGGAAGCGTGAGCTGCGAGGTTCGGTCTCGTCGGTCGCGATCTTCGCGGCCGCCGCGATCCTGGGCGCCGCGCTGACGGGCGTCGTCGTCGGCCTGATCGGAGGCGTCGTCCAGAGCGTCTTCGACGAGCGCACGCTCGCGATCGCGGTCGGCGTCGCGGGTGCCGTCCTGCTCGTGGCCGACCTGGGGCTGCTCGGCCTGCGCTCGCCCACGCTCCGCCGGCAGACCTGTTCGACGTGGTACCTGCAACGCGGCCCACGGTCCGTCTGGAAGTTCTGGGGATTCGATCTCGGCCTTGGGTTCTCGACGATCCGGCTCAGCTCGCTGTACTGGTTGATGGTGCTGTTCGTCGCCGCATTCGTCTCGCCGGTCCTCGCACCGCTTGCGCTCGCGTTCTACGGGCTCGGGCTCGGGGTGGCGTTCGCGGCCGCGGTCGTCGCGCAAGCATGGAGCACGCCCTCGACGACGTCGCCCGGGCTCGGGCTGCTCCACGCCGCCGCGACCGTCAGGCTCGTGTCGGTCGGCTTCCTCGGCTTCGCCTCGCTCCTCATCCTCACGTGGGGGGCAACATGGCCGTGATCTCGGCCGAAGAGCCGGTCTGCGTCGTGACCAGGATCAGGTTCCCGAGCTGGCGCTCGCTGCCGGGCGCGGTCCGCCGCTTCCGGAGGCTCCGCCGGATCGGACGCAGAACGATTCCGGGGCTCGTCGAGGTGCACGTGCGAATTCGGCGGAACGCGACCCTGCTGATCGTCTCCGTCTGGGAGAACCAGCTCGCCCTGCTGCAGTTCACGACGCTCGACGAGCACTCGAACGCGGTCCGCTGGACGATCCGCAAGAAGGCCGAGACCTGGTCCGGCGTCTTCCGGCTGGCCGGGACCTCGTCGATGAGCAAGCCGTGGATCGGCACGATCCGCCATTGGGAGCCGCTCGCGCCGTCGACGCCGGAGGGCGTCGCCGTAGACGAGCAGTGAGCTGCGCCGCGACCCCGTTCTCCGACCTGCAGCCGCCGGACGAGCACACCGCCTCGTTCACGCGCTCCTGGTACCACGCCGCCGGAATCTGGGCCGGCCTCGCCCCGCCCTACGACGGACACTGGTACGCCGGCGAGCCGGCGCTGAAGGTGCTCTGGTTCACCGAGCTTTCGGGCGAGCTCCGAATCGAGGGGCGCAGCCTCGACGACGCAGGCGGCGCACTCTCGGCCGAAGTCGCTCCGGGCTACGAGGGCTTCGGCTACCAGCCGAGCTCGATCCTCGTCCCCGCGCCGGGCTGCTGGGAGATCAGCGGCTCGGTCGGCGAGCAGCAGCTGCGGATCGTCGCGGACGTCCTTCCCGCCGAGCAGCATCCGCTCCGGGCCCCGTAGCACGGAATATTTCCCCGCTCAACGCGTTCTTATCTATGACGGCGCCGTCCCTCGGGACCCGGCGCCCGAACCACCTTAGGAGGCGATTTTCTTGAAGCAGATCCACCCGGAGCTGATGCTCGCAACCGTCCGCTGCACCTCGTGCGGCGAGACATTCACCACGCGCTCGACTCGGAGCGAGCTCGTCGTCGACACGTGCTCGAAATGCCATCCCGCGTACACCGGGGTGGAACGGAGCGTGTCGAGGGGCAGCCGCGTCGAGCGCTTCGAGAGGAAGTGGCGATCCTGAGCGTCGTCTTCGAAGAGCCGGTCCAGGCGTTCCTCGACGATTCCGAGGAGCGCGGGACGATCGAGGAGAGCGCTCTCGAGGCGTTCGCAGCCGAGCACGACCTCGCCGACGACGAGGTGGCCGCGCTGCGGTCCGAGCTCGAGGCGCGCGAGGTCGACGTCGCGGCGCCCGCGAGCGTGCCCGTGGAGAGCCCGTCGTCGACGGATGCGATGACCCTCTTCATGAACCAGATCGGTCGCTATCCGCTGCTGACCGCGGCCGAGGAAGTCGCGCTCGCCAAGCGGGTCGAGCGAGGCGACCGGGCCGCCAAGGAGCGCATGATCAACTCCAACCTGCGGCTCGTGATCTCGATCGCGAGGCGCTACCAGGGACACGACCTGTCCCTGCTCGACCTGATCCAGGAAGGCACGATCGGGCTGAACCGCGCCGTCGAGAAGTTCGACTGGCGCAAGGGCTTCAAGTTCTCGACCTACGCGACCTGGTGGATCCGCCAGGCGTGCCAGCGTGCGATCGCGGGGCAGGCCAAGACGATTCGCGTGCCCGCGCACGTGCACGAGCGGCGACTCAAGCTCGCACGGGTCCGCAACGAGCTGCTGGCAAAGCTCGACCGCGAGCCGACGCGTGAGGAGCTGGCGAAGGCGTCGGCCCTGTCGCTCCAGCACGTCGAGGAAGCCCTCGATGCCGCGGACGCGCCCGTCTCGCTGAACCAGCGCGTCGGCTCGGAAGAGGAGGCCGAGCTCGGCGATCTCTTCGGCGACCCGACCGCGGACGACCCGGCCGGAGAGGCCGTCGACTCGCTTCGGCGGCTCGAGGTGCGGCGCGCGGTCGCGAGCCTGCCCGAGCGGGAGCGGCGCGTCCTCGAGCTGCGCTTCGGGCTCGACGGCGACCCGCAGCCGCTCGAGGCGATCGGCAAGGAGCTCGGCATCTCCCGCGAGCGCGTTCGCCAGCTCGAAGGCGAAGCCATGGAGCAGCTCGCGTCGGAGCTCGGCGACTCCGATGTGGCCGAGGCGGCCTAGGCCGACGCCGCCGGCCGGGCGGAGGAGCGTCTAAGCCACTCCGCCCAGGTCGTCCTGCCCAGAGGCGCATCGGCCGACGTGCTCCCCGCTTCGAGCGCGGACGTGACCCGGCCGGGGAGCGGCGCCTTCAAGATCCGCCGCGTGCGCCCCCGCGCCGCCAGGTACTGCTCGGCGAGGCCGCGCCACGTGAGCGCCTCGGGCCCCGCGAAGTCCTCGCGCTCGCCACGGCGGCCGTCGCTCACGCACTCGGCCACGAAGCGCGCGAACTCGTCCGAGTCGACTGCCTGCATGTGGACGCTCGCCGGCAGCAGCACCGGCGACCGCCGTGTCATCTTCGCGAGCATCCTGTCGAGCAGCCAGTAGAACGGCGTCGCGCGCACGATCGACCATGGTACGTCGGAGGCTTTCACGACCTGCTCCGCCTCGAGCTTCACGCGCGAGTAAGGACTGATGCGGGCCATGTGCTCGAGACCCACGATCGAGACGTGGATGAAGTGGTCGACGGAGCTCTTCTTCGCGGCTTCGAGCAATGCGCGCGTCCCCTCGACGTCGACGTCCGTCGGCGAGCGGAAGAAGTCGAGCGGCCGAAACGCTCCGCGCTGGGCGACCGGCGAGTTCGTCGCCGCGTGGATCACGGTCTCCACGCCGTTCACGGCGGCCTGGACGCCCTCGCCCGTGGCGAGGTCGCCCTGAGCCCACTCAACGGCGCCGTCGTCGCCCGGCTGCCGTGCCAGGACGCGAACGTCATGCCCGTCTTGCTGCAGCTGGGCCACGACCACCCGGCCCAGATGTCCGGTTCCTCCGGTGATGAGAATCTTCATCTTTCGCTCCTTTCCTCTCTCCTCTGGTTGTCACCGCGCGGTCGATCCTCAACCCGGTCAAGCTCGGCCACGTGAGTGTGAGTAGCCTCCGCTCGTGGCCACGACTCGCGAAACGCTCGTCTTCATCCCGGCCTGGAACGAGCAGGAGAGCCTGCCCGGAGTCCTCGCCGAGCTGAAGAGGGACCTGCCGGAGGCTCAGGTCCTCGTCGTCGACGACGGCTCGACCGACGGGACGGCCGACGTCGCGCGAGAGCACGGTGCCCAGGTCCTCTCGTTCGGCGAGAACCGTGGCTTGAGGGCCGCGATCGCGGCCGGCTACGGCTACGCCGCGGAGCACGGCTACGCGTACTGCGGCCGGGTCGATGCGGACGGCCAGCACCCGGTCGCCGAGCTGCGCAGGCTGCTCGAGCTCGTGCGCTCCGACCGGTGGGACGTCGCAGTCGGGTCGCGATTCGCAAGCGCCGGCGGCAACGGCTTCTCCCGCGAGCGCTACGAGTCGAGCGCGGCCAGGCGGCTCGGAACCGGGATCCTGCGACGCTCGATCGAAGTCGTCCTCGACCAGCCGTTCCACGACGCGACGAGCGGCATGTACGCCGTCAACGCACGGGCGATGCCGCTGCTCGCTCGCCCGTACTCGAGCGGCGCCCCCGAGGTGGAGGGCATCTTGCGACTGCACGACGAGGGCCTGCGCGTGACCGAAGTGCCGGTCGAGATGCGTGAACGGGAGAGCGGCGAGTCGAAGCTCCAGGGGAAGAAGGCGATCGTTCTCGTCTTCACCGTTGCCGGGGCGCTGATCACGGCCGAGCTCCTCCGTCGCCGCAGGTCATGAAGCGAGTCGTCGGCGTCCTCGGCTACTCCCGCCGGCGAACGGGAGAGCTGCATCCGATCTGCGCCGACCGCCTGGCTCACGCTCAACGGCTGGCGAAAGGCGCGCAAGCCGTCGTATTGTCGGGCTACAGCGAGGCCGACGCGATGCGTTCCGCGTGGGCGGGGCCGGACGTCCCTCTCATCTGCGATTCCGAGGCGCGCTCCACGGCCCAGAACGCAGCGAACATCGCGGCGGCGGCACGGGAGCTCGGTGCCGAGGAGGTCGTGGTCGTGACCTCGCCCTGGCATCGCGCGCGGGCCCGGCTCCTGGTCGGCGCCGCGTTACGTGACTCGGGAATCCGGCTCTCGGTGGAGACGGCGGGGGGCCCGCGGCCAAGGCTGCTGCTCGTCCGTGAGCTCGTCTGTTGGGCGCTGCTGCCGCTCCAGTTGCCACGCGCTCTGCGCTGACGGAAGGCCGGTCCGCCTAGTGCTCGGGCGCCGGAAGCGCCGGGATCGTGTGCGTCGTCACCGCCGCTGCGGCGGCGAGATCGACCGTGCGGGTCCTCGCGACCCGGTGCCGTCGCATCAGCACGATCAGCGCAACACCCGCAGCGGCCCAGATCGCCATGAAGAGCGACGCCCTCGAGAGGCCGGCCGCGAGCGCGTCGGGGCGGGAGTCGCCGGCCTCGAGGTGGTTGTTCGCGACCGCGTTGTTGACCATCGCGACGGCCGCGACGGCGACGGCGGCTCCCACGTAACGCGCCATGTTCGAGATCCCCGACGCCGCTCCGACCTGGTCGGCGGAGACCGACGACGTCGACCCGGACGAGGCCGGCCCGTTCGCGATCCCGAGCCCGACCGCAAGCGCGATCAGCGGGAGAACGAAGGCGCCGTACGCCCACGAGGACTCGACGAACGCGAGCGCGACGAACCCGATCGTGGCCAGCGCGAAGCCGAGCGCGATTGCCCGGCCGGCGCCGATCCGCAGCGCGATCGGCGTGATCGCGGGCGTGATCAGGATCATCCCAGCGGCCGCGGGCAGTGTCGCCAGGCCGGTCTCGAACGCGTTCAGCCCGAGCCCGGCCGGATCCTGGAAGTAGAGGCTGATCACGTACATCAGCGCGTTGATCGTCCCCGCGACGATCAGGATCGCGATCGTCGCTCCCACCAGCACGCCGTTCCGCAGAAGAGCGAGGTCGACGAGAGGCGCGCTCGCCCTCTTCTCGACACGGACGAAGAGCACCGTCGCGACGATCGTGGTCGCGAAGCAGACGAGCGTCGCCGCCGAGGCCCAGCCCCAGTCCGTGCCCTTGCTCAGCGCCAGCACGAGCGGCGCCAGGATCAGCGCGACGAGGACCGTGCCGGCGAGGTCGATCGAGCGCGGCCGGTTCGGATCGCTCGATTCCTTGACGGTCGCGATCGTCAGCGGGACGCACGCGAGCGCGATCGCGGCGTCGATCCAGAACAGCCCCTGCCAGCCGGTCGTCTCTACGAGGACGCCGCCGACGAGCGGCCCCAGCGCGGCGCCCGCAGCCGAGGCCGCGCCCCAGAGCGTGATTGCCTTCATCTGTCCCGCTCCGGAGGACGCGACCGAGAGCAGGCTCATCCCGCAGGCGAGGATCGTCGCGCCCGAGGCGCCCTGGATCATGCGCCCGGCGATCACGCCTCCACCGCTGCTCGAGAGCGCGATGAACGCGCACGAGGCGATGAACAGCGCCAGCCCGGCGAGGAAGATCTTCCGCCGCCCGAAGACGTCGCCGAGCGCGCCCGAGGTGACGATCACCGCGGCGCCGACGAGCGAGTAGCCGGTCACCGCCCACTGGAGCTCAGCGACAGGCGCGTGCACGTCCTCGCTGATCGACGGGAGCAGGATCGTGACCGCCGACGTGTTCGCGTTGACGACGAGCGCTGACACACACGCCGCCGCCAGGACACCTCCGGCTGCCTTCTGCGACGCCGCGCGCTCTTCGCTCACGGCGCAATCTTCTCCTCGGCGGCGACTCCGTGCCGAAGGATCAGGTCTTGCGAGGCGGAGCGGTCGAGTCCCGGACGACGAGGCGCGTCGCGAGCTCGACGTGGAGCGTCTCGAAGCTGTGGCCTTCCAGCAGCCTCCAGAGCAGGCTGACCGCGGTGCGCCCCATCTCGGCGAGCGGCTGGCGGACCGTCGTCAGCGCCGGCGTGACGATCGTGGCGTGCTCGACGTCGTCGAAGCCCACGACCGACAGGTCTTCCGGGACACGCAGCCCGCGGGCGCGGGCCGCCTGGATGGCTCCGATCGCCGCGTCGTCGTTGAACGCGAAGATCGCCGTCGGCGGGTCGGGCAGCGCAAGGAGCCCGGCGGCGGCATCACGCCCGGGGTCGACCTCGGGGATCGATTCGACCTCGAGCGCAGGGTCGGGGAGAATGCCGGCGGACGCAAGGGCTGCCCGGTACCCGCGGCGGCGATCCTCGGTCGCGAGCCATCCGCTCGGGCCGGTGATCTGAGCGATGCGCCGGTGCCCGAGGTCGAGCAAATGGCGCATCGCCTGGTCGGCGCCGGAGATGTTCGCGGCCGAAACCGAGGGAATCCGCTCGTCGAGTCGCATCAGCGGGTCGATCACGACGAACCTGAAACCGCTGTCCAGATGGCGCTCGAGCTCCTCGCTCGACTCCTCGGGGAGGATGATCAGCGAGCCGTCGGTGACGCCGTGCAGGCGATCGAGCACCGAGACCTCCCGGTCGTGCTGCTGTCGCGTGGGGGAGAGCACGATCTGCAGGTCGCGCTCGAAGAGCGCCTCGGCGGCGCCGTCCAGGATGCCGGAGAAATAGGCGGGGAAGACGAGCGGCACGACCACGCCGACGAACCCGGTGCGGCCGGCGGAGAGGCCGCGCGCGCTGCGGTTCGCCGTGTACCCGTTCTCGCGGATGACGCGGGTGACTGCGTCGCGCGTCTCGTCGGACACGTCGCCGCGCCCGTTCAGGACCCGCGACACCGTCGCGATGGACACGCCCGCCTGCTCGGCGATCTCGCGAATCGTGGTGCGCTGCGTTGCCACCTGCGCCATGCCCCCATCTAAGCATGTTCCGGAACGTTCCGGAACAACAGAGGCCTATTTTGACCGCAATTTGCGAAAAAGCTCTTGACTTTCCTGTAACAATCCTGTTAACGATTCCGGAAGCGTTTTCGGAAAACGCGTCTCCCCCGCCCGAAAGAGGGCGAGAAAGGACACCTATGCGACGCAAGATCCCCTCGTCTCGCTGGATGATCGCCGTCGCCATTGCTGGGACTTGCGCCGCTCTGGCGGCCGCTCTCAGCGTGGCGACCCCGGCGGCCGTGAACAGCACCGTCAAGATCACCGCGGGGCACAAGTGCCTCGTGATGACCGGTTCCGGTGACGCCACCTTCACCAAGAACTTCAACCCGTACACCGCGACGGGGCTGCCGAGTGGGCAGTTCGTCCAGGGCTCGTTCTACGAGCCGCTGATCGTCACGGGCGAAGGTGGCCTGAAGCCGGTTCCGTGGCTCGCACGCTCCTGGAAATGGAGCAACGGCAACAAGACGCTGACGTTGAACCTCGCCCGCAACGCCAAGTGGTCGGACGGCAAGCGGCTCACGTCGTCTGACGTCGTCTACAGCTTCCTGGCCGGGCGTCAGGACAAGCTGATGGACCGGGTCGGCCTGACCGGAGCGGGCAACAACATCGCCTCCGTCAAGGCGCGCGGCCCCTACAAGGTCGTGATCAAGCTCAAGACGCCGGACTCGCAGTTCATCTCCGTCACGGTGAACCGGCTCTTCGTCGTGCCCAGGCACGTCTGGGCTGGAATCCAGAACGTCGCGACCTTCAACAACACGAGGCCGGTCGGCTCTGGCCCGTTCAACGTGATCTCGCGCTTCACGGCGCAGGACTACGTTCTGGCGAAGAACCCGCACTACTGGCAGAGGGGCCTGCCGAAGGTTCCGTGCCTCGAGTACGTGCAGGCAGCGTCGAACGACGCCGCGCTTGCGCTGATCCAGAGCGGACAGGTCGACTGGACGCACAACTTCGTGCCGAACGTCGAGTCCGCCTACATCGCCAAGGACAAGAAGCACTTCCACGCGTTCTACGCGACGACGGCGTATCCGGTCTCCCTCCTCCTGGATACGACGAAGTACCCGTACAGCCTCGCGGTCTTCCGCAAGGCGCTCAGCCGCGCGATCGACCGCAAGACCGTGTCGAGGCTCGGCGAGTACGGCTACGCGCCGCCGACGGACGCGATCGGGCTGAACGGGCTGTTCCCGAAGTGGGTGACGGACAAGAAGATCAAGGCCCGCTCGAAGACAGCCTCCACGTACAGCCCGTCGGTCGCGAGAAGCATGCTCACCGGCAACGGCTTCACGTACCACGGCAGTGCGCTGTACGACCCGCACGGCAATCGGGTCCAGCTCGACATCCACGTCATCGCCGGCTGGTCGGACTGGGTCGCGTCGAACCAGATCATCACGCGCAACCTGCGTGACATCGGGATCGACTCCACGGTCAAGCTCGAGCCCGACTGGGGCGCATGGCAGCCGAGTGCGTACGCGACGAAGTTCCCGACGCTGCTCTGGCAGAACGCGTCGCAGGGCTCGCCGTACGGCTACTTCTACTCGAACCTGTCGCAGAACGCCTTCATCCCGTCGGGTGAGAGCGGAGAGACGACCGGCAACTGGTCGCACTTCGCCGACCCGGCGGCGACGAAGCTGCTCAACAAGTGGAAGGTGACCCTGAACGTGTCGAAGCAGCGGAAGCTCTCCACGCAGCTGCAGGCGATGTTCCTCGATCACCAGCCGATCGTGCCCCTCTTCATCGGGCCGCGGTGGTCGACCTACAGCACGCGGTACTTCCATTGCTTCGGGAACGCCAAGAACTTCTTCGGCGACCCGATCTTCACGACCTTCCCCGACAACATCCTCTCCTTCACCCGGATCTGCCCGGGTGGCAAGGTCGGCCCGTGAGGGCCCTCTAGAGACGAGGTAACGGCGGGCGGGACTTCTCGCCCGCCCGCCGTTTACCCTCAGAGGAGCGAGATATGCGCTGGTTTGCCCGTCGGCTCGTCTTCTACGTCTTCGCGCTGTGGGTCGCGCTGACGATCAACTTCCTGCTTCCGCGCCTGATGCCGGGGAGCCCGATCGACGGAATCCTGCAGCACCTGACGCCCGCGCAGCTCGCCGTGAACCCCGGAATCGTCCAGACCTACGAGGCGCTCGTCGGCGGCGGTCACAACTCGATCTGGCAGGACTACGTCACGTACCTGGGCCGGATCGTGCACCTCGACTTCGGCATCTCGACGTCCCACTACCCCGCGCCGGTGTCGACGGTCGTAGGGCAGACGCTCCCGTACTCGATCTTCCTCGTCGGCGTCGCCTTCTTCCTGTCGTTCCTCGTCGGCACCGCGATCGGGATGTTCGCCGCGTGGCGGCGCGGAGGGCTCGCAGACAACGTCCTCGTGCCGACGTTCATGACGCTGAGCGCGTTCCCCGCGTTCTTCACGGCGCTCCTCGGCCTCTACTTCCTCGGGCTGAAGGCCGGCTGGTTCCCGATCCAGCACGCATACGACAACGGGCTCAGCCCGGGCTTCAACTGGGAGTTCCTCTCGAGCGCGTTCCGTCACGCGCAGCTGCCGATGCTCGTGATCCTCGCCGCGTATACCGGCGGGTGGATGCTGAACATGCGCACCGTGATGATCAACACGATCGGTGAGGACTACGTGACGATGGCGCACGCCAAGGGGCTCCCCGACCGGCGCGTGATGACCTGGTACGCGGGGCGAAACGCGATCCTGCCGCCGCTCAACGGGTTCGCCGCGCTCTTCGCGAGCGCGGTCGGCGGCCTCGTCTTCGTCGAGTACATCTTCAGCTACCCCGGGGCCGGCCTCACGCTCCAGCAGGCCGTGCTCGGAAACGACTACGCCCTCGCGCAGGCGCTCCTCGTCGTGCTCTCCGTGTGCGTGATCGTGGCGAACCTGCTGATGGACGTGCTCAACCTGATCCTCGACCCAAGGCTGCGCACCGGCTGATGTCGCAGCTGGAGCCCACGCTCGACCCGGCGCTCGAGCTCTCGCTGGAGGCGCCGCCCCACCGGATCCACCGGCGCTTCCACGTTCCTGGCTGGGTCGCGCTTCTGCTCGCCAACCCGAAAGCCCGGCTGGGCGCCGCGATGGTCCTCTTCGTCGTGGTCGTGGCCGTGATCGCCCCCTGGATCTCGGTCGACGATCCGAACGCCTTCGACATCCTCGCGGCCAAGCAGGCTCCCTCCTGGAACCACCTGTTCGGGACGACCGACCAGGGCAGCGACATCTTTTCCCAGGTCGTGGTCGGCGCCCGCCAGTCGCTGCTGCTCGGCTTCTTCGCCGCCGCGCTCGCGACGAGCGTCGCCGCGGCGCTCGGGATCACGGCCGCCCTCGTCGGCGGGCTCGTCGACGACATCGTGAACGTCCTGATCAACATCTTCCTCGTCATCCCTCCGATCCCGCTGCTCATCGTCATGTCCGGCTACACCGTGAATCACGGGACGACGACGATGATCGTCGTCCTCGCGCTCGTGCTCTGGGCGTTCGAGGCGCGCATCCTGCGGGCGCAGGCGCTCTCGCTGAAGAGCCGCGACTTCGTCGATGCCGCCCGCGCGGCGGGGGAGCCAACGTGGCGCATCGTCTTCAGCGAGCTCGTTCCGAACATGATCAGCCGGATCGCGGCGGCGTTCGTGCTCGTCTTCTACATCGCGCTCCTCGTCGACGCCGGTCTCGAGTTCCTCGGCCTGGGCGACGTCTCGCAGACGAGCTGGGGCGTCATCCTCTACTGGGCGCAGACGAACTCGACGGTGCTCCAGGGCGAGTGGTGGCCGTTCTTCTTCCCAGGGGCTGCGCTCGCGTTCACGGTGCTCGGCCTGGTGCTACTGCTCGCCGGGATCGACGAGTTCACGAACCCGCGGCTGCGCTCGGAGACTCAGGCGCGGCGCGGGTGGCTCCGGACGCTGTTCGGCGGAAGCCTTGCTTCCCGGAAGAAGGCGGCATGACGAGCCTCGCGGAGCAGCTGCCGGTGCAGAGCTCGCGCAAGGCGGGCCTGCTCGAGCTGCGGCAGCTCGTCGTCGAGTACGGCTCGGGACAGCGCCGGGCCCGTGCGGTGGACGGCGTCGACCTCACGATCAACCAGGGCGAGGTGCTCGGGCTTGCGGGCGAGTCGGGCTGCGGCAAGACGACGATCGCGAGCGCGGTGCTGCAGATTCTGCGTCCTCCGGGGCGGATCGCGGGCGGCAGCATCCTGTTCGAGGGCCAGGAGATCCTCGGGCGCAAGGAGAAGGAGCTGCGCCAGTACCGCTGGCGGAACGTGTCGATCGTCCTGCAGAGCGCGATGAACGCGCTCAACCCGGTGATGCGCGTGGGCGACCAGTTCATCGACGCGATGCGCGCGCACGAGAAGATCGACCGGCGCCACGCGCTCGCCCGCGCGGGCGAGCTGCTCGAGCTCGTCGGCATCGACCGCCGCCGCGCGAGCTCGTACCCGCATCAGCTCTCGGGCGGCATGCGCCAGCGGGTCGTGATCGCGATGGCTCTCGCGCTCGAGCCGGAGCTGATCATCCTCGACGAGCCGACGACCGCGCTCGACGTCGTGGTGCAGCGCGAGATCCTCCAGCAGGTAGAGGCGCTGAAGCGCGACTTCGGCTTCGCGGTGCTCTTCATCACGCACGACCTGTCGCTCCTGCTCGAGTTCGCGGACCGGATCGCGATCATGTACGCAGGCGAGATCGTCGAGAGCGCGCCGGCCGAGGCGTTCGCCACGAATCCGCGGCACCCGTACACGCAAGGCCTCCTCAAGTCCTTCCCGCCGCTCACCGGCCCGCTGCCGCACTTGACCGGGATTCCCGGCGCGCCGCCGGACCTGCGCGACCCCCCCGCCGGCTGCCGGTTCCATCCACGCTGCCCGCACTGCCTGCCCGCCGAGCACGCGCTCTACCTGCGGCAGACGACCGAACGCCCCCGGCTGCGGACGATCGAGGCCGGGCACCAGGTCGCCTGCCATCTCGTCGAGGAGAGCGCGGAATGACTTCCGCCGCCCCGCTCGAGGTGCGCAGCCTCACGAAGCAGTTCCCGATCGGCAACGCCGTGCGCCGCGCGCACGTGCATGCCGTCGACGACGTCTCGTTCGAGCTGCGCCCGGGCAGGATCACGGCGCTCGTCGGCGAGAGCGGCAGCGGGAAGAGCACCGTCGCGCGCCTGCTCGCGCATCTGTACGAGCCGACGGGCGGCGCCGTCCTCTTCGAGGGGAGCGACGTCTCGCGCGTCCGCAGGCGGCGCGACGTCCTGCGCTATCGCTCGCAGGTGCAGATCATCTTCCAGGACCCGTTCGGCTCGCTGAACCCGGTGAAGACCGTGCGCCATCACGTCGAGCGGCCGCTCCGCATCCACCGAGTCGTCCCCTCCGGCCAGGTCGAGGACCGCGTGCACGAGTTGCTGCGCACGGTCGGGCTCGTCCCGCCGGAGGACATCGCCGCCAAGTACCCGCACGAGCTCTCGGGAGGCCAGCGGCAGCGTGTCGCAATCGCCCGCGCCCTCGCCGTCGAGCCGAAGGTCGTCCTCGCCGACGAGCCGATCAGCATGCTCGACGTCTCGATCCGGATCGGGATCCTGAACCTGATGCAGAAGCTCAAGGAGGAGCGCGGGATCGCGTTTCTCTACGTGACCCACGACCTCGCCAGCGCGCGCTACGTCGCAGACGACATCCTCGTCATGTACGCGGGTCAGATCGTCGAGCACGGCCCGGTCGAGGAGGTCCTCGCGGATCCGCTGCACCCGTACACGCGACTGCTCGTCTCCGCTGTCCCCGACCCGGCGACGAAGACCGACGCCCAGCAGGTCGAGCTCCGGCACGGCGACGCGTCGGCCGCCGTCGATCCGGCCGAAGGCTGCAGGTTCCGCGCGCGGTGCCCGCTCGCGATCGAGGTCTGCTCGCAGGTCACCCCGCAACTGGTCGAGGCGCGCTCACGCCACACCGCGCGCTGTCATGTCACCGCCCCCGCCCCGACGGACTGAAAGAGGACACCGATGCCCACGAACAAGAGCTCGTTCCCGACAGGCTTCATCTGGGGCGCTGCCACCGCCTCGTATCAGATCGAGGGCGCGGCACACGAGGACGGCCGCGGCGAGAGCGTCTGGGACCGCTTCTGCGCGACACCCGGGAAGGTCCGCAACGGCGATTCCGGAGAGCGGGCCTGCGACTTCTACCACCGGTATCGCGACGACGTGGCGCTGATGCGCGAGCTCGGGCTCGACGCGTTCCGGTTCTCGATCGCGTGGCCGCGGATCCTGCCGTCGGGGCGCGGGCCGATCAACGAGGCGGGGCTCGACTTCTACGATCGGCTCGTCGACGAGCTGCTCGCGCACGAGATCGAGCCGTTCGCGACGCTCTTCCACTGGGACACGCCGCAGGCGCTCGAGGACGAGGGCGGCTGGCCGTCGCGCTCGACGGCGGAGGCCTTCGCCGAGTACACGGAGGCCGTCGTTCGCCGGCTCGGCGATCGCGTGCGCCACTGGATCACGCACAACGAGCCGTGGGTCCACGCCTGGATCGGGCACTCCTGGGGCCACCACGCTCCCGGCCGCACGAGCGAGGCGGACGCGGTGGCCGCGGCGCACCATCTCCTGCTCTCGCACGGCTGGGCGACGGAGGTGATCCGCACGGCGGTTCCCGGCGCGCAGGTCGGGATCACGCTCAATCTTGCGCATTCGTACCCTGCCTCGGACACGCCAGAGGACGAGGCCGCGGCGTGGCAGGTCGACGGCGAGGCCAACCGCTGGTTCCTGGACCCGCTCTTCAAGGGCGCGTATCCGCCCGACCTGCTCGAGCGGAACGAGCTGGTGGTGCCGGTGCTCCAGAACGGTGACCTCGGCGCGATCTCCACGCCGCTCGACTTCCTCGGCGTCAACAACTACTTCCGCTTCGTCGTCAGCGGGGGCGACGATGGCCCTCGGATGGAGCGGGTCGATGAGTCGCAGCACACGGACATGGGCTGGGAGGTCTACCCGGACGGCCTCCACCAGCTCCTGGTCCGGGTCGCGCGCGACTATTCGCCGCAGACGATCTACATGACCGAGAACGGTGCGGCGTTCGGCGATGTCCGCGTCCACGACGGCCGTGTTCACGACCCCGAGCGCACCGCGTACATCGAGTCGCATATCGCCGCGGTGGCCCGGGCGATCGACGACGGCGCGCCCGTCAAGGGCTACTTCGTGTGGAGCCTTCTGGACAACTTCGAGTGGGCGCACGGCTACTCGAAGCGTTTCGGGCTCGTCTACATCGACTACCCGACGCTCGAGCGCGTGCCGAAGGACAGCTTCTACTGGTACCGCGACTTCATCGCGAGCCACAGGACGCCGCCGCTCTCTCCTACGGAGCCGGTCTCGACTGCCTAGCTTCCGGTAGGAAGCGGCGCCCCGCGCCGCGAATACCCTGGGCATGTCCGCCCCGGACATGGAGCTTCGCCACGAGGCACGGCGGGAGGCGGCGCCCGTCCTCGGCATCGCGCTTGCCGTCCAGGTCCTGTTGGCCCTCATCAGCTACGTGGAAGGCTGGGAGCTGCTGAACCGCCTGCCCTGGTGGATCTGGCTCGTCCTCGCCCTGCCCGAGCTCGTCCTGCTCGTCGACCTCGTCTCCCCGAGGGCCCTCGCGCGTACTCGCAGGCTCGCGATCGTGCTGCTCGGAACGCTCGTCCTCGGCAACCTGGCGGGTCTTGCGATCCTCGTCGGGGGGCTCGTCAGCACGAGCACGAAGTCCCTGAGTGGAGGCGAGCTGCTGCTCAGCGGGTTCGCGATCTGGCTCACGAATGCGATCGTCTTCGGGCTCTGGTTCTGGGAAGTCGACAACGGCGGCCCGGTCGCGCGCATGAAACGCTCGCGCAAGGAGCCCGACTTCCAGTTCCCGCAGGACGAGAACCCGCAGCTCGCGGCGGATGGATGGGCGCCGTCGGTGTGGGACTACCTCTACGTCTCGTTGACGAACTCGATCGCGTTCAGCCCGACCGATGCGCTTCCCCTCTCGCGCCATGCCAAGGGCCTGATGGGCCTCGGCTCGATGATCTCCGTCGGAGCCGTCCTCCTGGTGGCCGCGCGGGCAGTCAACGTCCTCGGCGCGTGAGGCGCGGGCGCCGACTGTAGGCTCGGGCGAGTGGACGAGTCGATCAGCGTCGAGGAGCTCCAGCTCGCCGCGCGCAACCACGCGATG
>DATBGG010000091.1:0-3481 GCA_036558065.1 Gaiellaceae bacterium | reverse complement strand
TCGCGGAAGCCGTCGCCGTTCGGCGAGACCGTCGTCAGCATCCTCGTGTCGCCCGCAAACGGACGGGACCCGTTCGTCACGTGTACGTCCTGCAGGCCGCCGGCCCCCGCAAGCAAGGCGGCGAGCCCGATCGCGAGCGAGCTCACCTACCGACCGTGCGCATCGGCACCCCCAGCCGCGATGCGGCGAACGGCACGGTCGCACCCTGGACGACGACGGAGAACAGCACGACGACGAACACGATCTCGTAGATCCGCCGTGCCTCATCCACCTGGGCCAGGATCGCAAAGGCGGCCAAGAGGATCGGCACCGCGCCCTTGAGCCCGCCCCAGGCGATGAACAGCTTCTCGCCCAGCCTCAGGTTCATCGGCGCGAGGAGCGGCGCGAGCCCGAGCGGGCGGGCCACGAACGCGAGGGCGACGGCGAGCACGAGCCCGTCGAGCCACACGTTCCCGTCGAAGAGCTGACGGACGTCGACGGTCAGCCCGAGGACGACGAAGACAACGATCTCGCCGAGACTGGCCAGCGCCGTGTGGAAGCGCTGGATCTGGCGCTTGTGCGGGACGTCGATCTCACTCAGCGCGAGCCCGGCGATGAAGACGGCGAGGAACCCGGAGCCGTGGGCGACGGAGGCAAGCCCGTAGATGATCCCGGCGGCGGCCAGCGCCCGGAGCGGATAGAGCTCCTCTCCCGGCAGCCTGACGCGGCGCATGAACAGGACGAGCAGCGCCGCCCCTGCGATCCCGATGGCCAGGCCGACCGTCATCTCGACGAAGAGCTCTTTGACCACCGAGAACGACGAGCCGCCGTCGCTGGTCGCGAACTCGAGCATTCCGATCATCAGCGCGATCCCGACTGGGTCGTTCACGCCCGCCTCCGCCTCGAGGATCGTCCCGCTCCGGCCGCCGATCTCCTTGTCGCCGAGGATCGAGAACATCACCGCCGGGTCGGTCGGCGCGAGCGCCGCACCCAGAACACCCGCGAGCGTCCAGCTGAAGCCGATCAGGAAGTGCGCGCAGATCGTGACCACGATCGCGGTCGTGAACGTCCCCACGATCCCGAGCACGGAGATCGGCACGATCGCCCGGCGAAAGCGCCGCCAGCCGATGTGCATGCCGCCGTCGAAGAGGATCACGATCAGCGCGACGACGCAGATCCGCTCGACTGTTCGGATGTGCGGGAATGCGACGGGGATTGCGAGCGCGGCGAGCAGGAAGACGGCCGGCGCCGGGATCGGGTACCGCGCGGTCGCCTTCGCCGCGAGGAGCGCGAGCATCGCACCGCTTGCGACGGCAAGGACGATCAGCCCGAAGTCGCCCAACTCGGCCACGCCATGACGCTAACGGATTCCTTACAACTCCCTCATTCCGGCCATATGGAAGACAGCGATACTTCGCATACCGATGCGGAAGCTGCTCGTACTGCTCGTGCTCGTCCTCGCCCTGCCCGCCGCGGCGTTCTCACAGCCGCGCGCGGCGTCCAACGGCACGCTCTCGATCCAGGAGGGTCGCGGCGTCGTGCATCTCGACGCACGGGGCAGCATGACCGGGCGGGTCAACGGGAAGCTGACCGTCACCGACCTGAGGCCCTTCGACGCGAAGCGCCCGGTCGTCTACGGCTCGAGGAAGACCGTCTATCGGAACGCGAGGACCACGGTCTACCAGGGCAAGAACGTGCGCTTTCGACTCGGCGGAGCGCGCTTCGTGATCCGCATGGAGGGCAAGGCGATCTTCCTGAGCGCGATCGCGCGCGGCACGGGCACGCTGGACGGTGCGGGGAACCCGGAGGACAACGTCTTCTTCGACGGCTCGTGGTCGCTCAACGACGAGCCGTACCACTCGCTTCCTGACGATCCGACGCCGATCGAGCTGGTCGCGCCCACTACGGGATAGCGGACGGCTCTGGCATCCTGAGGGTTGATGCCTCTGAACACGCCGCAGACAGTTCTGGTGGTAGAGGATGAGGCTTCGATCGCCTCGTTCGTCTCGCTGTACCTGAAGAACGCCGGATACGACGTCCAGGTGGCCGAGACGGGCGAGTCCGCTTTGGACAAGGCGGAGAGCCAGCAGCCGTCCCTGATCGTCCTCGACCTGATGCTCCCCGACATCGACGGGATCGAGGTCTGCCGGCGGATCCGGCGCCGCTCGGAGGTGCCGATCCTGATGCTGACCGCGCGCGACGAGGACGTGGACAAGATCATCGGGCTCGAGGTCGGAGCGGACGACTACCTGACGAAGCCGTTCAACCCGCGCGAGCTCGTCGCGCGCGTGAAGTCGATCCTGCGCCGCTCGACTCCCGATCGCAAGGAAGTGGCGAGCGCGGTCCTCCAGCACGGCGACCTCCACGTCGACGCCGGCCGCCGCGAGGTCAAGATCGGCGAGGAAGAGATCAAGCTCGCGCCGAAGGAGTTCGACCTGCTCTGGGAGCTGCTCGACCATCGCGGGCTCGTGCTCACACGTGACCAGCTGCTCGAGCGGGTCTGGGGCTACACGTTCGCGGGTGACACGCGGACGGTCGACGTCCACGTCCGCCAGCTGCGACGGAAGCTGGGCGAGGCGTCGCCGATCGTTACGGTCTGGGGCGTCGGCTACAAAGTCTCGCCCGTCAAGGAAGCCGCCGCCACGGCGTAGCCATGCTCAACTCTCTTCGGTTTCGCCTTCCGGCGCTCTTCCTCGCCGGGATCGCGCTGACCGGGGTCGTCTCCACGCTCATCGCCTTCGGGCTCTTCCGGAACTACACGCGCAACCAGGCGAGAGACGAGCTCCGACGTGAGGCGGCCGGCCTGACGCAGCTCTACGCCGAGCAAGCGAGGAAATCTCAGGAGAAGGGCACAGACCCGCCGTTCTTTGCAGCAAGCAAGCTCGAGCGGGCGAGCGGCGACCGTCTGTTCTACGTCGGGACCCCGTTCTTCTCCGGCCGGTCCTCGGGACTGGCCCGCCTGCCGCAGTCGGCCGTCGACTTCCCCGCGATCCTCCGCGGCGAGACGATCGAGTTCACGTTCACGCCGCCGCGTGAGAACCGCACGTTCCTCGCCGTCGCACACCCGCTGCGCCTCGACGAGAACACCGAACCGTTCGGCGGGCTGATCGTCGCCACGCCCCAGGCGCAGCTCAGCGACCAGGCGATGCGGCTGGTGCTGAGGCTCGCGATCGCACTCCTCGTCGGGCTGCTCGTCACGGCCGCGTTCGCGTGGTACCTATCCGGGCGGATCACGAGGCCCGTGCGACGGTTGGCACTGGCCGCGGACGAGGTCGCCGAAGGGCGCTACGACACCGAGTTGCCCGACGTGGCCGGCAAGGACGAGATCGCGGACCTGACCGGATCGTTCCGGCAGATGACGGAGCGGCTCGCCGAGACGGAGGAGCTGGAGCGGAACTTCCTGATGACGGTCTCCCATGAGCTGCGGACGCCGCTGACCGCGATCCGCGGGCACGTCGAGGCGCTCCGCGAAGGGCTCGCCGAGGATCCGGAGGCGAGAGAC
>DATBGG010000090.1:0-8965 GCA_036558065.1 Gaiellaceae bacterium | reverse complement strand
GAGTGGTGCACGTTCCTCGTCGACGTGCGCTCGCAGGATCCGAAGAAGCTCGCCGATCTCGTACGCGAGCTGCTCGAGTCGATCACGTTCGCGGCCAGCCTCGAGGACTGCCAGGTCGAGACCGACGTGCACAAGAGCTACAACGGCTATCGGTTCAAGCGCGACGACGACGTGGTCCGGATCGCGACGTCTGCCCTCGAGCGCTCGGGGTTCGAGCCGTCGTTCGCGCTGAGCGGTGGCGGGGCAGACGCGAACGTCTTCAACGAACGGGGGCTCGCCTGCGTGAACCTCGCGAACGGCATGGCCGAGATCCACACGCCCGACGAGCACATCGCGGTCTCGGACCTCGAGCGCATGGTCGACGTCACGCTCGCGCTCGTCGACGTCGCGCGCGAGACGGATGCCGCTTAGCCTTCGGCGCGGAACGGTCACGGCGGTCGTCGAGGAGCTCGAGGGGCTCGCGCGGATCGAGGTTGACGGCGTTGCGTGCGTGGCGTACCTGCGGTTGACCGGGCCGGTCGAGGTCGGGGACGAGGTGCTCGTCAACGTCCAGGCGCGCGACCTGGGGCTCGGGTCGGGCGGGTTCCACGTGCTGCACGCGAACCTCACGCGGGGTCTCGGGCTCGAGGTCGAGCCTGGGGCGCACGTGATGACCCTTCCGTACACGCCGTTGCAGTCGGCCGTGCGCTTCGTCGAGGAGGACGGCGGGTTGGCGGAGTCCCTCGACGGGCTGCCGGTCGTCTGCTGCTCGCTGCACTCGCAGGTCGCGCCCGCGGCCGCGGGGGTGGGGGAGGACGTGCGCGTGGCCTACGTCCAGTTGCCCGGCGGGGCGCTGCCGGTCTCCCTGTCGGATTCGCTTCGCGTCCTCAAGGAGCGTGGGCTCGTCGAGACCGCAGTCGCGTGCGGCGCATGCTTCGACGGAGACGAGCAGGCCGTCGGCGTCGCGTCCGCCCTCTCGTGGGTCGCAGCGCAGGGCTTCGACGTCGTGATCTGCTCGATCGGGCCGGGGATCGTCGGGACCGGGTCGCCGGTGGGGCACGGTGGGCTCGCGGCGGCCGACGCGGCGAACGCGGCGAGCGCCCTCGGCGGGTCGCCCGTGCTCGCGGTTCGGGTCTCGCACGGAGATCCGCGTGAGCGGCACCGCGGCGTCTCGCACCACACGCGGGCCGTGCTGGAGCTGGCCATCGGAGCTCGCCGCGTCGCGTGGCCGACGGGGCTCGAGGCCCCGGAGTGGCTCACCGAACGCCAGGAGGTCGACGTCTCGGGCTGGCCCGACGCGTGTGAGGGGCTCCTGCTCGAGCACATGGGCCGCGGCCCGGACGACGATCCGTGGTTCTTCGCCTCGGCGTTCGCAGCGGGAAAGCTCGCACGAGGGCTGGTTCGGACCGGAATGTAAGGTTGCCCGGCCCGCGATGAAGATCGGCGTAGCGAAAGAGATCAAGTCCGACGAGTACCGCGTCGCGCTCACGCCCGCCGGCGCGCGCGAGCTGACCGACCGCGGGCACGACGTGATCGTCGAGCAGGGCGCTGGAGACGGAAGCGCGTTCCCGGACTCGGCGTACGAAGCGGTCGGCGCGCAGATTGTCTCGGTCGACGACGTCTGGAACGACACGGAGCTCCTGCTCAAGGTCAAGGAGCCGATCGCCGCCGAATACGGGCGGCTGCGCGAGGGGCTCGTGCTCTTCACGTACCTGCACATCGCCGCGGACGAAGACCTGACCCGCGCGCTGATTGAGAGCGGGATCACCGCGGTCGCGTACGAGACGGTCGAGACCTCGAGCCGTGCGCTGCCGCTGCTCGCCCCGATGAGCGAGATCGCCGGGCGACTCGCAGCCCAGGCCGGTGCCTACTTCCTTGAGAAGCCGCTCGGCGGACGCGGGCTGCTGCTTGGCGGCGTCCCCGGAGTCGCTCCCGGTCAGGTGGTCGTCATCGGCGGCGGCATGGTCGGCTACAACGCGGCCGTGATCGCGCTCGGCCTCGGCGCGAAGGTGACGATCGTCGAGCGCTCGATCGACCGCATGCGGCACCTCGAGGAGGTCCTCGGGTCGCGGGTCACGCTGCTCATGTCCTCGAGCCTCCAGATCGAGGAGTCGGTCGCCGAGGCGGACGTCGTGATCGGAGCCGTTCTCATTCCGGGCGCGCTGGCGCCGAAGCTCGTCACGCGCGAGATGGTCGCCGGGATGAAGGAGGGATCAGTGATCGCCGACGTCGCGATCGACCAGGGCGGCTGCTTCGAGACCGCTCGGCCGACGACGCACTCGGAACCCGTCTACGTCGTCGACGGCGTCACCCACTACTGCGTCGCGAACATGCCCGGCGCCGTGCCGATCACCTCGACCAAGGCGCTGACCAATGCAACGCTCCCGTACGTCGAGGCGATCGCGGATCACAGCTTGGCCGAGGCGGTCGCGCGTGACCCGGCGCTGGCCCGCGGCGTGAACGTTCTCGACGGCAAGATCACGTACGAAGCCGTGGCCGAGGCGCACAACCTCGAGTACGCGCCGCTCGAGGACGTGCTCCCGTTGTCGCCGGTCTGACCGGCCAAGCGCTCTATGACTGCTCGGGCTGCGGCTTCTTCTTCTGCGCCTGCGACGGGAAGAGCCTGACGACGAGGTACGTGACGCCCGCCGCGAGCGAGATGACCGCGACGACGAAGACGATGAGGCCGATCAGGCCGAGAACCGTGCCCATGGCCGACCTAGAATAGCCCCATGTCCCGCGCATGCGTGATCGTGCTGGACGCGGTTGGCGCGGGAGAGCTGCCCGACGCTGCCGAGTTCGGCGACGAAGGCTCAGACACCCTGGGCAACGTCGCGCGTGCCGTCGGCGGGCTCGACCTCCCGAACCTCGAGGCATTCGGCCTCGGAAACGTCGAGCCGCTCGAGGGCTGTCCGCCGCAGCCTGGTGCGCCCGCGGTCGCGGGCCGGCTCGTGGAGCGCTCGAAGGGCAAGGACACGACGACCGGCCACTGGGAGCTGATGGGAATCGTCACACCGCAGGCGCTGCCGACCTACCCGCACGGCTTCCCGTTCGAGGTGATCGACCCGTTCATGCACCGCACCGGCCGCGGGGTGCTCGGGAACAAGCCCGCCTCCGGGACGGAGATCATCGAGGAGCTGGGCGAGGAGCACCAGCGCAGTGGCAAGTGGATCGTCTACACGTCGGCGGACTCGGTCTTCCAGATCGCGGCCCACGTCGACACGATCCCGCTCGAGGAGCTGTACAGCGGCTGCGAGATCGCCCGCGAGATCCTCACCGGCAAGCACGCCGTCGGCCGCGTCATCGCCCGTCCCTTCGAGGGCGAGCCGGGCAGCTACACGCGCACCCCCGACCGGCACGACTGGTCACTACCACCCAAGCAGCCGAACTACCTGACGCTCGTGCGCGAGGCCGGCAAGAAGGTCCACGCCGTAGGGAAGATCCGGGACATCTTCGCGGGCGTCGACATCGACGAGTCGCACACGACACGCTCGAACGTCGAGGGCATCAACCAGACGGAGAAGCTGCTCGAGGAGCTCGATGAGGGCCTCATCTTCACGAACCTCGTGGAGACGGACATGCTCTGGGGCCACCGGAACGACCCGGTCAACTTCCATCGCTGCCTGCAGGACTTCGACCGGAGGCTGCCCGACCTGCTCGCCGCGCTGCGGTCGGGCGACCTGCTGATCATCACGTCCGACCACGGCTGCGATCCGACCACTCCGTCGACGGACCACTCGCGCGAGCACGCGCTGCTCCTCGCCTATGTCGAGGGCAAGAACGCGGCCGGCCGGATCCACGAGGGAGAGTTCGCCGACGTGGGCGCGACCGTCAACGCATGGCTCGGCGGCAAGGCACCGAGCCGCGGCATCCCCGGCGAGCTCATCGTCGAGCGGTAAGAGAAACGTGATCCGACCTGCCGAGCTGATCGAGCGCAAGCGTGACGGTGGGCGCCTGACGCCCGAGGAGCTCGCCGAGCTCGTCCTCGGGCACGCGCGCGGGGACATCCCCGACTACCAGATGGCCGCCTTCTGCATGGCCGTCTACTTCCGCGGCCTGACGGGTGACGAGACGCTCGCGCTGACGGATGCGTTCGTGCGCAGCGGGTCGACGCTCGACCTGCGGGCCGCGCTCGGACGCTCGGTCGTCGACAAGCATTCGACCGGCGGAGTGGGGGACAAGACGTCGCTCGTCGTCGGCCCGATCGTCGCGGCCTGCGGCGTCCCGTTCGGGAAGATGAGCGGCCGAGGTCTCGGCCACACCGGGGGCACGCTCGACAAGCTGGAGTCGATCCCGGGCTTCCGGGTGGAGCTCTCCACCGACGAGTTCGTGCAGCAGGTGCGCGAGGTCGGACTCGCGATCATCGGCCAGACGCCCGATCTCGTCCCGGCCGACAAGCAGCTGTACGCGCTCCGCGACGTGACCGCGACCGTCGACAGCATCCCGCTGATCGCGGCCAGCATCATGTCCAAGAAGATCGCGGCCGGCGCCGAGGCGATCGTGCTCGACGTCAAGGTCGGCGACGGCGCCTTCATGAAGTCGCTCTCCGACGCGCGGAAGCTCGCCGAGGCGATGCTCGAGCTCGGCCGCGGCGCGGGCCGGGAAGTCGTCTGCCTGCTGACGGACATGGACCAGCCGCTCGGCTGGGCGATCGGGAACGCCGTCGAGATCGCCGAGGCGCGCGGCCTGCTGGCCGGCGAAGAGTCGCCGCCGGACCTGTTCTCGCTCGCGGTCCAGGCTGCGGGGCGACTCGTCTCGCTCTCCGATCTCGGCGTCGACGTGGCCGAGGGCACGCAGCTCGCCGAACAAGCGATCGACGACGGCAGCGCCCTGGAAGCGTGGGACCGCTGGATCGCGGCCCAGGGCGGCGATCCCTCACCCAATGTGCTGCCGGTGGCCCCGGTGACGAAGGAGCTGACCGCCGAGCGCGAGGGCATCGTCGCGGGCGTCTCCGCGCTCGGGCTCGGACGCGTGGCCCTCGACCTCGGCGCGGGGCGTCGCACCAAGGAGGACTCCATCGACCACGCGGTCGGCCTCCGCTGCCTCGCCAAGCGCGGCGAGCCCGTCGAAGCCGGTCAGACCCTCGTCGAGATCTACGCACGCGACGAGGCGAGCGCAGACCTGGCGATCGAGCAGCTGAGGCCGCTGATCGAGCTCGCGGACGACCCGCAGCCGCCACGGCCGATCGTCCTGGAGACCCTGACCTAGCTCGACACCGCGCGGCTACGCTCCAGCCGTGCCCGAGCTGCCAGAGGTCGAGACGATCCGGACCGGACTCGAGCCGCATCTCGTCGGGCGCACCTTCGAGCACGTCGAGATCTCAGATCCGCGGTTGACGCGTCCCCACGATCCTCGGGAGGTCGGAGCCGAGCTGGAGGGAGAGCGGGTCGCCGCGGTCGAACGGCGCGGCAAGTATCTGGTTGTTCGGTTCGAAACGGGTCGGGTTCTCCTGGTTCACCTCCGGATGACGGGGAGCCTTCTGCATGCCTCGCGTGATGCCGTGGCCGGCGACGCCTACATCAGGGCTGTAGTCAGACTAGACAACGGATCGGATGTCGCCTATCGGGACGTCCGCCGCTTCGGCACGTGGCTCCTTCTCGAGCCGGGCGAGCTCGAGCCGTACCTCGCCGAGAGAATCGGGAAGGAGCCGCTCGGCGGCGGCCTCACGGCGCGCTCGCTCGTCGATCGGCTGGCCCGCCGGACGGCGCCGCTCAAGGCCGTCGTCCTCGACCAGCGAGTGTTCGCGGGCGTCGGGAACATCTACGCGGACGAGGCGCTCTGGTGGGCGCGCCTGCATCCGCTGCGCCCCGCGAACACCCTCTCGCCGGACGAGCTCACGGCGCTCGTCCGCGGGATCCGGCGCGCGCTCCGGCTCGGGATCGCCCGCCAGGGCGCGACGCTCCGGGACTACCGCAACGCGAACGGCGAGGCAGGCGAGATGCAGGCCGAGTTCCGCGTCTACGGCCGCGAGGGCGAACCGTGCACCCGCTGCGGGCACCCGATCGAGAAGACCCGCGCCGGTGGCCGCGGCACGTGGTTCTGCCCCAACTGCCAGGTCTGACGGGCCCCTCATCGGCCGGAAACGCGACTACCCTCTGACCGAGGTGCGGAATGGCTGAGCTGACCGCGGCGGCGCCGCGTTTCCACTGGGACGCTCGTCGCGTCGGCGCCGGCCTCGGCGCGGCGCTCGGGCTCGCACTCGTCGCCTTCGCGAGCGGCGGATACTTCCCGACCGCGTGGACGTGGACGGCGCTCCTCGCGCTCGTCTTCGTCGCGGCCGTCGTCGGGCTCGGCGTCGCGACCCGTCCCAGCGGTCTCGCGCTGCTCTGCCTCGGCGCCCTGGCCGGCTTCGGCGCCTGGACGTGGCTCGCCATCGTCTGGAGCGAGGATCCCGCGGCCACGACGCTCGAGGGTCTGCGCGTCCTCATGTACGTCGCCGTGCTCGCCGGAATCCTGCTCGTGCTGCGTCGAGACGGCGTGCCTCTGCTGCTGGCGGCCACGCTCGCCGCGATCTTCCTCGCCTCGGGCTACGGCCTGCTGACGCGACTGTTCCCCGAGCGACTCGGGGTGTTCGACCCGGTCGCCGCCTACCGGCTCGAGGAGCCGTTGACCTACTGGAACGCGGCCGGCCTCTTCGCCGCGATGGGGGCGCTCCTCGCGCTCGGCTTCGCGGCCCGGTCGGAGACGCTTCTCGCGCGCGTGTGCGTGTCCGCGACGCTGCCGATCTTCCTCGCGACGCTCTACTTCACGTTCAGCCGCGGGGCGTACATCGCGGGCGCCGTCGGGCTCGCCGCCGGGGTCGCGCTCGACCCGCGCCGACTGCAGCTGCTGCTGACGGGAATCGTGCTCGGGGTCCCGTCGGGGCTAGCCGTCCTGGTCTCGTCGCACGAGGAGGCGCTGACGCGGACCGATGCGCCGCTCTCGGCCGCGTCCCACGACGGGCATCGCCTCGCCGCGTACATCGTGCTCCTGGCACTGGCTGCCGGGCTCGCCGGAGCCGGCCTCTGGCTCGCCGAGCGGCGGGTGACGCCTTCGCGGCAGGCACGCCTTGCGTTCGCGGGGGCGGTGGCGCTCGTCCTCGTCGTCGGGCTCCTCGGCGCGTTCGTCCACTACGGCGGCCCGGTCGACCTCGCGCGCAAGGGCTACGACTCGTTCACGACGACCTCGGGCGAGACGCCGGTCAACCTCAACCAACGGCTCCTCAGCTTCTCCGGGAGCTATCGCGCCGAGCTGTGGCACGCGGCCTGGCACGACTATGAAGCTCATCCCGTGCTCGGCTCGGGCCCCGGGACGTACGAGTGGTACTGGAACGAGCACCGCCCGCTCCAGCACAAGGTCCGCGACGCGCACAACCTCTACCTCGAGGCGCTGGCCGAGCTCGGCCCGCTCGGGCTTCTCTTCCTCGTCGTCGCGCTCGGGACGCCGCTCGTCGCAGCCTTCAGAGCGCGCGCCCATCCGCTGATCCCGGTCGCGCTCGCGGCGTTCGTCGCGTTCCTCGTCCACGCGAGCGTCGACTGGGACTGGGAGATGAGCGCCGTCACGCTGGCCGCCCTCGCCTGCGCAGCCGCGCTGCTGGCCGCCGCCGACCGGCGCTCGTCGGCCCCGTTGCTCACGCCGAGGCTGCGGGTCGCCGGCGTGACCGCGTCGCTTCTGCTGGCGGTCGTCGCGTTCGTCGGAGTCGTCGGCGCGAGCGCGCTCGCGGCCAGCGACCGTGCCCTGGCCAAGGGCCGCTACGGAGAAGCCTCCTCGCAGGCGCACAAGGCGTCGCGCTGGTGGCGCTGGTCTCCCGATCCGTGGCGGGCGCTCGGCGACATCGCGGCCGAGCAGGGCGACGACGCGGCGGCCGCGCGCTACTACCGCAAGGCGATTGCGAAGGACGACACCGACTGGAAGCTCTGGTACGACCTCTCGACGGTCACGAGCGGCGCCGAGTCGAACGACGCGCTCGCCGAAGCGGTGCGTCTCAACCGCTACGCGAGGTCCGACTTCGAGGGCAGCGGTGTTTAAAGTCGACCCGCTGGCCAACCCGGAGCCGCTGATCAGACGGGTCTACGCGTACGTCGCGTACCGCGTGGGCGACGGGCCCGACGCCGAGGACCTGACGAGCGAGACCTTCGAACGGGCGCTTCGCTACAAGAAGAGCTACGACTCGACGAAAGGTGAGCCGATCGCCTGGCTGATCGGAATCGCGCGCCGCTGCGTCGAAGGCCGCCCTCCGACGCTCGAGCTGTCCGCCGAGCGCCTGGACGCGGCCGACCACGGCGATCTCGAGGACGACGCCGTGCGCCGCATCGCGCTATCCGGGGCTGTCTCCAGGCTCGAGGCGCGCGACCGCGAGCTGATCGCGCTGCGCTACGGCGCCGATCTGACCGCCCGCCAGATCGCCGAGCTCCAGGGTGCGAAGACGAACGCGATCGAGGTTGCACTGCACCGCGCGCTCGGCCGCCTGAGGACGCACCTCGAGGACGATTCGCCGCCTGTAAGGAAATCGCAGGCATCCCGGTAGTACTGGATGCAAGGAAGAAATCGAAGGAGGACTTACGGAATGCGATCTTGGCGAAGAAATCCGGAGAGCGGCCTCGAGGCCGAGCTCAGGGCGAACAGGCCCGAGCCCAGCCGCGAGCTCGTCGACCGGCTCGAGATGCGCGTTCGGACGCATGGCCGCACCTCGCGGTCCGGGTCGTTCCGAGTTGCCTTCGCCGGAGCGCTTGCTGCGGGCGTCATCACTGCGCTCGCCTCGGTTGGTGGGTTGAGTTACGCCGCGACCGGAGCAAGCCAGGCGGTCGAGAAGGCGAAGCGAGTCGTGCACGTCCACACCGTGGCCACGATCCACAAGTCGGCCGCGTCCGATCAGTACAAGAAGCCCAAGGCGAAGTGCCGCAAGGGCACGCATCGCGTCAAGGGCGTGTGCAAGAGGATCAAGAAGGCTCGCGGAGTCCGCTTCCGCCGGCCGCCGTTCACCGGCTAGACCTCGAGCCACAACGAA
>DATBGG010000089.1:0-5681 GCA_036558065.1 Gaiellaceae bacterium | reverse complement strand
GCCACCGGCCGCGCGCTCGTCGTGCTCATCGGCCTCGTCCTCTTCGTCGGCGGCTGCGCGTTCGTCTACCACTACACGGCCCGCGTGCAGGAGCGCGTCCGCGTGTGGCTCGACCCCTACAAGTACGCACACGACCAGGGCTACCAGTCGCTCCAGGGCCTCTACTCGATCGCGCACGGCGCCTTCGGCGGCACGGGCCTCGGCAAGGGCACCTTCACCACGACGGGCGGCCAGCAGATCATCCCGTACGCGAACACCGACTTCATCTACTCGGCGCTCGCCCAGGAGCTCGGCCTCGTCGGCGTCGCCGCGCTCGTGCTCGTCTACATGCTCGTCGTGCTGCGCGGCATGCGCGTGGCGCTCATGGCCGACGACGGCTTCTCGAAGCTGCTCGCCGCGGGGCTGACCTTCGGGTTCGCGCTGCAGACGTTCATCATCGTCGGCGGCGTCCTGCGGATCATCCCGCTGACCGGGATCACGCTTCCCTTCGTCAGCTACGGCGGGTCGAGCGTAGTCGCCAACTTCATCCTGCTCGCGGGCCTCCTGCTCGTCTCGCACCGCGCGAACTCGGCGAACCGGCTCGGAATGGACGACGGCGAGTGAACCGGCAGATCACCCGTGTCGCCGTCGTCGCGCTCGTCCTCATCGCCTCGCTGATCGTCGGCACCACGTACTGGCAGGCATGGGCCGCCAGCGGGCTCGCCGACCGCCAGGACAACTCGATCCAGCGCGTGGCCGAGTTCTCCGTCAAGCGCGGGAAGATCTACGCCGCCGACGGGAAGACCGTCCTCGCCGACAACGTCCAGCGCAAGGTCGGAAACCAGAAGCTCTACTTCCGCAAGTACCCGCAGCGCGGCCTCGCGGCGCACATCGTCGGCTACTCGACGCAGGTGCGCTCGCGCGCGGGCCTCGAGGCGTCCGAGAACGACTTCCTGACGGGCTCGAACACGAACCTGTCGACGGTGCTCGACACGACGTTGAACAAGCTGAAGGGCCAGACGGTCGAGGGCAACGACCTGCACCTGACGATCCGGCCCGGAGCGCAGCGCGTCGCCCTCAACGCGCTCGGCGGAAAGTGCGGCGCCGCCGTCGCGCTCGAGCCGAAGACCGGGCGCGTGCTCGTCAGCGTCTCGAGCCCGACCTACGACCCGAACCTGATCGAGCGGAACTTCAAACAGGCCACCAGGCCGAAGTTCGGCTGCTCGCCGCTCTTCAACCGGGCCCAGGCCGGTCTCTACATCCCCGGCTCCGCGTTCAAGGTCGTGACCGCGTCCGCCGCCCTCGACAGCGGCAAGTTCACGATCGACTCCACCTTCGACGACCCGGGCTACTGCATCGAGTACGGGAAGCGGGTGTCGAACTTCGCGGACCAGAGCGGTCCCGAGCGGTTCGGCAGGGTGAACTTCACGCAGGCGCTCCAGCACTCGATCAACGCCGTCTTCTGCGAGATCGGCAAGAAAATCGGCGCGAAGGCGATCCTCGACCACGCGAAGGGCTTCGGCTTCTACTCGGTGCCGCCGCTCGAGACCCCGGTCAACGAGCGCGCGATCAGCGGCCTCTACAACAAGGGCAAGCTGTTCTTCCCGAAGAACGACTTCCAGGTCGACCCGGGCCGACTCGCGTTCGGCCAGGAGCGGCTCCAGGTGACGCCGATGCAGATGGCGATGGTCGCGGCGGCGATCGCCAACGGCGGCGAGGTGATGAGGCCGTACGTCGTCGAGAAGGTGAAGGCTCCGGACGGCTCGACGGTGATCAAGACGAAGCCGGACACGCTGGGGCGCGCGGTCAGCCCGCAGCACGCGGCCGAGGTCAACCAGATGATGCAGGCGGTCGTAACCGGCGGAACCGGAACAGCCGCGCAGCTACCCGGGATCAAGGTCGCCGGCAAGACGGGCACCGCGGAGACGGGCGAGAACCACGTGAACACGACGTGGTTCATCACCTTCGCGCCGGCCGACGACCCGCGCGTCGCCGTCGCCGTCGTGCTCGAACGGCAAAGTGGGACGGGCGGCACGACCGCCGCGCCGATCGCGAAACAGATCATGGAGGCGCTGATCCGGTGACGCTCTCGGACACGCTGATCAACACGCTCTTCGACGGGCGCTACCGGATCATGCGCAAGCTCGGCTCGGGCGGGATGGCCGATGTCTACCTCGCCGAGGACGAGGAGCTCGGCCGCCGCGTCGCGATCAAGATCCTCAACGACCGGCACGCGAACGACGACCAGTTCGTCGAGCGCTTCCGCCGCGAGGCGAAGAACGCGGCGGGCTTGTCCCATCCGAACATCGTCTCGATCTACGACCGCGGCGAGGCCGAGGGCACCTACTACATCGCGATGGAGTACCTCGACGGGCGGAGCCTGAAGGAGCTCGTCGTCGCGCGCGGGCCGCTGCCGATCTCCGACGCGATCGAGGCCACCCGCCAGGTGCTGGGGGCGCTCCGCTTCGCCCATCGCAAGGGCGTCGTCCACCGCGACATCAAGCCGCACAACGTGATGGCCGACGCGGACGGGCGCCTGAAAGTGACGGACTTCGGGATCGCGCGTGCAGGCGTCAGCCAGATGACCGAAGCCGGCTCGATCATCGGCACGGCGCAGTACCTCTCGCCCGAGCAGGCGCGCGGCGCGGCGGTCGACCAGCGCTCCGACCTCTATTCGATCGGCGTCGTGCTCTACGAGATGCTCACCGGCCAGGTGCCGTTCACGGGCGACACGCCCGTCGAGATCGCGATGAAGCACCTCTCGGACACGCCGCGGCCGCCCTCGGTGCTGCGTCCGGAGATCCCGCCCGACCTGGACATGGTCGTCCTGCGCGCGCTCGCGAAGAGCCCGGAAGACCGCTTCCAGACGGCCGAGGAGATGGACGAGGAGCTCCAGCGCGTCGCCGCCGGGGCGGGCGTCACCGCCGAGACCGCGGACGCCGCGACGGCCGTCCTCTCCGGGACCGCCCTGTCCAACGCGCCGACTGCGATCGTGCCGCCCCGTCGGCCACCAGCCCGCGCGCGCACCTCGTACCAGTACGCCGATCCACCCCCGCGCAGGCGTCCGTTCTGGCCGTGGCTGCTCGCGCTCCTGCTTGTCGTTCTCGCCGCCGTCGCGGGCTGGTACGCCTACGGCAAGATCCAGGACTCGCTGGACAGCTCCTCCGGGGTCGCGGTGCCGTACGTCGTCGCGATGCGCGAGGACCTCGCCGTCCAGAAGCTGAACGAGAAGGGCCTGGACGCGACCGTGCACCGGCAGTCGAACGCCACGATCAAGGAGGGCAACGTCTTCGACCAGCGGCCCGAGGCGGGGGTGCGACTCGACAAGTCGAGCGCCGTCGACATCTTCGTCTCCACCGGCCCGGCCAAGGTGAAGGTGCCGGACGTGATGGGCGAGTCGAGCGACGATGCGGTCGCCGCTCTCACCGCCGCGAAGCTGAAATTCAAAGTGCTGAACGTGTTCTCCAAGGAGGATGCGGACACCGTCGTGGCGCAGTCCCCGGTCGGCGGCAAGGTCGTGGACCAGGGCTCCACCGTCCACATCAACATCTCGAAGGGCCTGGAGCCGGTCGACGTCCCGAACGTCGTCGGCCAGCTCTACGACAGCGCTCAGGGCGCGCTCCAGGGCGCAGGCTTCGCGGTCGCGCGGCGAGACGTCGACTCGAGCCAGCCGAAGGACACCGTCATCGACCAGCAGCCGAAGGGGGGCGGCGAGGCGGCCCGGGGCAGCACGGTCACGCTCTTCGTGTCGAAGGGCCCGAAGGAAGCCACGATCCCGGACGTGACGAGCATCGACGAGGCCTCGGCGCAACAGACCCTGGAGCAGTCGGGATTCACCGTCGAGGTCCAGGACCAGGACACGACCGACCCGAACCAGGACGGGATCGTGCTCGAGCAGGATCCGCCAGGAGGAACCAAGGCGAAACCGGGCACGACCGTCACGATCACCGTCGGGCGACTGCTGCCGACCCCCTGATGGCCCGGGTCCGCGTCGCCGTCGTCATGGGTGGACGCTCGAGCGAGCACGAGATCTCGATGGCGTCGGCGCGGTCGGTGATCGAGGCGCTCGACCCGGCGCGCTACGAGACGGTGACGGTCGAGATCGCGCGCGACGGCCGCTGGGAGCTCGGCTCGGGCTCGCAGGGGGAGCTCGACCTCGACCGAGACGGCCGCTCGGCGGTGGAGACGCTGCCCGTGCCGACCGCCCACGTCCCGGAGACGCTCGCGGGCGTCGACGTCGTCTTCCCGGTGCTACACGGGCCGTTCGGCGAGGACGGGACTGTCCAGGGCCTCCTGGAGCTGGCGAACGTGCCGTACGTGGGCGCGGGCGTGACCGCGTCGGCGCTCTGCATGGACAAGGACCTGTTCAAGTCCGTGCTCCGCGACAACGGGATCCCGGTCACGAACAGCGTGACGATCCGCCCTGGCCAGGACTTCGAGAATCCCTTTGGCTTCCCGGTCTTCGTCAAGCCGGCACGCCTCGGGTCGTCGGTCGGGATCACGAAGGCCCGCAGCGACGACGAGCTGCGCGCCGGGATCGAGCTCGCGTTCCAGCACGACGAGAAGGTGCTGGTCGAGGAGTTCGTGGACGGCGTCGAGGTCGAGTGCAGCGTGCTCGGCAACGAGCAGCCGATCGCGTCGATCCCCGGCGAGATCGTGGCGAACGCGGACTGGTACGACTACTCCGCGAAGTACGACGAGGGCGGCATGGACCTCGTGATCCCGCCGCGGGTCTCGCAGCAGGCGATCGAGCGCGTGCAGGACCTGTCCGTCCAGGCGTTCCGCGTGACGGACTGCGAGGGCATGGCGCGCGCTGACTGCTTCGTGCAAAACGACGGCGAGGTGCTGATCAACGAGCTGAATACGATCCCCGGGTTCACTGCGACGAGCGTCTACGCGAAGCTCTTCGAGGCGTCGGGGATTCCGTACGAGGAGCTGCTGGAGCGGCTCGTCCAGCTCGCCCTCGAACGCCACGCGCGCCGCGGCAAGCTCAGGTTCTAGCGGTTACCTCGCTGATCTCGGCCTGGCCGCCCTCGGAGGGAAGCTTCAGCCAGACGAGGTAGTACCGGTACTTCTTGCCCTGCGTGTCGACGGAGAAGGTCTTGCTCGAACCGACCGGCTGGAAGTCGCCGGACACGCCGGTGAAGGGCCCGCCAGGCGAGGCGCCCGCCTTGATCTGCGCCTCGAAGCTCGAGCCGATGCTCCGGGCGGTCAGCTTCGACAGCGCGACCGGCTTCGCTGATTGCAGCACGAGGCCGACTCCGCCCTTCGTGAAGCTGTTGTAGTGCTCGGTGCCCCAGGCCGTGCTCTGATCGCGATCGGTCGCGAAGTGCGCGTCCTCGCCATGCTCCGTCCCGTCGCCGTCGGGGTCGTACGCTCCCAGCCCCTGGAGCCGGACCGGCTCCGATGCGGACGCATTCGGCGTGAGCGAAACGCCGCCGCCGCCGCGGAGCAGCAGGTACGCACCGCCTGCGACGAGGAGCGCGGCGAGCAAAACGAGCAGGAGCGCCGCCCACGGGATCCGGATCTTCGGACGCGGCTTCCTCGCGCGGCGCGGCCGTGGCGGCGGCGGGACGATCATCGTCGCACCCTCGTCTCCTCGGCCGTTCAGCTCCCCGAGGCAGGCCTCGAGCTCGGCGCAGAAGTCGGTCATCGACTCGAACCGCTGCTCGGGGTCCTTCGCCATCGCCCGCTGGATCGCG
>DATBGG010000088.1:0-8160 GCA_036558065.1 Gaiellaceae bacterium | reverse complement strand
GTCGATCAGCGCCGACGGACGCTACGTCGCCTTCTACTCGGAGGCGTCGAACCTCGTCTCCGGTGACACGAACGGGGCCACGGACGTCTTCGTGCGCGACCGGCGAAGCGGCGCCACGAAGCGCATCAGCGTCGGCAGCGGGGGAGTCGAGTCGAATGGGGACAGCGTCCGCCCCGCGCTGAGCGCGAACGGCCGCCTCGCCGTCTTCGAATCGGATGCGACGAACCTCGTCTCCGGCGACACGAACGGGTTCACGGACATCTTCTTCTACGACCCGCAGGGGACGCCGCAGCCGCCTCCGGCTCCCCCCGTCAAGTGCGTCGTGCCGCGGCTGATCGGAACGAGGCTCGCCGTTGCGCGGAAGCGGATCGGGCGCGCGCACTGCAAGGTCGGCAGCGTGCGGCGGGTGCGCGCCACGAAGCGCCGGGCAGGGAAGGTGGTCCGGCAGAGCCCGAAGCCTGGCGCGGTTCGCGGTCGTGGAGCCAAGGTCGCGCTCTTCGTCGGCCGCCGGTAAGGCCGTTTTCCGGGGAGCGGAAACAGGAAGAGAAGAGAGATGACCACCCGCGGAGAGTCGCTCGGCGAGCTCGAGGGTCGCACGACGGACGGGGCTGTCGACCAGGAGCGCGCGTGGCTGATGGCGATCGTCGAGCAAATGCCCGGTGGGCTGATCATCGCCGAGGCACCGACCGGCCGCGTGTTGATCGTCAACGAGGAGGCTCGGACGCTGCTCGGGATCGCCGACGGCCAGTCCCTGCACGGAATCGGCCGCGCGTTCAGGCCGGACGGCTCCCACTTCGAGCCGGACGAGACTCCTCTGGCCCGCGCGCTCGAGGGCGAAACAGTCACGGGCGAGCTGATGGAGATCGTCGACTACGACGGCCACCGCTTCGTCCTCAACGTCCGTGCGGCGCCGATTCGAGATCACACCGGCCGAATAACGGCCGCGGTGTCGATGCTCGAGAACGTCACCGAGCGGGAGATGATGGACCGCGCGGAGCGCGACTTCGTCACGAACGCGGCGCACGAGCTGCAGAGCCCGCTCGCCGCGATCACGAGCGCAATCGACGTCCTTCAGGCGGGCGCGAAGGATTCAGCCGAACGGGACCTGTTCATGGGGCACATCGAACGGGAGTCGAAGCGGCTCGATCGGCTGACCAAGGCTCTACTCACGCTCGCTCGCACGCAGGTCGACGTCGAGCCGCCGCGCATGGAGCTCATCGACCTCTGTCCCATGCTGGAGGCGATCGCCGACCGCATGGAGCCCCTACACGGCGTCGAGCTCACCGTCGAATGCCCGAAGGAGACGGCTCTCGTCAGCAACCGCGAGCTTCTGGAGCAGGCGATCTCGAACGTCGTCCGAAACGCCGTCAAGTACACGGAGAAAGGCTCGATTCGGTTGATCGGGACGCCTCAGGGCGAGTCGGTGCTGGTCGCCGTGCGAGACACCGGAGTCGGGATTCCGAAGAGCTCGCTGCCGCGGGTCTCCCAGCGCTTCTACCGGGCGGACACCTCGCGGGAAGGGTTCGGCCTGGGCCTGGCGATCGTCCAGGAGTCGATGAACGTGCTGGAGGGCGAGCTCGAGGTCGCTTCGAGCCCCGGCTACGGGACGACGGTTACGCTGAAGCTGCCCGCCCGAGCGACGCGGGTGATGAGATGACGCGAATCCTCGTGGTCGACGACGAGCCCGCCCTGCGCGACACGCTCGAATACGCGCTGCGCCAGGAGGGTTTCGACGTCGAGCTCCAAGAAGACGGCGCATCGGGGCTGGCCGCGGCTCTCGGGAACGGATTCGACCTCGTCATCCTCGACCTGATGATGCCTGGCCTCGATGGGACCGAGGTCTGCCGGCGTCTTCGCGCGGAGAGCCCGATCCCGATCGTGATGCTAACCGCCCGGGGCGCAGAGCTCGACCGCGTTATGGGTCTCGAGATCGGCGCGGACGACTACGTCACGAAGCCGTTCTCGATGGCCGAGCTGATCGGGCGAGTACGGGCGATCCTGCGCAGGCGCGAGCTCGACAAAGGCGGGGTCGGATCGATCCGAACGATCGGGAGCCTCGAGCTCGATGCGTTACGACATCAGGTGCGGATCGACGGTGAGCTGGTCTCACTCACTCCTTCGGAGTTCCAGCTCCTCGCGTTGCTCGCGTCGGATCCGGAGCGTGTGTTCCGACGCAAGGAGATCATGCAGCACCTCTGGGACAGTGTTTACGTGGGCGACGAGCGAGCATGCGACATCCACATCTCGAACCTCCGCCGCAAGCTCGAGGCCGACCCCACGGATCCCAAGCGGATCGTCACCGTTCGTGGGATCGGCTACAAGCTCGCGGCCGTGTGAGCGAATCCGTACGGAAGCGGGGAAGAACGCTCAGGCGGCCGTGTCTACATTCAGGGCATGTCAGTCATCGGTTTCGAGATCCGCACCGCGCAGCTCACGCCGGGCACGTACGTCGTCTCCGTGACGGGTGAGATCGACGCCTTCACGTCTCCTGCCCTCGAGCAGGAGCTGGAGTGGGTGCTCGGCGACGGGGCGAGCAACGCGGTCGTGGATCTTGCGAATGTGGGCTTCATCGATTCGACGGCGCTGAGGGTCTTGCTCAAGGCGCTGCCGGGGTTCTCCAAGCGAGGCGGCAAACTCGTGCTGGTGTCCGAGGATCGACGCATTCTCCGGACGCTCGAGATCACCGGGTTGGACATGAAGTTCACGGTCGAGCCGAGGCTGGCTGATGCGATCGCCCAGTGCGTGGACGGGAGCTCTTCCGTTCACAGCCGGAACGGAGAGCCGGCGCGCAACTGAGGGGGCGCCGTCGGCTCTCGTTCTTCATAGAGGCGTCCCGCCTCTCCCTCTAGGAGCCGACCCCGACTGCGGCCAGGAAGACGAGGACGACCGTCGTCACCGCGAGCACGCCGTGGAGCGCGACCACGGGCACCGGGAAGCTCTGCTCCGCGGGCGCGGACGGATCTGGCGCCTCCACTGCCTGTGCGCCTCGACGCCTGTACCAGATCGCGAACATCGACCAGCCGAGCAGCGCGACGACGACGAGGATCGCGAACGCGATCCAGGCCAGCGCGTCGCTGTCGGAGAAGACGTAGACGATCCACAGCACGAGCCCCGTCGCGGCGAGCAGGAAGTGGCTCAGGATCAACGGCGGACGGATGCGGCTTCCCGACTCCGTCCGGCTCATGCCCCCGCGGCTCACCCAGATCAGCAGCAGGACGAAGCCGCCGGCCGCGGTCAGCAGCCAGGTGACGAGTGCGGCCCATTCCATTCGGTTCCCCCTTCTTTCGACCGTGGGAGAGTATTAATTACAGAGTTGCGCGCTGCACGGCGGCTGCCGGATGATCAGCGGGCTCATGCGACGCGTCGTTCTCGTCGGAATGGCTCTGGCGACCGGCCTGCTCGCGGCCGGAGCGCCACGAGCCTCGACCGCAGGCAGTTCGAGCTCGGTGTGGAACGGGGACATCTACGTCGTCAACGCGGACGGCACCGGACGGCAGAGGCTGACGCGCAACCCGGCGGAGGAGTTCTCGCCCGCGTGGTCGCCCGACGGTACGAAGATCGCCTTCTCGCGCTTCACGGAGTCGCACTTCCAGATCTTCGTGATGAACACCGACGGGACGGGAGCGACGCAGCTGACCTTCGGCGACGCAGCCGCGACCGGAGCGGCGTGGTCGCCCGACGGCAGTCGAATCGCGTTCACCCGGTGTGCGGGCTCGTGCGACGTCTACGTCATGGACGCCGACGGGCAAGGCGCGAGGCGCTTGACGTACGGAGAGCCGCCCGGCGACGAGTCGCCGACCTGGTCGCCCGACGGCCGGGCGATCGCCTTCGCCGACATCGACGGCATCTTCACGATCGACGCGAGCGGCGGGAGCTGGACGCGTGTGACGGACGGCCCGGCAGACGACGCGAACCCGGCGTGGTCGCCGCTCGGCGGAGAGATCGCCTTCGACACGTCGCGCGGGCTCTTCAACGGCGACATCTACGTTGCCGGGGCGACCGGAGAGGAGATGCGCGCCGTGACGGACAGCGCTCCGCTCGACTCGAATCCGTCCTGGTCTCGGGACGGCTCGAGCCTCGCGTTCATGCGCAAGGCGCACAAGCGGGCCCAGGCGCGGCTCTGGGTGATGAACGCGGACGGAACGCTGCAGACGGACCTGGGCGCAATCGGGGACGCGTACTCGAGGCCGTCCTGGTCGCCGGACGGCCGGAGGCTCGCCTACTCGTGGCTGACCGCCTGCCGCGTGCCGCACGTCGCCGGCAAGGAGCTCGTCGATGCGCGGTACCGCATCCGTCGCGCGAGCTGCGCCATGGGGCGGCTGCGCTACGCGCGTTCGGCGCGGCCGAAGGGCGTCGTCCTCTCGCAGCGCCCGCACGCACGAGCGGAGCGGAGGATCGGCAGCCGGGTCAGCCTCGTGGTCAGCGGCGGACGCTGATCAGGCGGCCTGCGCGAGGCCGTGACGCGCTGCGCGGGCCGCGATCTGCTCCGCGTCGAGCGGGAGCACGGCCAGCTCCGGCGGCGGGCGTCGCACGAAGCCGTCGATCAGCAGAACGTCTTCCGCCTGCTCCGGCGTGAGTGGCTCCGTGCTCGCCTGTGCGGTTCGGCAGAGGGCGAGGCCGGCCTCGATCTCGAGCCTCGCTCCGGCACCGGGAGGAAGGGAGCGGATCGCTCGAACGGCGCCGCCGCTGACGAAGAACGCTCGGTGCCATCCGGGCTCGGCCGCGGGGGTGAGCAGGCAGAGGTCCCGACAGCGGAGCGCCTCGAGCCTGCGCAGCCGGTCGACGACGTGCTCGAGCGCCTCGATCCGGTCGCGCAGCCGGGCGGCCTCCTCGTAGCGAAGGCTCTCGGCCAGGTGGTCGAGCCGCTTGCGCAGCCGAGGGAGGGGGCCGTCGCGGAAAAGATCGGCGAGCTCGGCTTCCGTGGCGGAGGCGAGAGCGCGCGCGGCGAGCGACGCTTTCCTGCGGCTGCCGATCGGCCCGAGCGGGCTCGGCTTGGTCGAGACGACGAAGTCCTCACCGCGCCTGCGCAGGTAGACGCCGCGCTCCTTCCTGCGACTCCGCGAGTTCGCCGGCGGCTGGAGCTCGCGGATCAGCCGCACCTCCTCGAAGGCGGCTTCGAGCTCGGACCCGAGGACGCGCCACTCGATGCGGTCGAGCGCGTGCAGCGCTGCTTCGATGGACGGCCGCTGGCGGTCGGAGCGGAAGTACGAGCGGAGCCGTGCCCGGAGGTCGCGCGCGCGGCCGACGTAGAGCACCTGGTCGTGCGAGTCGCGAAAGAGGTAGACGCCCGGCCGGGTCGGCGCGCCCTTCGCGAGCGAGCGCTTCCCGTACACGCGTCGTTTGCGCGGAGCGGAGAGGGCGCGGAGCTCCGAGAGGCGGCGTGCTCCGATCTCCTGCGCGAGCCCGATCAGCCGGACGAGGATCTCCGCCGTCGCCTCGGCGTCGGGCAACGCGCGGTGACAGGGCAGCGTGGCGACCCCGAAGAAGTCGGCGAGCCGGGCGAGGCCGACGCGGCGCGTCCGTCCCTCGAGCAGCCGCCGGGCGAGCGCCGCGGTGCAGAGGGGCGGGTCCGAGAGCCGGTGCCCGTGGCGAAGCAGCAGCTGCGCGTCGAGGAACCGCTGGTCGAAGCGGGCGTTGTGCGCGACGAGCTGCGCGTCGCCGGCGAAGTCGAGGAAGCGCTCGAGCACTTCCGAGATCCGAGGCGCGTTCCGGAGCTCCTCCTGTCGCAGCCCGGTGAGGCGGGCGATCGCCTCGGGGAGCTCGACCCGCGGGTCGACGAGCGACTCGAACGTGTCGACGAGCTCGAGACCGCGGACGCGCACGGCCCCGATCTCGCAGATCTGGTCCCGCCCGGCCGAGAGCCCGGTCGTCTCCAGGTCGAAGACGACGAGCTCGGCCTCCTCGAGCAGCGGGTCGTCGCGCGTCTCGGTGAGCGAGACGGCCGCGCCCGTGCACACGACGCGGCTGTCGCCGGCGATCACGTCCTCGAGCAGGGAGCGGGCGAGCCCGTCGGAGATCGACGGCGTTGCGAACAGCCTCCGCGCGGCCTCGGCGACCGGGAGCGTCCCGTGCTCCTCGAGGACGTCCACGAGCCGGTCGAGTGCGTCGAGGGCGAGCTGCACTCAGGAAATGAAAGCGAACATATGTTCGCTTGGCAAGTCTAGTCCGGTAGTAACGGGATCGAGAAACCTCTGCTCCGGCCGAGGAGTATGGCCCGCATCACCGCCTCCGGCCCGTAGCGGTCGCGCACTTCGTCGAGCGCGACGTCGAGCTCTTCGCTCCACTCGTCGTCGAGCGAGAGCCGGAGCTGGCCTCGGCTGTCCGCGAGGTTCATCACCGAGATCCCGACGAGCGTGATCCCCTGGCGCTCGATCATCGGCACGGCCGCTGCGAGCAATTCCCGGGCCGCGCCGAGGATCACCTGTGTGTTCGCGGTTGCGTAGGACAGCGTGTGCGAGCGGGTCGCGCGCGACGAGTCGTCGAAGCGCAGACGGAGGACGACGGTGCGCCCGAGCCGCCCGGCCGCGCGCATGCGCTGGGTGACGCGCTCGACGAGGGCGACGAGCGAGACGTCGACCTCCGCGAGCGGGGTCTCCTTCCAGCCGAGTGCCCGTTGCGCGCCGATCGAGCGCCGCCGGCGGCGCTTCTCGACCCGGCGTGGGTCGCAGTTGTGCGACAGAGCGTGAAGCTGCCGACCCGCTGCCCGGCCGAGCATCGTCACCAGCGCAGCTTCCGGGATCCCGGCGACCTGGCCGACGGTCCGCAGCCCCGCGGCGTGCAGCCGGCGGGCGGTCACGTGCCCGACTCCCCAGAGCCGCTCCACCGGAAGCGGGTGCAGGAACTCGAGCTCTCCCTCGGGCGGGACGGCGAGCAACCCGTCGGGCTTGGCGACCCCGCTCGCGACCTTGGCCAGGAACTTCGTCCGCGCGATCCCGACCGTGATCGGAAGGCCGACACGGCGCCGGACCTCGGCGCGGAGCCGGAGCGCGATGTCCGTCGGGCTGCCTGCGATCCGTCGCATCCCGGCCACGTCGAGGAACGCCTCGTCGATCGAGAGCCCCTCGACGAGCGGCGTCGTGTCGTCGAAGACGCGGTAGACGTCCTTGCTCGCCTCGGAGTAGGCGGAGAGCCTGGGGCGGACGACGACCGCGTCGGGGCAGAGCCGAAGCGCGCGCCGAATGCCCATCGCCGACTCGACGCCCTTCGCCTTCGCCTCGTAGCTGGGGCACATCACGACCCCGGCGCCGACGAGGACCGGGCGCCCGAGGAGCTCAGGGTTGTCGCGCTGCTCGACCGCCGCGAAGAACGCGTCGAGGTCGGCGTGCAGGATGGTCGCCTCCGACCGCACGAACATATGTTCGCACAGGCTACGACTGAGCGAGCAGCACGAGCGCCGTGATCACCGCGAGCGCCGCGACGAACGCGACCGCCCGTCCGTCGCCGCGTGGCCGCGTGCGCCGACTCAGGAGAGCCCAGGCGAGATCGAAGAGCATCCCCTTCCCGACCGATCCGCGCTGCACCCAGAGGCGCGAGATGCCGAACCGCTTGAGCAGCCTTCCGAAGAACGTTCGCTCGAACCGAACGAGCTCGGCGTCGACCACGCGCTCGTGCCAGCGTCCCGCCATCACCCTCGCCTCGCGGCGAGCCCGCAGGCGATAGAGCGGAAGGCTCCTGTGCCGTCGCTGCCAGAACTCGAGCGAGGAGCGGGCGTCCTCGAGCGGCGGCGGCGCGAGCATCCTCTCGACGAGCAGCAGATCAGGGTCTTGCGCGGCGTGCATCAGCGCCCATGAGTCTAGCCCGGTGCGCGCGTCAACTCGCTCGTCGCAGCTGCTCTTCGACCTGGCGGTACGCCGAGGACTCCGGGGGAAGCTTGTCGAGGGCGGCATGGAGCAGGTACTCGGCGTCCTCGTCACGTCCCTGGCGCCGCCGCACAGAGGCGAGGTTCGCGATCACCTGGCCCTCGTGCTCGTCGTCGCCGAGCTGGCGCAGGAGGACGATCGCCTGCTCGAAGCGCTCGTTCGCCAGCGGGACGCCGCCGTCGGTCTGGACGAGAGCCAGGGCGAGGTTGTTCAGCGTGAGAGCCTCAGTGCCTCGATCGCCGAGCTCGCGAGCGAGGGCCAGCGCGGCGAGATGCTGCTCGGCGGCCTGCTCGTAGCGGCC
>DATBGG010000087.1:0-13147 GCA_036558065.1 Gaiellaceae bacterium | reverse complement strand
CCACCGCCACCGCCTCCACCTCCACCTCCACCTCCACCTCCACCACCGCCACCGCCGCCGCCGCCCCCACCGCCGCCACCGCCGCCGCCTCCACCGCCCCCACCGCCGCCGCCCCCGCCGCCACCTCCTCCGCCGCCACCGGGCGCTCCCGCGCCGATGCCCGTCATCAGCCGCGGCAAGCCCGCATTTGCCTCAGCGAACGACGAGCAGGAGGCCGCAAGCCACGCGAACGACGCGAGCTACTCGACGTACTGGCACTCCAACGGCCCGGCGTGGCTCGCGTACGACCTCTCCTCGGTGCCGGCCGCGAGCCGGGGCCGGGTCCTCGTCGGTTGGTACAACGACCCGGTCACGACCCCGTACGACCACAGCTACATCGACGAGGTCGCCTACAACAACCTCGGGAGCTACACGATCCAGGTGAACTCCGGCGCCGGCGGCGGACAGCCGCCCGCGAACGGCTGGACGACGCTCGCCACGGTCACCAACAACAAGTTCCACTCACGCCAGCACCTCGTCGACATGACCGGGAACAACTGGCTCCGGATCAACGTCACTGCGATCGACGGCTCGTCCGGCAACACCGACGCGGTGATCAACATGGACGTCCACGACGCGCACACGGACGGAGCGTCGGACAGCTGGATCTTCTACGGCGACTCGATCACGCAGGACGGCATGGCGCACGAGCCGGTCAGCGGAGCCGCCTCACCCAATTTCAGCCAGCTGATCAACACGGCCCGGCCCGACTATTTCCCGGCGGCTGAGGACGGAGGCATCGGCGGGCTCCTCTCCCAGGACGGCGCTGACAACATGACCGGCTGGCTCTCGATCTTCCCCGGCCGCTACGCCGGGCTCGCGTACGGCACGAACGACGCGAACGGCTGCATGAGCCCGACCAGCTTCTACAACCACTACGTCACGATGGTGAACGCCGTCCTGAACGCGGGCAAGGTGCCGGTTGTCCCGACGATCCCGTGGGCGCGCACCGCCGACGTGCAGAGCTGCGGGCCGGGCCTGAACGCGAAGATCCAGCAGCTGTACGCGAACTTCCCGCAGGTCGTGCACGGGCCGGATCTGTGGCAGTTCTTCAGTACGCACCAGAACCTGATCTCGGGCGACGACCTGCACCCGAGCGCGGCCGGCTACGTCGCGTACCGCCAGCAGTGGGCGGACGCGATGGTCGCCAACATCTACGGCCCGTAAGAGCCAAGTCCGCTGCCTGGCACCGGACAGGTCATCCCGTCGATCAAATCCGAAGCCGCGGGCCGGGGGTACTATCGGCGAACTGTGCCGAAGAGAACGCATCTGTCGTTTCTGCTGCTTCTGGGGGTGACTCTGCTCGCCGCATGCGGGGGTGGGGGAGGCAGCGACAAGGTCTCCGATCCGTTCGCGTACGACGCCTCCAAGGCGCTCGACCTGCAGTCGAAAGGCAGCTCGAGCGAGGCTGGAATTCGGGTCCGCGACATCAGCTTCAAAGGCGCGTCCGGCGAGACGATTCCCGCGTACCTCGTCCTCCCGCGCGGCAAGGGCCCACATCCGGCGGTCATCTACGCCCACGGGTCGGGGGGCAGCCGGAGCGATCTGCTCCCGTCCGCCGTTGGACTTGCCGAGCGCGGCTCCGTGGCGCTCGTGCTCGAGATGAGCTACTCGGCAAGCCGGGCGGGAAAGGAAACCCTCCCGGAAGGAGTCGAGGGCGTTCGGACTGCGACCAACAAGGAGATCGAGTCGGTCGTCGAGGTACGGCGCGCCGTCGACCTCCTCGACTCGCTCTCGTACGTCGACGACAAGCGCATCGGGTACGTGGGCTGGAGCGCCGGGTCCAGGACCGGCGCGATCGTCTCGGGAGTCGAGCACCGGATTCGCGCATTCGACCTGCTCGCCGGCGGTGCGCTGCCGGTGCGGACGTACGTCGCGACCACGCCGGCAAACGATCGATCGGAAGTCGAGAACCTGCTCGAGCGCACCGACCCGCTCCGCTACGTCGCGCAGGCGGCGCCCTCCGCGCTGCTCTTCCAGGACGGGCGGCACGACGAGGTCGTCCCCAAGGCGGCTCTCACCGACCTCGTTGACTCGGCCAGCAAGCCGAAGGAGCTGCGCTGGTACGACTCCGGCCATGTGCCGAGCACGAAGGCCTGGGTCGACTCGCGCCGCTGGCTGGTACAGCGCCTTGGCTTGACCTAAGCGCACCGTACAGGCGCGATCTGGCCTGCGGCACCAGGCGCTAGCATCGGCGACAGTGTCCGTCGCCGAAGCCGAGGCTTATCTCGCCGACCTGAACCCGGCCCAGCGGGAGGCCGTCGTCAACACGGAAGGTCCGATGCTCGTGGTCGCCGGCGCGGGCTCGGGCAAGACACGCGTCCTCACGCACCGCGTCGCACACCTGATCAACGCGCACGGCATCAAGCCGCAGGAGATCCTCGCGATCACGTTCACGAACAAGGCCGCCGGAGAGATGCGCGAGCGGCTGGAGGACATGCTCGGCGGCCGCGGGCGCGGGCTCTGGATCCTCACCTTCCACTCCGCGTGCGGTCGCATCCTCCGCCGTGAGGCGCCGCGGCTCGGCTACCGGACGAACTTCACGATCTACGACCAGGCCGACCAGGTCCGCCTGACGAAAGCCGTCCTCGAGGAGCTCGAGCGCGACCCGAAGCGCTTCGTCCCGCGCGGAATCCACGCGCAGATCTCCACCGCGAAGAACAACCTCGTCGGCCCGGACGAGTACCGCGAGCGCGTCTCGTCTTTCTACGACCAGACCGTCGCCGACGCGTACGACCTCTACCAGCGGCGGCTCTTCGCCTCGAACGCGGTCGACTTCGACGACATGCTCTTTCTCACCGTCCAGCTGCTCGAGAACTTCCCCGAGGCGCGGGAGCGCTGGCAGAACGCCTTCCGTTACATCCTCGTCGACGAGTACCAGGATACGAACCACGCGCAGTACCGGTTCCTGCAGCTCATGGCCGAAAAGCACATGAACCTTTTCGCCGTGGGCGATCCGGACCAGTCCATCTACGCTTTCCGCGGCGCGGACATCCGCAACATCATGGAGTTCGAGGCCGACTTCCCCGGGACGCGCGTGATCCCGCTCGAGCAGAACTACCGCTCGACGAACACGATCCTGCGCGGGTCGAACGCCGTCATCGCGAACAACCGCGAGCGCAAGCCGAAAGAGCTCTGGTCGGAGCTCGGCGAGGGCGAGCCGGTGCACGTGATCGAGGTCGAGGACGAGCACGCTGAAGCCAGATTCGTCGCGGCCGAGATCGCGCGCCTCGTCGAGGAGGACTTCAGCGGCTCCGAGGTCGCGGTCTTCTACCGGACGAACGCGCAGTCACGGGTGCTCGAGGACGTGCTCGTGCGTCAGGCGATCCAGTACCAGGTGATCGGCGGGCCGCGCTTCTACGAGCGGGCCGAGGTCAAGGACGTGATCGCGTATCTGCAGGTGATCGACAACCCGTACGACGCCGTCTCGCTGATGCGGATCGCGAACAAGCCGCGCCGCGGGATCGGCGACACGTCGATCGCGCGGCTCCAGACATACGCGGACGCGCACGGGATCTCGCTCTGGGAGGCGACGGAGTTCCCGGAGGAGGCGGGAGTGGGGGCGGCGCCGCTCAAGGCCGTCCAGGCGTTTCGCACGCTGATCCAATCGCTGATGGCCGGCGCGCTCGAGCTCACCGTCCCCGAGCTCGTCGAGCGCGTGCTCGAGCGGACCGGGTACACGGACGCGCTCGAGGCCGAGCGCACGATCGAGGCGCAGGGCCGGCTCGAGAATCTGCAGGAGCTCGTGGGCGTGGCCCAGGAGTACCAGGCCGCCGCGGACGAGCCGAGCCTCTCGAGCTTCCTCCAGGAGATCTCGCTCTTCGCCGACCAGGACGCGATCCGCGGGGAACAGAGCCTCGTCACGCTGATGACGCTCCACAACGCGAAGGGGCTCGAGTTCCGCGCCGTCTTCATGATCGGGATGGAGGAGGGGATCTTCCCGCACTCGCGCTCGCTCGAGGAGGCGATGCTCGAGGAGGAGCGTCGCCTCGCGTACGTCGGCATGACGCGCGCGAAGGAGCGGCTGACCTTGACGCACGCCTCGTCCCGCTCGCTCTGGGGCGCGCGGAGCTACAACCTCCCGTCGCGCTTCATCGACGAGCTGCCCGAGCAGGGCGTCGAGCGCGAGCGGTTGCGTCCGACCTCCTGGTCGAATTACGGCACGCGGCAGAAGGTCGCGCCTCGCACCGACGTGCCGGACCTCTCGACGGGCGACAACGTCCGGCACGGGACGCTCGGCGAGGGCGTCGTCACCGCGATCGACCCGGGGGGAGTGGTCACCGTCCGCTTCGCCGACGGCGTCGAGCGGCGGCTGATCCTCGAGTACGCGCCGCTCGAGCGGATCTAGCCGCTGCCGATCGAGGCGATCGTCTTCTGGCCGAGCTCGACCACCTGGGACGGCAACGGCGCGAACACGAACCGCTCGGCGGGCTCCTGCCCGGGGCCGATCGCGTACTCGAGCAGCTGCTTCAGCTCGCGCGCCTTCCCGGAGCTTTTCGGGACGATCGCGTAGCTGAACGTCGAGATCGGATACGCGCCCGTCGCCGACGCCGGCGGGTCGACGATCGAGATCGAGTTGTCGGGTGCGGGCGTGCCCATCGCGTCCGCGGCCGCGGCGATCCCCTGCACGTCGGGGCGGACGAACGTGCCGGCGGCGTTCTGGATCGAGGCGACCGCGAGCCTGTTCTGGACGGCATACGCGGCGCTGAGATAGCCGATCCCGCCCGGGGTGCGGCTCAACATCCCCGCGACGCCCGCGTTGCCCCTGCCGCCCGCACCGACCGGGAAATCGACCAACGTGCCCGATCCGACCGCCTCCTTCCACTCGGACGAGACCTGCGAGAGGTACGACGTCAGCGCGTACGTGTCTCCCGACGCGTCCGACCTGAAGATCAGCCCGATGCCGCGCGAGGGCAGCTTCTTCCCGGGGTTCACCGCGGCGATGCGCGGATCCGACCAGTTCGTGATCTCGCCGAGGTAGATGCCCGCGATCACGGGCCCGGTCAGCCTCAGGCCGAGGCCGAGGGTCTTTGCGTCGTACGCGAAGGCCGTCGCCGAGAGCGCCCACGGGATCTGGACGCAGCCCTTGCAGTCGGCAGCCTGGTCTGGGGTGAGGGGAGCGTCGGAGGCGCCGAAGTCGACCGTGCGCGTCGTGATCGCCTGGATGCCGCCGCCGGAGCCGATCGCGTTGTACTCCACGACGAGGCCACGGTCGCGCAGAGGCGGTACCCACGTCTGGACGAGCGGGGCGACGAGGGACGAGCCGGCGCCTTTGACCGAGGCTGCAGCGCCGGAGCCGCCGCAGCCCGATCCCCCGGCGGCGAGCAAGATCGTGAGCAAGAATGCCGGGACGCCCGCGACGCGGAGATCTACTGAAACCTCACGAAGATCGCGCAAATCCGCTCAACGTTCACCGAACTCTGACGAATTTCTGATTCGGGACTTACGCATCGGGGCATCACGAACGGGTACAACGGTACGACTGCGAGAAATCTAACGAGAGAGCGAGGGGATCCCCCAATGAGCAGACCGCGCAAGTTTGGTTGGGGCGTCGGCGTGACGGCGCTCCTCCTGGCACTGGCCTTCGCCGCAGCTTCCTGCGGCGGTTCTGACTCGAGTAGCGGCTCGAGCGGCGGAGGCGACACGATCACCGTCAACTGGGGCACGGAGCCACCGTCGCTCGACCCCGGTCTGGCGACCGACACGACGTCGGCGAACATCCTTCAGAACATCATGGATCCGCTGGTCAAGCTCGGCCCCGCTCCGGACTTGAAGCCGATCCCGAGCCTCGCCGAGAGCTGGACGGAGACGGACGGCGGCAAGACCGTCACCTTCAAGCTCCGCTCCGACGGTAAGTGGACGAACGGCGACCCGGTGACCGCCAACGACTTCGAGTATTCGTGGAAGCGGACGATCTCGCCCGAGCTCGCCGCCGATTACGCGTACCAGTTCTTCGGAATCGTGGGCGCGCAGGAGTACAACTCCTGCAAGTCGAACTGCGACGCCCTGAAGGACAAGGTCGGCGTGAAGGCGACCGACGCGCACACGCTGCAGGTCAAGCTGACCTCGCCGCAGCCGTGGTTCGTCCAGCAGGTCGCGCACACGTCGTTCCTCGCGGTCAACAAGACGGCCGTCGAGAAGTTCGGCGACAAGTGGACCGAGGCGAAGAACATCGTCACGGACGGCCCGTTCAAGCTCGTGAACTGGCAGCACGACTCGAGGATCGACCTCGTCAAGAACGACGCTTGGCGAGACGCGAAGGACGTCAGCCTCAAGCGCGTGAACGGCCGCATGATCTCGGACGGCACGACCGCCGTGCAGGCGTTCGAGGCCAACGAGGTCGACGTCACGGCGTCACTCCCGCCGGACGACATCCCGCGCCTGAAGGAGACGCCCGAGTACCAGAACTACGACGCGCTCGGGACGTACTACTACGGCCTGAACGTCAAGAACATCACCGACGTGAAGCAGCGCCGCGCGATGGCGCTCGCGATCGACCGGCAGACGATCATCGACAACATCGCCCAGGCCGACCAGGAGCCGTCGACCGGCTACACGCCGAAGGGGATGCCCGGGTTCGACACCATCAACCCGCACTCCCCGTGGCTGCCGGCTTCCGGAGACATGGACAAGGCGAAGCAGCTGATGTCGCAGGTCGACAACCCGAAGAAGTCGATCACGCTCTGGTACAACGAGGATCCGGCGCACAAGCAGATCGCGGTCGCTGTCCAGTCGATGTGGAAGCAGCTGGGCATCAACGTGTCGCTGAAAGCGCAGGAGTTCGCGCAGTACCTCGAGTTCCTCGGGCCGCCGCCGAACAAGGCGGTCGACGCCTTCCGGCTCGGCTGGATCGGCGACTACGTGGACGCGATGAACTTCCTGGAGCAGTGGACGTGCAAGTCCGGCAACAACAACACGAACTACTGCGACCCGAGCTACGACAAGCTCGTCGACCAGGCCCGGCAAACGCCTGACAACGATGCGCGGTACGAGATCTACGCCAAGCTCGAGGACAAGCTCCTCGGCGAGAACGGCGCCGTGCCGATCATCCCGATCTACTGGTACACGTATGTCCAGCTCGAGAAGGAATCGATCAAGGACACGTACAACCTGAACCTCCTCGACCAGGTCGACCTCACCAAGGTCAAGGTCAAGTAGGTTCGATGCAGAAGCGAGTCATCGGGTCGGGCGGGGCGACAACAGCCCCGTCCGACCCGTTCTCGGATCGCGTCAACCGGGCATAGTTAACCCGTGATCCGCTTCATCATCGGGCGAATCCTCTGGACGATCCCGGTTCTGCTGCTCGTCATCCTGATGACGTTCCTGATGATGCGGCACATCCAGGGGAACCCGTTCCGGCACTCGGAGCGCGCGGTCTCGCCGGAGATCCAGGCGAACCTCGAGCGGAAGTTCAACCTCGACAAGCCCTGGTACGAGCAGTACTTCCTGTACGTGAAGGGCGTGGCGACGTTCGATCTCGGGCCGTCGCTCGTGCTGCGCAACCAGAGCGTGAACGACATCGTGAGGGAGCACTTCCCGAAGTCGCTCGAGCTTGGGTTCCTGGCGATGCTGTTCGCCGTCGTCTTCGGGATCCCGCTGGGCGTGATCGCGGCGTTACGGCCGAACACGGTCTTCGATTACGGGGCGATGTTGTTCTCGAACGTCGGGTTCGCGGTGCCGAGCTTCCTGATCGCGACGCTGCTCATCTACTTCTTCGCGCTCAAGTGGGGCGACATCTTTGGCTTGCCGACGAGCGGGTGGACCGGCTGGCAGTCGAAGATCCTGCCGGTGATCGCGCTCGGGCTCGGCCCGATGGCGTACTTCGCCCGGCTCGTGCGCGGGACGATGCTCGAGACGCTCCAGCAGGACTACGTGCGCACGGCGAAGGCGAAGGGCCTGAGCGGGCGCCGCGTCCTGATGGTCCACGTCCTCAAGAACTCGCTGATTCCCGCGGTGACGGCAGCCGGTCCGCTGCTCGGTTTCCTGATCACCGGCTCGTTCATCATCGAGTTCATCTTCGCGATCCCGGGGATCGGCAAGTACTACATCACCGCCGTTTCCGCAAGGGACTACTCCGTCGTGATGGGGTTGACGGTGCTGCTCTCGGTGATCGTCATCGTCGCGAACATGATCGTCGACATCCTCTACGGCGTCCTCGACCCGCGTACGCGCGAGGTCCGCACCTAGTGGTCGTCAGCCCGCAAGACCAGCGGATGCGCTCGCCGGATCCGGCGCACTCGGGCGATATCCAGGTCGCGGGCGCCGGCACGCCGATCCGCCAGTCCAGCCTCTGGCGCGACGCGAAGCGCAGGTACGTGCGCAACAAGGGCGCCGTTGTCGCAGGGGCCATCTTCCTGATCATCCTCGCCTACTGCATCATCGTCCCGATCGTCTCCCCCTACGACCCGGACGAAGTCAACTTCCAGGACCGCTTCCTGCCTGCGAGCCTGGCCCATCCGTTCGGCACGGACGCTTTCGGACGCGACCTCTTCACCCGCGTCGCGCTCGGCGGACGGATCTCGATCATGATCGGCTTCGCCGCGACGTTCGTCATCCTCGTCATCGGGCTGACCTACGGCTCGATCTCCGGCTTCGTAGGAGGGTGGCTCGACAACGCGATGATGCGCTTCCTCGACGCGCTCTACGGCCTGCCCTACCTGCCGTTCGCGATCATCACCCTCGCAATCATCGGCGGGACGCCGACCAAGTGGACGATGGTGCTCGCCCTCTCGATCGCGAGCTGGTTCACGGCCGCGCGGATCGTCCGCGGTCAGATCATCACGCTCAAACAGAACGACTACGTGCGCGCGGCGACCGCCGTGGGGGCGCGCTGGTACCGCGTCCTTGCACGCCACCTGGTCCCGAACACGCTCGGCGTCCTGATCATCGCGATCTTCCTCGAGCTGCCGGGCGTGATCCTCGGCGAGGCCTTCCTCTCGTTCATCGGGCTCGGCATCAACCCCCCCGCCGCCTCGTGGGGCTCGATGGCCCAAGAAGGGCGCGACGTCTATCGCACGCATCCCAGCCTGATCCTGATCCCGAGCCTCATGATCGCGACGCTCGTCCTCTGCGCGAACTTCATCGCGGACGGCCTCCGCGACGCGCTCGACCCGCGCACGAAGGAGACGTAAGTGGCGCTTCTCGAAGTCAAGGACCTGCAGACGCACTTCTTCACGCGCGAGGCCGTCGTGCGCGCGGTCGACGGCGTCAGCTTCTCGGTCGACAAGAGCAAGACGCTCGGCGTCGTCGGCGAGTCCGGTTGCGGCAAGTCCGTGACCGCGCTCTCGATCATGGGCCTGCTCCCGCAGCCGCCGGCGAAGATCGTCGGCGGGTCGGTGAATTTCGAGGGCTTCGACCTCGCGACGCTGCCCGAGAAAAGCCTGGAGGACATCCGCGGCAAAGAGATCGCGATGATCTTCCAGGATCCGATGACGTCGCTGAACCCGACGCTGAGGATCGGGACGCAGATCATGGAGACGATGCAGCGGCACCTCGGTCTCGACAAGGGCGAGGCCCGCAAGCGTGCGATCGAGCTGCTCGACGAGGTGCACATCCCGAACGCGAAGGACCGGCTCAACGACTACCCGCACCGGTTCTCGGGCGGCATGCGCCAGCGCGTGATGATCGCGATCGCGATCTCGTGCAACCCGAAGCTCCTGATCGCCGACGAGCCGACGACCGCGCTCGACGTGACCGTCCAGGCGGGCGTCCTTGACCTGCTCGAGGAGCTCCAGGCCGAGCACGAGATGGCGATGATCGTGATCACGCACGACATGGGCGTCGTGGCGGAGGCGGCCGACGACATCGTCGTCATGTATGCGGGCCAGATCGTCGAGCAGGCGTCCGCGCTCGACCTCTTCGACAAGCCGGAGCATCCGTACACCGAGGCGCTGCTCGGCGCGCTGCCGCAGATCGAGGGCGCCGGGATCCGCGAGGGCAGGCTGACCGCGATTCCGGGCCGTCCGCCCGATCTTCACGATCCGCCCCCGGCGTGCCGCTTCGCGCCGCGCTGCCCGTACGCAGATCGGGGCGACTCGTGCACCGTCGAGGAGCCGCAGCTGCGCGAGGTCCGGCCGGGCCACTGGGTCCGCTCCGCGCATCCGGCGTCCGAGCGCGCACGCGAGCCCGTGGGAGCGGGGACATGAGCAAGGACGCGCTGCTCGTCGTCACCGACCTGTCGAAGATCTTCTCGATGAAGGAGGGACTGCTCTTTCAGCGCTCGACCTCGGAGGTGAGGGCGGTCGACGGGGTCAGCTTCGACATTCCCGAGGGGCAGACGCTCGGGCTCGTGGGCGAGTCGGGATCGGGGAAGTCGACGACGGGCTACTGCGTCCTCCAACTGATCAAGCCCACGAGCGGGTCCGTGCGGTTCATGGGCAAGGAGCTGACCGAGCTGCCGCGCGAGCAGGTGCGCAAGCTGCGCCGCGAGATGCAGATCGTCTTCCAGGATCCGTACTCGTCGCTCGACCCGCGGATGACGGTCGGCGACATCGTGGCCGAGCCGCTGATCGTGCACGGCGTCGGCTCGCGGCGCTCTCGTCGCTCACGGGTGCGCGAGCTGCTCGAGGTGGTCGGGTTCGATCCGACCTTCACGAACCGCTACCCGCACGAGTTCTCCGGTGGGCAGCGGCAGCGGATCGGCATCGCACGGGCGCTCGCGTTGGGGCCGAAGCTGATCGTGTGCGACGAGCCGGTGTCCGCCTTGGACGTGTCGATCCAGGCGCAGATCTTGAATCTGCTCAAGGACCTGCAGCGCGACTTCGGCCTGACCTACCTCTTCATCGCCCACGATCTCGCGGTCGTGCGCTCGATGAGCGACCGGATCGCGGTCATGCAGTCCGGGAAGATCGTCGAGGAGGGGCCGGCCGAGGAGGTCTACGAGCAGCCAGGGCACGAGTACACGAAGAAGCTGCTCGCTTCGGTGCCGGTTCCCGACCCGCGTTTGATGCGCGAGCGGAAGGTGGAGCGCCGGCGCGTCGCAGCATCGCTTTGACGCTCGGCGCCGACCCTAGCTAGCGACTGTGCCGGTCGGGTATCTGATCGGGGCGGTGCTGGTGGTTTTCGCCGTGGTCGTGTCCGTGTGGCCGCCGTCGCGCTCGGGATTGTTGGGCCTCGTTACTTGGTTCGTCAGCGCGATCCCGAACGAGTCGCCGTTCCTGGCGTTCTACTTCCTGGCGGCCTCGACCTTGCTCGGGCTCTCCGAGGGCGACTTTCACGGGGCACAGGTGTGGGTCGCGCTCGGTTTCGCCGCCGTGCCGCTCGTCGGCTCGCCGGTTCTCGTGCGTCGAAGCCTGCGCGCGGGCCCCGCGATCGAGCAGGCGCTCGGGGACACGTTTGGGCCTCGCCGCACAGGGGCTGTCCAGGCGAGCCCGCCGTGGGCAAGGGCCCTCTTCGCGCCGTTGCCCGTCTTCCACCCGGGCGTGACGCGCATCGCCAACCTCAGCTACGGCGATGCCGGGCGACACAACCGCCTCGACGTCTACCGGCGCCGTGACGGTGGCGCCGGCGGGCCGGTGCTGATCCATCTGCACGGTGGAGGCTTCTCATGGGCGCCCGGGCGCAGGAGCTTCTACGCGCGGCGTCTGCTGTTTCGGCTCGCACGCGAGGGATGGGTTTGCATCAGCGCGACCTATCGGCTGCAGCCTGAGGCGAAGTTCCCCGACGAGCTGATCGACGTCAAGAAGGTCATCGCCTGGGCTCGCGCACACGCGCGCGAGCACGGCGGCGATCCCGAGCGGATCGTCCTTGCTGGAAGCTCGTTCGGCGCCCGCCTGGCGACGCTCGCCGGCTTCACTGCGAACGATCCCGCGTTCCAGCCGGGGTTCGAGCAGGCAAACACGTCGGTCGAAGCGGTCGTCGGGCTCTACGGCTACTACGGCGGAATCGCCAGCCGCCAATCCTTGCCCTCGTCGCCGTTCGACTATGCCGAGCGCGGCTCTCCGCCGCTGCTCGTGGTCCACGGCGACCAGGACACCCTTACCTCTCCAACGCGCGCGCGTGCGCTCGCCGAGCGAGCCCGCAGCGCCTCCGACGGCCCTGTTGCCTACGTCGAGCTGCCCGGCGCGCAGCACTCGTTCGACCTTCTCGCTTCGATCCGCTTCGAGGCGGTGATCGACGGGATCGAAGCGTTCGCGGAATCACTTTGCTTGAGTCGGGCCGCGTAGTAGCCTCAGGAGCGTCGCCGAGTACCGATCTGAGGTGGGGGGAGAGGGAGGACGACGATGAAGCTCCTGTTTCTGGGCATAGTCATGCTGGCTGTGCTCATCGGCTCGCAGAAGGCGAAGGCCGCGAGCGCAGGCGCGACGGTCGGCACACAGAGCGTCGCGGCCGCGGCGAGCCACCGGTAAGCCAAGATCGCCGACGCTACAATCGAGGTCACCAGGGCGGTTAGCTCAGTTGGGAGAGCACCAGCTCGACAAGCTGGGGGTCACTGGTTCGAGCCCAGTACCGCCCATTTCGACCCGCCTGGCTCCGCACCGCCCGCATGGTTCAAGCGGCGGCAGCTCCCGGCCGGGTGCCGGTTAAGCCACACGCGCGATCAGCATCGCCCCCGATGCGCCATAACCATCGAGCTGAGACGCTTGCGATGAGGAGGTGCGTCATGAAGCGCTACGAGTACAAGGTCCTCGACACCGGCAAGGATGTCGAGCAGCAGCTGCACGCTCTGGGTGCGGGGGGCTGGCAAGTGGTCGGCGTAACCACGAAGAAGCAGCTCTTCCTCGCCCCGCCGCAGGCGATCATCCTCATGCGCGAGGTAGAGGACGAGGCCCACGTGGCCCCGGCGCTGGTCGAGGCACACGCATAGGCATCTACTCTCGGCTCATGCACCCTGGCGAAAGCGGCTGACCGGCTGAGCCCCGGTAGATCAGCCAGTGTTACGTGGCGCGGCGGGTAGTTCCACGGTGACGCGGAGGCCGCCTTCGGCGCGGGGCGTGAGGGTGAGGGTCCCGTCGTGCGCATGCGTGATGCTGTTCACGATCGCCAGGCCGAGGCCGACGCCAGCGTGGTCGGTGCGTGTGCGTCTTGTGCCGCGAAGAAATGGCTCGTCGAGCGTGGAAACCAGGTGTCGAGTGACCTTCTCGCCCGTGTTCTCGACGGTGAGCACCGC
>DATBGG010000086.1:0-10478 GCA_036558065.1 Gaiellaceae bacterium | reverse complement strand
GTAGTTGACGCCGGGAACGGTCATGAACGTGCTGACGACGCCACCACTCTTGACGATCTCGATGTTCCCCGACTGCTGGACGACGAACAGCCGAGTCTCGTCCCCAGGCGAACCCGTGACGAAGGTCGGCACGGAGATGTTGGCGATCGGCTCGAGGAACAGGAACGGCGGTGGCGGACCGGCCGCGGCGCCGCCGTTACCGACGAGAAGCGCAAGCGCGGCCAGCGCGACCGCGATTGCGAGCAGACCTCCCCGAGTCCCCCGCATGCTCAGCAAAGAATACGACCTTCCGGCCCATATCTAAAGCTCGATTTCAGGACAAAGCGGCGAAAACCCGCTCCTGGAAACGCGTCACGAGCTGCTCGCTCTCGCCCAGCAGCCGCCCTTCCTGGATCACACCCGACCGAACGCCCTTCTGCACACGCTCGACGAGAGCTCGATCCTCCGCTCCGACCTGGCGATCGAACTCGAGCAGCTCGGCGACCCTCCCATCATCCGCGTCGGCACCGAAAAAGTAGTCGAGGTAGCCCGTCGAGCGATCCGGCCCGTCGGGCAGCAGCGGGCCGATCGAGAGGTTCGGCGCTCCGGCGAAGACGTTGATCCGAAGATTGGGCCAGACGAAGTGGAACTGCGCCTGCCCCTCCTCCCCATCGCGCGGCTGCGCGAACTGCGAGAGGACGTGCTCTGACATCGGCTCCAGCCGGTACTCGTCGGGATCGACGTCGTACGCCGCGCTGAAGCCCTTGTGCGCGACCGGGCAGTGGTAGCACTCGAGGTAGTTCTCGCACGCGATCTTCCAGTTCGCGGCGAGCGAGTAGTCGTCGCGCGAGTGGAAGACGAGGTCGTCCACCGGCACGAGCTCCGTGACCGGCCCGAGCGTGTCCGCAAGCGGCGCCGTGTCCTCGTCCGGGCTCACGAACAGGAACGGCCCCCACGTCTCGAGCCGCAGCGGCGCGAGGGACAGTCCCTCCGAATCGAAGTCCGGCTCGCGTTCGGAGCGCGGTGCCGCGCGAAGCGAGCCGTCGAGGTCGTACGTCCACGCGTGGTAGGGGCACTGCACCGATTTCCCATGGCCGTCGGCTTCGACGAGCAGCGACCCGCGGTGGCGGCACACGTTCAGGAATGCGCGGATCCCATCCTCGGCGCGGACGACGAGCACCGGGACCTCGCCCGCCCAGGCCGCGAACCGCTCCCCCACCTCGGCGACGCGCCCCGAGTGGCCGACGTACTGCCACGCGTGCCGGAAGATCCGCTCCTGCTCGCGCCGCAGCACCTCCGGGTCGGAGTACCAGCTCCAGGGAATCGTCCGCGCGGCGGGCATGCGACGAATCTACCGCGACCGCAAGTTTTCCCGCGAAGCGGCCTCTAATGATCATGACCCCCCTGGGCGAGAGCCTCTCGCGCACCCTTCGCGTCCTCATCGTCGACGACCACATCCTGTACGCCGAGGCTCTGTCGGTCCTCCTGGGGCAGGAGCAGAAGCTCGACGTGGTCGGGATCTCGGCCGACGGCCGTCAGGCGGTCGCCGATGCGGCCGAGCTGGAGCCGGACATCGTGCTGATGGACATCGAGATGCCGCTGATGGATGGGATCTCGGCGACGCGGGCGATCACGAAGACGATGCCCGCGACGAAGGTCGTCGTCATGACCGCGCTCACAGGCGAGGACTACGCCGAGCGCGCGATCGGCGCCGGCGCCACGGCTTGCATCAGGAAGTTCAGCCCGGCCGGCGACCTGCTCGGCGCGATCGAAGCCGCGGCCTAGTCCGGCTCACCCGAGGAAGCGCGCGGCGGCCACACGTCCGATTCGGGTGGCGAGCACGTCGGAGGCGGAGCCGATGCCGCCGCCGTTCCAGGTGAGGACGGTGACGACGAGCGCGCCGCGCCTCGAGTACAGCAGGCCCGTGTCGTGCCTGACCTTGGACGTCCAGCCGGCCTTGTGCAGCAGGGTGACTCCACCGCCTTTGGCGTAGTTCAGGCCCCCGCGCGTGCGCGCGTGCGCGAGGAGATACATGAGGAAGCGCGCGTCCGAGGGCGTGAAGGCGCCCCGGAAGCGCCAGATCAGCGCGCCGCGGGCGCCGGCCGCGAGGTGGAGCGCCCGCTCCAGGCGGGCCATGTCCCAGGCAGTCGTGGCCTTTCCGATGAACGAGGGCCGGCTGACGATCTCGAGCGGGATCGCGCGGCGCATCAGCGAGTCCTCGATCAGGTAGCCGCCGTACATGATGCTGTCGGCCAGGCCGAGGGCGCGCATCATCGAGTCCACGCGCGCGGCGCCGCCGGAGGTCGAGCCGCCGATCGCTTCCAGAACCTCGTTCGCCGCGCGGTCGTCCGAGTAGACGAGCATCTGCCAGAGCAGGCCGCCGAGACGGGATTGCGGCGCCGGGACGCCGCGGAGCTCGCGCAGCAACTCGACCGCGATCGCCAGCTTCAGCGTCGAGGCCGCGGGGAAGCGGGCGCGCGCGTTCCAGGCCGCACCTGCTCCCGTCCGCAGGTCCTGGACGAAGAACGAGCACGACCCGGGAAAGCGGCGCGCCAGCGAGCGCAGCCCGCGGGCGAGCCCAGCGTCCTCGTAGCCGCGGAGCGGCGGGATCCGGCCCGCGTACGGCGCGTCCTCCTCGGGCAGGCCGAAGACGGGGTCGACGGTCGTCGACGCGTGGCGGCCCTCAGCGTCGACCGCGCTGATCCGCAGCGTGACGTCGCGGGCCGGCAGCCGCACGACGAGCACGAAGCGGCGGCGGCTGACGGGCTTCGTCGCCACGAGCCGTCCGTCCACGCGCACACGCACCTCACGAGTGCCTGCTCCCACCCGACCTTCGATCCGCCCGAACGAGACCTCGCGAGGCGCGGGCGAGTAGATCGCCGGCGGCCGCGGAGGAGGCGCTCCGGTCAACTAACGGGGCTCGGTCGCCACGCGGAAGCCGAGCGCGACGAGGATCGCTCCGGTCGCAGCCTCGATCGCCCGCCGGATCCGGGAGCGCCCGAGGAAGTCGCCCGCACGCGCGACCGCGAACGCGTACGCGCTCAGCCAGACGAGCGTCAGCGCCGAGAAGACGAGGCCGAGCGCCACGAGCGCGGAGAACGAGTGCGCGAACTGCAGCAGCAGGCTCGGGAAGAACGCGGCCATCTTCGGGTTCCCGAGGTTGTTCAAGAGCCCCTGGCGGAGAGCCTTCGGCGCACCGAGCCTGCGCCGCTCGACCGAAGCGGCGTGCCTCGGCCGGCCGCGCACGGCGGCGGCGAGCGCCTGGAGCCCGAGCCAGATCAGGTACGCGGAGCCGAGGATCTTGACCGCGAGGAATGCAGGCTCGGAAGCCGCGAGGAGCGCCGCGATCCCGGTCGCGGTCGCGAGCGTCCACAGCGCCTGTCCGGCCGAGACCCCGATCGCGCTGAAAACTCCGGCCCTGCGCCCGCCCATCAGGGTGTTCCGGATCGTGAGCGCCGTGTCCGGCCCGGGCGTGACGATCATCACCGCCGAGACGGCGAGAAAGGCTGCGAGCTCGGCCATGTCGGAAGTTTCGCAAGTCCGTCCGCTGCCCCGATGAAACTCGGAACGTGCTTCGCGAAGAGCTCCGGAACCTCCGAGGGTGGCAGGCGCACCACCGAAGGCTGATCGGGCGCCTGCTCCTGATCCTGATCGCGACCGTCGTCGTCGACCTGGTCGGGACGATCCTCGTCTACCTCGCCGAGCGCCACACCCACGGCACGGACATCCACACGGTCGGCGACGCGTTCTTCTTCACGACCGTGCAGCTCCTGACCGTCTCGTCCCAGATCAAGAACCCATTCACGCCCTTCGGACGCGCCGTCGACATCGTGCTCGAGGTTTGGGCCGTGCTCGTCGTTGCAGGCTCTGCGGGCGCATTTGCGTCTTTTTTGCAAGACACGGGCTGAAGACAGCTAGACTCCGGGGCGCAAAAGAACGTGTACCGGTGGCGCTCTGCCTCCTTGTGCGTGTTCGTGAGTGGTAAGGGAGGTGGAATTAGATGGCAACCGGAACCGTGAAGTGGTTCAACGACGCGAAGGGGTACGGATTCATCACGCCGGAAGACGGCGGAAAGGATCTCTTCGTGCATTTCTCGAACATCGCGGGCGACGGGTTCAAGACCCTGACCGAGAACGCGAAGGTCGAGTACGAGCCCCGTGAGGGCGAGAAGGGCCCGGAGGCGACTAACGTCGTCATCACCGGCTAAGTGAATGAGCCCCGCGCCGCCGGCCTCCAGTCGGCGGCGCGGGGATGAATCGAGGGAGCACCGATCGCAGGCAAGGAAGACAAGATCGAGTTCGAGGGCGAGGTCGTCGAGGCCTTCCGCAACGGGATGTACAAGATCCTCCTCGACAACGGCCACGAGACACTCGGCTACACGGCTGGGAAGATGCGGCGCTACCGCATCAAGATCCTCCCCGGCGACCGTGTGAACGTCGAGCTGTCGCCCTACGACCTCGACCGCGGCCGCATTGTGTACAGGCACCGCTAGGTGATTTACTAGCCGGCGATGTTCCTGTTCCTGATCTTCGCGTGGATCGCGAACATCCTGTCGCTCGCCGTGGCGGACTGGATCTTCTCCGGCGTCACGATCGACGGCTTCTGGCCGCTCGTGATCGGCGGCGCGGTGCTCGGGATCGCGAACACGATCGTCAAGCCGATCCTGACCATCCTCACGCTGCCGCTCGTGCTGATCACGCTCGGGCTCTTCCTGTTCGTGATCAACGTCGCGATGCTGGCGCTGGCCGAGTGGATCGCGCCGGACTTCTCGATCAACGGCTTCTGGACGTACGTCGGCGCGACGATCGTCGTCTGGATCGTCAACTACGTCCTGCACGCGATTTTCGGGGGTCTGCGCGAGGACCACTCGAAGGTCGCTCGGCTCGCTAACTAGAGCGCAACTTCTCTGAACCAAGGCTTTGCCTTCGCTTAGCCCGAGCGTAGGGCGGGCGCTCCTAGCCTCCAAGCATCGAATCAAGGAGGCACGACATGAAGCGCACGTTCATCCCACTCGCACTGCTCGCGCTCGCGGCTCTCGCACTCGCTACGCCGGCCGTGCAGGCCAAGGGCGGCCCCGGAACGCGGATCGCCCTCAAGGCTTCGAGTGCCTACCCGGGCGCGAAGGGCAAGGCGAAGTTCCAGAACCAGGGCCAGCGCGAGCTCGAGATCGAGGTCGAGCACGTCCGCCGGCTCGCGGGCAAGCGCGTCAGCTTCTTCGTCAACGCGAAGAAGGTCGGCTCGGCCAGGGTCAGCAGCCTCGGCGCCGCTGAGATCAACCGGCGCGGTTCCTCGTTCCCCGCGATCTCGGCCGGCACGCAGGTCAAGGTCAAGACGACGGGCGGCGCGACGATCGTCTCCGGCCGCTTCTAGAACCACCCACCTCTCCCCAACGGACACGTCCCAGGGTCAGACCCCGGGACGTGTCCTTCTCGTCGGGCTAGGCTTCCCCCGATGGAAGAGAGGGAGCGGCGGCTCGGCCTGAACGAGGCCATGTTCCGCGAGGTCAACGAGCGCGTGGAGGAGGTCAACCAGGCCTTCGGCTCGATCACCGGGCAGTTCGACATCTTCTGCGAGTGCGGCGACATGAACTGCGCCGACCGGATCAGCGTCCCGGTGAGCGAATACGAGCGCGTGCGCTCCGATGCGAAGCAGTTCCTGCTCAAGGTCGGCCATGAAGACCCGCTCGTCGAGCGTGTGATCGAGAACCACGAGTCGTACGTGATCGTCGAGAAAGAGGGCGTGGACGTGGAGGAGATCGCCGAGGCGACCGATCCTCGGCGCGACGGCCCGGACTGATGGAACACATTCCCGTGGCGATCGTCGGCGCCGGACAGGCCGGTCTCGCGACGAGTTGCGAGCTCACGAAGGCCGGGATCGAGCACGTCGTGCTCGAGCGCGGGCGGATCGGCCAGTCCTGGCGCGACCGCTGGGACAGCTTCTGCCTCGTCACGCCGAACTGGACGGTCCAGCTGCCGGACGGCGCGTACGCGGGCGACGACCCCGACGGGTTCATGCCGCGCGACGAGATCGCCGACTACCTCGAGCGCTACGCCGCGGGATTCGAGGCACCTGTTCGCGAGGGCGTCGAGGTCACCGGCCTCGAGGAGGGGTTCGTCTTGCACACGTCAGCGGGCGAGCTCGGCGCCGACGCCGTCGTCGCTTCGACCGGCGCGTACCAGAAGGCGAACCGGCCGAAGGTCGCGCAGACGCTTCCGGTCGGACTACCTCAGCTCGACATCGCCGACTATCGCAACGAGAACGAGCTCCCGGCCGGCCCGATCCTGATCGTGGGGAGCGGCCAGTCCGGCTGCCAGATCGCCGAGGAGCTCCACGCGGCCGGCCGCCAGGTAGTCCTCGCCTGCGGAAGGGCGCCGTGGCTGCCGCGGCGCTTCGGCGGGCACGACCTCACGTGGTGGCTACGCGAGACGGGCTTTTCCGACCACACCGTCGCCTCGCTGCCCGATCCGAGCGCGCGCCTGTGGGCGAACGTCCTCGCCAGCGGGCACGGCGGCGGGCACGATCTCCACCTGCGGACGCTCCAGGCGCAAGGTGTCACGCTCGTCGGCCACTTCCTCGGCGCGGACGGCACGGAAGCGCGCTTCGCACCCGATCTGGCTGAGAGCGTCGCCTGGGGCGACGAGCGCTACGAGCTGTTCAGAGGGCTCGCCGAGACGGTCGTGGCCGAGCACGGCCTCGAAACATCCGGCCTCGCGGACCCGGAGCCGTTCGTCGCGGATGCCCCCGAGAGCATCGATCTCTCCGGCTTCGGCGCCGTGATCTTCGCGGGAGGCTTCCGTCCCGACTACGGCTCGTGGATCCACTGGCCCGAGGCGTTCGACGAGCTCGGCTTCCCGATCCACGAGGACGGCGCGAGCACCGTCGTGCCGGACCTCTACTTCGTCGGCGTCCACTTCCTGCGCAAGCGCAAGTCATCACTTCTGATCGGCGTCGGCGAGGACGCGGGGATCGTGGCGGCGCGGATCGCAGAACGCAGCGGCGAGAGCCAGCCTGGGCTGGGCTCTCGCCACCGGTTCGTAGGGAGCTAGTTCGCGGACGCCGGCTCGTGCTCACCGACGTGGTTCGCCGGCGTCGCCTCGACCTGTGCGAGCGACGAGGCGGCGCGAGCGCGGATCCGGACGCTGATCCGATCGCCGACCATGAGCTGGCTCGGCGAAATGAGCTCCGGCACGCGGCCCGTCCACTTGATGAAGACCGTGCGCCGGCCGTAGGCGAACGACTGGTCCAGGCCCTGGCCCAGCATCGCCTTGAGGCCGCGATAGTTGCCGTCCATCACGTGCAGGCTCAGGCTGCCGTTCGCAGCGGGGGCGTTGAGCGTCCCCTTGAAGAGCCACAGCGGCTTGCGAGCGTGGCCAGGAGTCGGCCCGCGATCGGCGACCCTGTTCGCGCTCGTCGACTCGACCTGCGCGAGATTGGCGGCGCGCGGCGCGCGAATCCGGATCACGAGCTGGTCGCCTTCGACGAGGTTGCTCTGCTGGACGACGGTCGGGACGCCGTGGACCCAGCGCAAGTACTGCGTGTTGGCGCCGACGGCGAAAGCCTGGCCCGAGGGCTGGCCGACCATCAGGCGCAGTGCGCGGTGATTGCCGCCGGCGACGTCGACCAGGAGCGAGGTCGAGCCCGGCGGTGGAGTCGCGGCGAGCTCACCGCGGAACTCGAACGCGGCGCTGCCCTGCTTGCCGGCTGCGACCGAGCCGGTCGCCCCGAGGCCGACGGCGGCGACGGCCATAAGAGCGAGGAAGAGCATGCGGAACTTCATTTGCAGCCTCCTTGGGCTTTTGGAGTTGGGCGATCGAGCCGAATCGTCAGGGGCAAACGTGAGGGGAGCGTGGGCCGTCCGTTAGCGACCCGTAAAGAAATCGTTCGGGTTGCCGCGGCGGACTACGACCAGGGCAGGCGGTCCCAATACTCGGGACGGCCACGCTGTGCGCGCTCGAAGCGCGCGTATGCCTGTTTCGAGTCGGGAGTGTCCTCTTCCGCGCTGGCACCGTACTTCGCGGCGAGCTCGGACTTGGGGTAGAGCAGCTTCTCGTCCGGCATACGCGCACCGGTCATCAGGACGACACACGGCTCGTCGCCCTGGCCGACGAAGACGTGCTCGACTCCCTGCGGGCAGTGGAAGAAGTCCCAGGGCCCGAGGTCGCGCTCCTCGCCGTCGACCAGGAGCTTGCAGGTGCCCGAGAGGACGAGGAAGTCCTCCTGCTGGTTCAGCTCGGAGTGATACAGGCAGTTCGGCTTGCCCGGCTCGAGCACGGCGATGTTGATCCCGAGCTGCGGGAACTCGCTGGCCTCGCTCTCGAACACCGTTCCCGACCCGAACGAGGGCGACGTCCACCACTCCGCGTCCCGCGCGTTGACGACGAACCAGCCCTCGCTCGTGGGCGCGAGCCCCGATCCTCCGTCTTCGAGCTTTGCCTCGGGCACGGGGCGAGTCTATCCCGGCAAGGCGCTTCTCTCTTAGGAATTTCTTATCGGCGGGTCGTTTTCCGCACGGCGCAAGCGCCCTAGCCTGGGTACATGAGCCGGCGCGTCGCGTACGTCACCGCGGTCACGCCCGTGCTCGGCTGCGTGCTCCTCGCCGCGCTCGCGGTCACTCAGCGCGGGGTGTTCGACGCAATCGTGCGAGAGGACTCGGTGCTCGAGTGGGGAGAGGTCGGCTCCTACGTCGCCGTGGTCGCGATCGGCGTGCTCGTCGCTCGTCGCAGTCACGGCTTCGTGAGGGTCGCGTACGCGCTGCTCGCGGTCGGCGCCTTCGCGGCGGTCGGCGAGGAGCTGTCGTGGGGACAGCGGCTCTTCGGCGTGCAGACTCCCGAGGCGCTGGCGACGGCGAATCGCCAGCACGAGTTGAACTTCCACAACCTGTCCGACGTGGAATCGGCGATGCGACTGGTGCTGCTCGGGGCAGCGACATATGGCGCGCTGCTCCCGCTCTTGCGGCGTCCTGGCCCGTTTGTTCCGCCACGCGCGCTGGTACCTGCCTTCGCGGTCGTCGCCGTCTACTTCGGCGTCCGGCTCGCCTTCTGGCCCGAGCCGACGTACGCGCAGGCGAAGTTCAGCGAATGGCCGGAATTCTGCTTTGCCGCGGCCGTTGCGCTGACGGCTCTCCGCACACTGAGTCGGTCTGACGCCGAGGTGCCTCTGCCGGCGGACGCGATGGTGCAGAGCGAAGCCGGATAGCCTGCGACGGTGACCACGGCAGCCGGGTCGATCCCAGGCGTGGCAGCACGCCCGCTTGAGACCCGGCAAGCGCGACGCGGGACAGCGGTCGTTTTCGCGGTACACGGATGCGTCGTCGGAAGCTTCGCCGCGCGAGTTCCGTGGATTGCCTCGCACGTCGGCGTCGACGTCGGGCGCCTCGGGGTCGCGTTGGTGATGCTGGGAATCGGCGCCGTGCTCACGACGCCCTTCGCCGGCCGTCTCGCGCATCGGCATGCTTTCCGCCCGCTCGTGACCGTGACGATCGTGGCTTTCTGCGCCAGTCTCGTCCTGACCGCAGTCCCGACCTCGCTCGGCGTGCTCTGCGCCGCCTTGCTCGTCTTCGGCGCGGCGGCCGGCCTCGCCGACATGGCGATGAACGCGCAGGGCGTGCTCGTCGAAAAGCTGCTCGGCCGCTCTGTCATGTCGAGCTTCCACGGCTTCTGGAGTACCGGCCTTCTCGCAGGCTCGGCCGTTTCGGCGCTTGCGTCGCATGCCGGCGTCGACACGCGGCTGCAGTTCGCGCTCGAGGCTCTGGCTCTCGCCTTGATCGGAACGCTGGCCGCGCGGCTCTTGCTCGACGACCCGGCCGCCGGCGAGACGGTTGCGCCGCCCGCGTTTGCCCTGCCGACCAAGCAGGTCTTCCTCATCGGGCTCGTCGGTCTCTGCGCCGTCTTCGGCGAGATGGCCGGAACCGACTGGTCGGCGCTCTTCATCCGAGATGAATTGGGGGGCTCGGCGAGCGTCGCGGCTCTCGCCGTCTCGGCATACGCCGCGATGATGGCGGCGGCGAGGCTCGTCGGTGATCCCGTGATCCGCCGGCTTGGGCCGGTCCGCACGGTCCGGCTCTCGGGAGCATGCGCCTTCTGCGGAGCGCTGGCGGTCGTTTTCGCCCCGGGCCTGGGTGTTGGGCTGGCCGGTTTCGCATTGCTCGGAACCGGCGTCGCCTTGGTCATCCCACTCGTGTTCGCTGCAGCCGGCCGAGTTGGCCCTCACCCTGCGCGGAGCATCGCCGGTGTCGCCGGCGTCGCCTACGGGAGCGGGCTCATCGCACCGGGAGTGATGGGCGGTGTCGCGGCGGCGACGTCCCTGGCGACATCGTTCTGCCTGGTCGCGGTCCTCGTGGCGATCATGGCGCTCGGCGCAGGCGTGCTGCGCAGCGGCGAGGAGCGCTCGCCGACTCGCGGGACGTGAGTGCGCGGTGAACGACCGACGATGCGGTCGACCATGGCGTCGGCGGCTGCCAGGCCCGCCGCTACCCGGTCGTCGCCGGGCTGGCCCAGCAC
>DATBGG010000085.1:0-19623 GCA_036558065.1 Gaiellaceae bacterium | reverse complement strand
GGCGCCGAGCCGCTCGCGTACGGCGCCGAGTAGTCGTGCGGGTCGAACACCGTCACGGCATTCCCGGCACGCTCGGTGAAGCGGGCAAGCACCTCGTCGCGCGGAAGCCTCGGATCCCCGTACAGCTCCGTCGCCAGCACCTGGATCCCGGCCGGCGACGCGCAGAGCCCGACCTCGCAGTCGGCGGCGGCGAGCGAATCCAGGAGACGCGAGGCATACGGCGCTCCGGAGGCGCCCGTGATCCCCAGGAAGAAACGCATGGCTAGCCGCCCGCGGCCGCGGCCGGGCACGTGTCCGTCTTCGGTTTACACGTGCCGGAGGACTGGAGGAACGTGCCGAGCCGGTTCAGGTTGTCCTTCCCGAGGTCGGCGAACTTCGGCATCACGTTGTTCCCGAACTTGGACGGGTCCGCGATGTACTCGGCGAAGCCGTCGACCCCGCGGTTGATCGACTTCCCCGCGTCGGTCAGGTCGGGCGCGCCAAGATTCGACGAACCCGCACCTTCGTAGGTGTGGCAGGTCATGCAGCCCGCCACGGCGAAGATATTCGCGCCCGCGATCGCCGTCGGGTTGTCCGCGAACCCTTGCTTCGCCGCCCAGCTGGGCACGAGGGCGACGTTCTCGGCCGCGAGCGACTCCTTCGCGGTCGCGCCCTTGTAGGTGAGCGCGGCCATCGAGATGATCGTCAGCACCGCAGCGATCATCGCCACGGGCCGCCGCAGCGGCCGCCGCTCCCGGCCGATGTCGATGAACGGCAGCGCGAGCAGGAGGACGAGCGCGATCGTGGGGACGATGACCGTCCCGAGGACGACCGTGTTCGGCCACTTGAAGATCCGCAGCAGGTAGAAGAGGAAGTAGAAGTACCAGTCCGGCCGCGGCACGAAGTTCGTCGTGCCCGGGTCGGCCTTCGCGTCGTAGAGCTTCCCGAGTGTGCCGGAGCCCGATTCCCCGAGCGGGTCGTGACCCTCGTCGGCGGTCAGCTTCCAGATGCACGCGAGCGCGACGATCACGCAGACCACGAGCAGGCTCATCACCGTGTCGTGGAACATCGCGTACGGGTAGAACGGCTTCCCGCGCTCCGCGACGTCCTTCTTGTACTGCGCGTGCTGGGCGCGCCTTTCCGCGAGCCGCCTGTTCATCGCCGGCGCGCTCCTCTCGGCGAAGGCGCGACGAGCCCGGAGCGCGGAGGCGGCGGCGGTCCGAGACGTTCGCCTCCGGCAGCCTCCGGCGACCACGGCGGCGAGACGACGCCGAGGCGCACGACGAGGTACAGGTGCAGCACGATCAGGCCGATGATCGCGCCTGGTAAGACGAGCATGTGCAGCGAGTAGAACCGGGCCAGCGTGTCGGGCCCGATCTCGGCCCCGCCGCGCAGGATGTCACCGAGGAAGGGCCCCACGAACGGCCCCGTGGCCTGCAGGTTCACCCCCACGACGGTCGCCCAGTACGCGGTCTGGTCCCACGGCAGCAGGTAGCCGAAGAAGCCCTCCATCATCCCCATCACGAGGATCAGCGCGCCGACGATCCAGTTCAGCTCGCGCGGGAACTTGTAGGCGCCGTACAGGAACACGCGCCCCATGTGCAGGAACATGAGGATGATGAAGACGCTGGCGCCCCAGCGGTGCATGCCGCGGACGAGCCAGCCGGCCCACAGGTCGTCGGTGATGTTGCGGATCGACTCGTAGGCCGAGTTCGGGTCCGGCTTGTAGTACATCGCGAGGATCACGCCCGTTACCGCCTGCACGATGAACGCGGTCAGAGAAGCCGAGCCGAGCGTGTGGCCCCACGAGATGTCGCCGGGCACCTTGCGGAAGAGGAAGTACTTGACGCCGCCGACCAGCCCGGAGCGCTCCTCGAGCCAGTCGAGCGGGTACAGCAGGAGCGCGAGCATCTGGTCCTTGCGCCCTGGCTTGCGCTTCGCCATCAGCGAGGAGGCTGGACCGGATAGAGCCAGGCCTCGATCCCGTCCACGTGCTGGCCGGGCCCGGCGAGCGGATAGGTGTGGATCTTCGCGTCGGCTCCGGTGCCGTCCACTTCGGAGACCGAGAACGTCTTGCCGAGCATGAGGCGTCCGTCGTCGATGCGGAACTCGTAGCGGTCGAGCGCGCGGACCGGTGGGCCGGCCGTGCGGTTGCCTTCGTTGTCGTACTGGCCGCCGTGGCACGGGCAGCCGAAGCCGGCGGCGGCCGCGGTCGGTGTCCGGTCGACGACGAGGCCGTCGCGCGTCTCGCTCGACTTCTTCAGCGGGAGGCCGTTGATCTGGACCGGGCAGCCGAGGTGCGCGCAGCGGTTCGACAGGATCGTGAAGCTGGGCGCGTCGCCGAGAAGGCCGTTGTTCCGGATGTACGCGGTACGGCGCGAGACCTCGCCCTGCTCGGGGTTGATCAGGAACGTCGTCGTGACGAACTTGTTCTCCGGGAAGTCGTCGATCGCGCCGACGTCGATCTCCGGGTGGCCCTGCTTGATGAAGGGCGGGAGTATCGTGAACCCGAGGACGGGAGCGGTGACGACGAGGCCGATCAGCCCGCCGAGGCCGAGCGTGGTCGCCTCGAGCAGCTTCGAGCGCGGGAAGCGCACTATCTCGCCCTCGCCGGGCTCGGGCATGGCCGGGCGGCCTTTGTGCGCCGGGATCGCCGGTGCGCTCGGCGCCGGCTCGGGCTCTTCCTCGGGCTGAGTCGGGACCGTCCGCAGGCCGCTCGTGGCGTCGCGGATCCAGAGGAAGCCGAAGATCGCGGTGAGCACCGCGCCGACGACGAGGACGATCTTGCTGATGATCAGCCCGACGAAGATGCAGGCGATGCCGATGGCGAATCCGACCGGCCAGATGGTCGGCGTCGGCTCGTGCGGGCTGCCCTGACCGCCGTGTTGATCCACGTCGCGCCGCGGATTCAATCGGGCCTAGGGGTCAACGTCAACGACGTAGCAATTGACGCAACGAGCGCTTCGTTGCGCCGTTGCCGTCCTGGGGGTCCGCGCCGAAGCCGTACTCGGCCCAGCGCCGGTCGACGAGGGCCTGGATCTCCTCGCTCATCGTGATCTCCTCGGGCCACTCGCGGGTGCCTTCGTCTGGGCCCTTGTGGGTCGCGTCGATCCCGATCTTGCCGCCGTAGAACTGGCGAGTCGGCGCGTGGTCGAGATGGTCGAGCGGGCCTTCGCTGACCATGACGTCGCGCTTCGGGTCGACGTTGGCCGTGACGCGGAAGAAGACCTCCTCGTAGTCGTGGACGTCCACGTGCTCGTCGACGACGACGACCGACTTGGTGAGGCTGAGCAGGCCGAGCCCCCAGATCGCGTGCATCACCTTCTGCGGCTGGCCCGGGAAGCTCTTGCGGATGGAGACGATCACGCAGTTGTGGAACGCGCCGGCCACGGGCAGGTCGTAGTCGACGATCTCCGGCACGCTCATCCGGATCGCGGGCAGGAAGATCCGCTCCGTCGCCTTGCCGAGCCACGCGTCCTCGGCCGGCGGCTTGCCGACGACGATCGACGGGTAGATCGCGTCGGAGCGCATCGTCATCGCGGTCACGTGGAAGACCGGGAACGGCTCGGCGGCCGAGTAGTAGCCCGTGTGGTCGCCGAACGGGCCCTCGAGCGTCTCGTCCCCTTGCTCCACGTAGCCCTCGAGCACGATCTCGGCGTTGGCCGGCACCTCGACTTCGACCGTCTTGCCCTTGACGAGCTCCACGGGCTCGCCCTTCAGGAATCCGGCCAGCATGAGCTCGTCGATGTGCTTGGGCAGCGGCGCCGAGGCGGAGTAGGCGCTGATGGGATCGAGGCCGAGCGCCACTGCAACCTCGAGGCGGCCGTCGGTCGCGAGGTAGTCCATGCGGCCGTCCTTGTGCAGCTGCCAGTGCATCGCGGTCGAGCGGCGGTCGAGCTTCTGCATCCGGTACATGCCGACGTTGCGCGTGCCCGTGCGGGGGTCGTGCGTGATGACCGCGGGGAGCGTGATGAACGGCGCCGGGTCGCCCGGCCAGCAGTGCTGGATCGGGAGCAGGTCGAGGTTGACGTCGTCCCCTTCGAGCACGACGTCGTGGTGCGCGGCTCGCGAGACGGTCTTCGGGCGGGAGTCCGCGATCGATTTCAGCTTCTTCAGCCCGCGGACCTTCTCGACGAGCCCCTCGGGCGGCTGCATCTCGAGCACCGAGCCGAGCTTGTCGGCGGCGTCGTCGAGCCGGTCGACTCCGAGCGCGAGGCACATGCGGCGTTCCGTGCCGAACTGGTTGATCAGGAGCGGGTGCTTGGCGCCCTTCGGGTTCTCGAAGAGGAGCGCCGGCCCGCCCGCGCGCACGGTGCGGTCGACGATCTCCGTGACCTCCAGGTACGGGTCGACCTCGGCGCCGATGCGGACGAGCTCGCCCTCGTGCTCGAGGAGCGCGATCCACTCGCGAAGATCGCCGGGCGCCGTCATCGGAGTCAGTCTACGAGTCGACTAGTGGGTCGGCGAGCGGCCCCGGCGCCAGTACCGGAAGTAGCGGTACGTCTCGCCGAGCACCGGGAGTGCGACGAGCACCAGGCCCGTGACGAGCATCCCGTAGATGACCTTCTTGCCTTCGCTGGCGGCGTCGGCGAGGACGAGCGCGGCTGCGAGCATCGACACGACTCTAACCGACGCGTCTGGCGTGGGCCTCGAGCGCGCGCTCGACCGCGTCGTCCCCCGCCGCCTCGCGCGCGCGCACGAGTAACTCTTCAGTGTCCTCGGTCTCCTTGAGCACCCCCTGGCCGAGGAGTGCGACGCTTGCCGCCCAGGCCGCGCCGTCGTCGGACGAGTGCTCCGCCCGGAGCTGCGCGCAGAGGGAGATCAGCTCGCCCATGTCCGCGACCGCCTCGACGGAGCCGGCCGACGAGAGGCGGACGAGACCCTGGGCGTACAGGTAGTCGCCGAGTAGGAGCACGGTGTCGCCGTCGCCGGGCGCGAAGATGCGCGGCCGGCCGTAGTGGACGAGGTAGCCCTCGTAGATCGTCTCGACCGCGATCGCGAAACGCGGGTCGGCGAGCGGCGAGAAGACCGGCTCGCGGTCGCGGGCGCCGCGCGGGCGCAGTGCCTCCTTCCAGAGGGAGCCCTCGCGCTCGGCGTCGAGCGCGATCGACTGCCAGAGATCAAGTTCCTGCGAGCTCAGCGGCGGCCTCCAGCGTCCGGTCGATCTCCTCGTCGCCGTGAGCGAGCGAGACGAACATGGCCTCGAACTGCGAGGGCGGCACGTACACACCCCGCTCAAGCATGTGCCTGAAGTACGTGCCGTATCGAGCCGTGTCGCAAGCCGACGCCTGTGCAAAGTCGGTGACGGGGTCAGACCCCGACTCGGAACTGGGGAAGAAGAGCGTCAAAAGTGAGCCGACGCGCTGGACACGGCCGAGCGGGGCCAGGCCCGCCTCGACACGCGCGGCCTTTCGCTCGAGCTCTTCGTAGACGGCCGGGTCACGGAGGCGGCGGAGCACGGACAGGCCCGCCGCTGTCGCCAGCGGGTTCCCGGAAAGCGTCCCGGCCTGGTAGACGTCGCCGACCGGAGCGAGATGGCGCATGACGTCCCCGCGTCCGCCGACGGCGCCGATCGGCAGCCCGCCGCCCACGATCTTCCCGAGCACCGTCAGGTCCGCGTTGATCCCGAATCGCTCCTGCGCGCCGCCGCGCGCAACGCGGAACCCGGTGATCACCTCGTCGAAGACGAGCAGCGCGCCCGACGCGTCGCAGAGATCGCGCAGCGCCTCGAGGAAGCCGGGTGCCGGCGGGACGACGCCCATGTTCCCGGCGACCGGCTCGACGATCACGCACGCGAGCCCCTCGCCGTAGCGCTCGACCGCGCGCGCGGCCGAGTCGACGTCGTTGTAGGGCGCGATCACGGTGTCGGCAGTCGCGCCGGTCGTCACTCCCGCGGTCGCGGGGAGGCCGAGCGTCGCGGGCCCGGAGCCCGCCTCGGCGAGTAGCGCGTCGGCATGCCCGTGGTAGCAGCCCGCGAACTTGAGGATCCGGTCGCGCCTCGTCGCCCCCCGCGCGAGGCGGATCGCGGTCATCGCGGCCTCGGTCCCCGAGCTGACGAGCCGCACCTGCTCGATCGAGGGGAACGCGTCGGCGATCTCCTCCGCGAGCTCGACCTCGCGCTCGGTCGACGCGCCGTAGGTCGTGCCGTCGCCGACCGCGTCGCGAACGGCGCGCACGGTGTCCGGATCGGCGTGGCCGAAGATCAGCGGCCCGAACGACAGCACCCAGTCGACGTAGCGCTCGCCGTCGACCGTCTCCAGGTACGCGCCCTCGCCGCGACGGACGAAGAGCGGATCGTCGAGCCCCACCGCCCGCATCGCACGCACCGGCGAGTTGACCCCGCCCGGGATCAGGCGCTCCGCCTGCCGCGCCAGGTCCGACTTGGTGTTCAGAGCCAGGCCGCGAGCTCCTTGGCCCAGTACGTGACGACGAAGTCGGCGCCGGCACGGCCGATGGCCGTCAGCGACTCGATCGCAGCCTGCCGCTCGTCGAGCCAGCCTCGTGCCGCCGCCGCCTTCACCATCGCGTACTCGCCGGAGACGTTGTACGCGCCGACCGGGAGATCGAAGCGCTCGCGCACCGCGCGGATCACGTCGAGGTTCGGCAGCGCCGGCTTCACGATCAGAGCGTCGGCCCCCTCGGCTACGTCCAGCTCGCATTCGCGGAGCGCCTCCCGGACGTTCGCCGGGTCGAGCTGGTAGCCGCGGCGGTCGCCGAACGACGGCGCGGACTCCGCGGCCTCGCGGAACGGCCCGTAGAAGGCGGACGCGTACTTCGCCGCGTACGAGACGATCGGCGTGTCCGCGAATCCGGCCTCGTCGAGCCCGGCCCGGATCGCCGCGACGCGCCCGTCCATCATGTCGCTCGGCGCGACGACGTCGGCGCCCGCCTCGACGTGGCTCACGGCCGTGCGTGCGATCAGCTCGATCGACGCGTCGTTCGCCACCTCGCCGTTCTCGATCACACCGCAGTGCCCGTGCGAGGTGTACTCGCAGAGGCACACGTCGGTGACGAGCACGAGATCCGGGTAGCGCTCACGCAGGGTGCGCAGCGCGCGCTGGACGATCCCGTCCGCGGCGTAGGCGCCGGAGCCCTCGTCGTCCTTCTCCTCGGGGATCCCGAACAGGATCACCGCGGACAGCCCCAGCCCGAGCAGCTCCTCCGCCTCGCGGGGGAGATCGTCGACCGAAAAGCGGCCGAGGGCCGGCAGCTCGTCGTTCGCGCGGCTCTCGGGCCCAACGAAGAGCGGGTAGACGAAGTCCGCCGGGTCGACCCGCGTCTCCCGCACGAGCGAGCGCAGCGCCCCGGTCCGGCGGAGCCTGCGCAGACGAGTCGCGGGGAACGCGCTCACGGAGCCACCTTAGCCTCCGGCGGTTCCTCCGGAGGCACGGGCGCAATGGGACGTGTCTCCTCCACCTCCACCTCGACTGGAACCGTCCCGTCCTGCCACGGCTCGAACCGGACCCGGTCGCCGAAGAACTCCCAGAGCGCCCGGAACACCGCCAGCAGCGGCAGCGCGACGAAGATGCCCGGCAGCCCGTACAACTCGGCGCCCGCAAGCAGCCCGAAGATGACGAGCAACGGGTGCAGCCTGAGCGCGCTCCCCATCACGTTCGGCACGACGACGTGCCCCTCGATCTGGTGGATCCCGAGGAAGAGCAACGCCACCCACAACGCGGAGATCGGATGCACGACGAGCGCGTAGATGATCGGCGGGATTGCACCGAGCCACGGCCCGAGGTACGGGATCAGCTCCATGAACGCGACCCAGGCGCCGAAGACGACCGCGTACGTGTCCGCGCCCGGGACCAGCCCCGTTGTCCCGAGCACCCAGAGCCCCACTCCGGCGCTCGCGCCGATGATCAGCGAGAGCAGCACCTGCCCGCGCACGTAGCCCGCGACTGCCGACTCCATGCTCAGGATCAACCCGGGCTGGCCCGGCTTCGGCGGGAAACGCCGGTCGAGCCCGCCTTTCAGCCGGCGCATGTCGAGGAGCATGTAGATCGACACGACGAGGATCAGGACGAGGCTGAAGATCAGCTGGAAGATCGAGATCGCCGCGCCGCGCAGGAAGTCGATCGCCTCGGACGTGTACTTCTCGACGTCCTTGCCCTTGATGCTCTCGGCGAAGTCCTGACCCTGCTTGCGGATGTCGACTCGCTCCAGGTGGTGCGTGTCGAGCCACAGCTGCAGGCGGTCGACGTCGCGCTCCACACCGGTCTGCGGGGGCTGTCCGCTCTCGGTCGTAACGTAGTCGTCGATCCGATTGGCAGCCGACTGCGACTGGTCGACGACGATGACGCCGACGGCGATCACGACGACGGCCAGCGCAGCCGCAAAGCTGAGGTAGACGATCGCAATCGAGAAGCCGCGCGGGATCTTCAGCCGTTCTAGGGCGCGCACCAGCGGGTCGAGCAGGAGCGCGATCAGGGCCGCGACGAGGAACAGGAAGACCGCGTGAAAGACCTTCCCTACGATCAGGAGCGCGATCAGCGCGACGATCGGGAGTCCGACCAGCTGGATCCAACGCGGGATCTGGATCGTCGGCGCCCCGTCCGACATGGCTCGCATGGTACCGCCCAGGTCCTGACGCTCAGGCCCCCGGCCTGGGACTGGTCGGCCTTCGAGGACGGCGCGCTCGCGCTTCAACGCGACGACGTCTGGGAGGAAACGCCGCTGCCGCCGAGGCTCGCACTCCTGCAAAGTCGTGCACCCGGTGCGCTTTTGCAGAACCACGGGACATCGGTTACGGTGCCGCGCATGCCCTCGCCCCGCCCCGGGCAGGCGCGCCGCACGTCGAAGGCTCGAGCATCGGCGAGACGAAGAGCCCGGAGAATCGCCGGACTGATCGCGGTTTCGGTCGCGCTCCTCGTCATGTTCCTGCTGACCGCCTTCGGCTCCGGCCCGTCACAGCCCACGCAGATGCGACCCGCATCGGCCAACCGGTTCCTGCCGGCCGGTCAGCCGCGCCCGCAGGTGGTCGCGCTCCGCGGCTCGCTTCGCCTGCAGCTTCCGGTTGCGCAGAGCCGGATCACCGCGCTCGGCTATCACGCCGTCGGCGGGGGAGCGCTGTCGCTGGAGCCGGTCGGGCACCAGGCGAACGAAGGGCTCCTGCAGCGCATCGCGAGCAAGCTGTTCGGCGACGGTGAGCGCGGGCTTTCGTACTACATGCTCGGCGGCGCGACCGGCCCGAGCACGGCGTCGCTCGACGTGGGCGCCGCTCCGGGCACCGACGTCTACTCGCCGGTCGACGGGACGGTCGTCGGCATCACGCCGCTGACGCTGCGCGGCAAGACCTACGGGGCGCGGATCGACGTCCAGCCGACGAGCGCGCCGTCGCTGGTGGTACGTGTCACGCATCTGCGACCGGATCCGGCGCTGACCGTCGGCTCGTCCGTCGCGGCGTCGATCTCGAAGATCGGCACCGTCATCGACTTCTCGCAGGTCGAGCGGCAGGCGCTCGCGCGCTACACGCAGGATGCGGGGAACCACGCGTCGTTCGAGGTGCACGACGCGGCCACACAAGTAACGCCCTGAAGATCCTCTTCGTCGCGGACGTGAACGGCCGGCCCGGAATGCACGCGGTCGAGGAGCGGCTGCACGGGCTCCGCGAGGAGCTCGACCTCGACTTCGTCGTCGCCAACGGCGAGAACACCGCCGACGGGGTCGGGATCACGCCGAAGCTGGCCGATCGGCTGCTCGCGGCCGGCGTCGACGTGATCACGCTCGGCAATCACGTCTGGCGCCGCAAGGAGATCGCGCCCTACCTCTCGGGGACGGATCGAGTCGTTCGCCCCGCGAACGTCTCGGCGGCGTCGCCCGGCCGCGGGTGGACGGTCGCCTCGGCCCGCGACGGGACGAAGGTCGCCGTCGTCAACCTGCTCGGCGACCTGTTCATGGCACCGGCGATCGGGCCGTTCGAGATCGTCGACGCGCTCGTCGAGGAAGCTCGGCGCGAGACGCCGGTCGTGCTCGTCGACTTCCACGCCGAGGCGACGAGCGAAAAGGTCGCGATGGCGATCCACCTGGACGGACAGGCGACCGCCGTCTTCGGGACGCACACGCACGTGCAGACGAACGACGCGCGGGTCCAGCCCGGCGGGACGGCCGCGATCACCGATGCGGGCATGACCGGCCCGCACGACTCGGTGATCGGCGTCAAGGCCGAGCTCGCGATCCGGCGGATGCGGACGGGGATGCCGGTCCGGTTCGAGACGGCCGAGGGCGGCGTACGGCTCGAGGGCGCGCTCGTCGAGTGCGACGGCTCAGGCCGCGCGACCGCGTGCGAGGCGTTTCGCGTTTCGCTCTGACGTCAGGCGGTTTCGACCGGTCAGTTCAGACGGACGCCCGAGCGCTCTCGACTAGCCCGCGCACGACAAGCGCGAGCAGCGCGACGAGCGCGAGGTCGCGCAGCAGCACGAGCCACGACTCGAGCGTGCCGAAGCGCAGCGCCAGGTCCCAGTAGCGATAGGGGAACCAGAGCTGCGTCGCGACGAGCGCGCCCGCAAACAGCGCGGCTGCCGTCACACCGCGATGGCCGCGCAGGAGCGGCACGATCGGGATCAGCCAGATCAGGAACTGCGGCGAGAGCACCTTGCCGAGCGCGAGAAACGCGACCAGCGCGGCGGCGCTCGCATAGAGCAGCCTCGTCCGCGTCATCGGCCCGCGGGCGAAGAGGATCCAGACGGCGAGCAGCGCGGAGACCTGGAGCAACGACTGCACGACCGCGAACGCGTCGGCCGTCGTGCCGGCGAGGTTTTGCGAGCCGTGGCTCGTCTCCATCGTCACGCCCGTCCCGAAGACGTGGTGCGAGACGAGGAGGAGCCCGGCGCCGAGGCTCTCGATCTGCAGCGGGCGCGACGCCTGGTTCCAGAGGCTGTCCCAGACTCCGTGCGGCGCCACGATCAGAAACGGGACGAACGCGACGGCGACCACCCCGGCGAGCAGCCCGCCGCAGACCAGCGCCTCACTCCGCCCCTTCGTCCGCCAGACGTAGACGAGCGCGATCGGCGCCAGCACGACCGCGTACAGCTTCGCGGCGACCGCCGCCCCGAGCGCGACGTGGCCGAGCCGCAGCCGGCCGCTGACGAGAGCGGCGAGCGCGCCCGCCGTCAGCGCCGCCGGCCAGAGGTCGAAGCGCGAGAGCACGACCGGCCCGAGCAAGAGCGGAGCGACAGCCGCGAGCCCGAGGGCCAGGAGCAGCCACCGCTTCCCGGCCCCGAGCGCGACGAGCGCCAGCGCGACCGCGACGACCAGCAACTCGCCGAGCAACGCCATCAACCCCTCGAACCGTCGACGGTACGTGTCGCCGTGCGCCCCACCGAGCGCGGGCAGCACGAACACCGGTAGCGCGCCCGGCGGGTACTCGACCGCGAAGTCGCGGTACGGCACCTGCCCGGAGTCGATCGCCGACCCGTAGCGCTCGTAGACCGGCGTGTCGACGATCGGATGCTCCGCGAAGAAGCCACGGTGGAGGACCGCCCAGCACAGCAGGAACAGGACGGCCGCGACGAGCGCCGCCGCCGCCGCGAACCCCGAGTCAGCCGGCCGGGACGAGCTCGCGGTCAGGGTCGTCATGGGCCGGGGGCGCCTCGACCCGCCGGCGGCGGGCCGTCAGCAGGACGAAGGCGACGAACGGGAAGAACCACGGGATGTAGAGGTAGAACCAGTGCGTGAGCGTGAGCTCGAAGCCGATCAGGACGGCCGCGGTCAGCGCCGCGAGCTGGACGACGTTCTTCTTGCGCGGCACGAAGTAGACGAGGATCGAGCCGGCCACGAGCAACCCGATCGCGACCGGCTGCAGGGAGCCGAGGTCGGGAATCCCGGCGGCGTGGTACTGCCCCCAACCCCAGATCGAGAAGGGCGAATCGCGGCCGACCTGCCAGCCGAACGTCCGGTCCCAGAAGACGCGCGCGGCATGAGCCGGGCTGGGCTCGAGGAGCAGGATCGAGAACGCGGCCACGGTCGCGACGGCAAATCCTCCTGCAAATAGCCCCTTTCCGGAAAGCCGCCGCGCTTCCGGATAGGAGCCCCACAGCGGCGCGAGCAGCAGCGCGGCGAACTTCGTCCACCCCGCGAGCGCAAGGAAGGCACCACGGGCGAACGCAGACGTGACGAGCCAGAAGCCGAAGATCAGGAACACGGGCATGATCGCGTCGTTCGTGTTCGAGCTGGACACGTACTGCGTGAAGGGGTACGCCGCCCACGCAAACGGAAGCGCGGCGCCGAGGCGCGCCCCGCCGAAGCGCCGTCCGACGAGCGCGAGGCCGATCAACGCCAGCAGGTCGAACAGCACCGAGGTCGCGTGCGCCGCGGGCAGGCTGTCCCACTTCCCGCTCCAGCCGAACACCGCCCAGCCCGGGATGTACGACTCGTACGCGACCGGCCCGTACGTGTCGCCCCGCTCGTTCGCCGACTCGCAGCGGCCGTTGGTCTGGATCCGCTCCCGGACCTCGCCCTCCGCGTCGGCGCGCCCGCATGCCTTCAGCTTCCCCTCCGTGGGCATGTGCCCGTAGGGCATCTCCCCATGGACGATCCGCTCCGCGCCGATCACGCCCGAGTAGCCGACGTCGATCACGTTCGAGTCCCGCAGGTTGAGGCCGACGCGGAAGCCGGTGAGGAAGACCGCCCCGGCGGCGAGCGCCCACACCGGCCAGACTGCGCGCGAGGCCCTCGGCCCGCCGCGCCACGCCGTCCAGGCCATGCGCCCGAGCAGGTACGCCAGCGGCGGGTAGGCGAGCGGGACCGCCGTGAAGATGTCCCCGCGGTTGAAGAACCAGAGCGAGACCGAGAACGAGACGAGCACGAGCAGGTCGAGGTTCCGCACCGAGAGCGGCCGCCGGAGATCGCCGAGCCCGACCAGGAAGAGAACGCAGAACCCCAGCCAGATCGGCCACGAGTTGATCTGCCTTCCGCCAAACGCTCCCGGCGAGCCGCGCGCCATCTTCCAGGCGACCTGCGGCCCGGTCCACGCCTCGGTCACCTCTCCCGTTCGGTCGTCGACGCGTCCCGTCGCGATCTCTCCGGCCGCGCCCCACCAGACCCCGACCTTCCAGTCCTCGCGACCCTTGTCGTAGGTCGCGTCCGTGATCCGGTCGCTGGTCGGATAGCGGCGCAGCCAGTCGGCCACCTTGGGCTCCCGCAGGAAGATCGCGGTCGCCCGCGCCTCGGTCAGCTTCGCGGGCGTCACCGCCGGCGCGAACGGCGTCTGGATCAGCCTCCCTTTCGAGTCGTAGACCGGGCCCGTCGTCGTCGTGGCTGCGCCGGCGGCCGGTGCGAGGACCGCGGCGGCGACGAGAGCGACGACGATCCGCCGCATCTAGTGCCCCGTCAACGGCGCCTGAACGACCAGAGCTTGTTGCCCACGAAGTTGATGGGCGTGACGAGCACGATCGCGATCGCCTGCGCGACGACCTTGCCCGCACCGGCCGCGACGAAGAGCGTCAGCAGCACCTCGTTGGTCGCGAGCGCGAGCAGGGAGACGATCAGGAAGCGCAGGCCCTGGTAGCCCACGTGTCCCCGCTGCCCTCGGAAGGTCCAGAGCCGGTTCCACGTGTAGTTGTTCGTCACGGCGACGAGGAAGGAGCAGGCCGCGGCGACGTTGTAGTGCAGGCCCGTCGAGACGAGCCACGTGTAGACGGCGAGGTTGACGACGTAGCCGGTCGCGCCGACGGTGCAGAACTTCGCGAGCTGTACCCAGTTGTGCGGACGGCGCAGCGCATCCGTCGCGCGAGCCCGGGCGGCGGCCATGCTCGACGCTCCGTTACTCATCAGCGGGCGAGCGTAGCAGCGTGATCCGGTTGCCTAGGAGCGAAGAGCGCGGCCGTGCTCGCGGTAGAAGTCGAGCTGCTCGCGCTCGAGCAGCATCAGCGGCGAGTCGACCTCGACATGCTCGCCTTCCAGCCGCGCGGTCGGGAACGGGAGGAACCGATGGCTTCCGTCGCCGCAGAGGACGTCGAAGCCGACCGGGCGCTCACCGGCCTCGTCGAGGATCACGTCGACGACGCGCCCGAGCTCGATCCCGCCCGTCAGCACGCGCTTGTTCAGGACTTCGACCCCTCTCATCCGACGCCCATTGTGCCCGTAGCCGAGGACGTGGAAACGGCTCAACGGATCGAGAAGCCGGTTTCGCCTTCCGGCGTGGCCCAGGTCAGGTCTACAACGTCGACCCGCGCCCCGGCGGGCCCGCGCCTCGTCCATGCCACCATCGACTCGACGCGCTCGTCGTCGCCCTCGAACACGGCCTCGACCGCTCCGTCCGGGTTGTTCCTCACCCAGCCGTCCAGCCCGAGCGAGCGGGCGCGGTCCCGCGTCTCGGCGCGGAAGAAGACCCCCTGCACCGAGCCGCGGACGAAAACGTGGGCGCGTTTCATCCCGCGAACCCCTCCTCGCCGACGAGCGGGACGAACCGGCACGGAACGGAGTGCACGACGGCCGGCCCCTCGGGGCTGCGCACGATCACCTCGAGCCTTTGGCCCCAACGTCCGCCGACCGGGACGGTCAGCCGTCCTCGCGGCTCCAGCTGCTCGTAGAGCTGCTCCGGGAGCCCCGGCGCCGCGGCCGCAACCGCGATCGCGGTGAACGGCGCCTCGCCGGGGAGGCCGAGCGAGCCGTCGCCGACATGGACGTGCACGTTCTCGTAGCCGGCCGCGCCGAGGTTCTCGCGCGCCAGCGCGGCGAGCTCGGGAATGCGCTCGATCGTGTGCACCTCGCCCGCGAGCTCGGCCAGGACCGCCGCCTGGTAGCCGGAGCCGGTGCCGACGTCGAGAACCTTCTCGTTGCCGGTCAGGCTCAGCACCTCGGCGATGCGGGCGACCATGTACGGCTGCGAGATCGTCTGGCCCTGGCCGATCGGCAGCGCGGCGTCGGCGTACGCACGGTGACGCTCGCCCTCGGGGACGAAGAGCTCGCGCGGGACTCGCTCCATCGCGCCCAGCACGCGCTCGTCGACGATGTCCCGGCCGCGGAGCTGGTCCTCGACCATGCGCCGGCGCGCGTCAGCGGCCATCGGAGACGCCGAGCTGCTCGAGCACCGTGGGCGCCACGTCGACGATCCTCGCCGGGGGCGGGCCGGCGCCGACCGAGATCATCGGGACCTCCGAGTCGCCCTGCTCGAGCGACCCGTGGCTCCCGCCGCCGGCGTGGTGGCGTCCGCCGAGGTCGGTGAACTCGACGCCCGGCGCCGCGGAGACGATGAGATCGCCGGCGTTCGGGTTCGCGAGCGCAGCCCAGGCCCGCTCGAGCGCGTCGGGCTGCGAGAGCACCGCCGTATCGCCGCTCGTCTCCCAGCTTCCGGCTGAGCGGTGGAAGCGAAGCTCGTTGCCGTCACGGCGGGCCACCGCCTGGTCATCTTCCCTGTAGAGCGCGACGTGACCCGTGCCGTCGAGCCGCGCCGCCAGCTCGCCGGGGGACTCGGGGCAGCCGGGAAGGCGGTACGCCATGCCCGCGCGATTCGACGCCGTCACGACGAGCTCGGCGGGCCGGCCGTTGCCCCGGTGGAAGAGCCTGAGGCCGGCGAACGCGTCCTCGAGCCGCGCCGCTCGCTCGACCTGCGTCTGGCCGTGGTCGGAGCAGAGCAGGACGGCGTAGCGCTCGAGGAACTCCTCCGGCCCGCCCGCGGCCTCGAACAGCGTCAGGATCGCCCGGTCGGCGTGCGCCAGCGCCGCGCTCGCGCCCTCGGGGCCGACTGCGTGCGACGCGAAGTCGTAGTCGGGAAGGTAGAAGACGAGGAAGTCGAAGCCGTCCCGCGTGACGAGCCAGCGCCCGACCATCCTCGCGTACTCGTCCACCGAGCCCCGTGAGCGCGTGCGCACGGCCAGAGGCGCTCCGGTCACGTCCGACTCGAACAGGTTGAAATAGAAGAAGCGGCTCGGCCCGTATGCGGGGCGGCTCAGCCAGGGCACGAGCGGCTTGTGCCGCGCCGGGCCGCGATAGCAGACCATGTTCACGGCGGCGGTCACGAGGCCTGCGCCCTCGAGCGCCTCGTAGACGGTGACCGCCTTGCGCGACAGGTGCTCCTCGTTCAGGTTGAAGATCACGTCGCGGAGCGTCCTCGTCGTGCCGGCTGCCCGGACGGCGCCGAACGACGAGCCGTACTCCACTACGCGGCGCTCTCCGCGGTGGTACCAGACGAGGTGCGGGATCTCGTGGACGTCCGGGTGACCCCCGGTCGCGATCGAGGACAGGCAGACCGGAGTCAGGGAGGGAAACGTCGTCACGGCGCGGCGGTACTCGCCTTCCTCCATCAGGAAGCGCAGCGCCGAGACCTCCTCGTTCTCGACGGCGCGCTCGAGCACGGCCGGAGTGAGGCCGTCGATGACGATCAGGACGAGCTTCTTCACGAGGCTCTAGTCCTTGGCAAGCGTACGCAGGCCCGCGTAACGCTGATCTCCGCGCCTGCGCAGGCGCATTCCGAGCGCGGGCAGCGCGACGGCCTCGACGTACCCGAGGACCGGGACGAAGGCGAGCGCCGCGACGACGACGGCGCCGAGCAGGACGAACAGGGCCGTTCCCAGCCGGGTGCCGCCCCGGCGGAGCGCGCCGCGGACGAGCTCGAGCGCTCCGAGACTGCCCAGGACGCCACCGACCGCGATGGCCGCCGCCTGCGGCACGTCGGCGAACGGCACGAGCACAATGCCGACGACGGCCGCGAGGAACGGAGCCATCAATGCGTAGCGCCGGCCTCCGAAGACGCCGGCAGCGGCGATTCCGAGGGCGACGCCGAGGCCGGCGTAGACCCCGATCGAGTACCAGGCCCCCATCGCGTCCAGTCTAGAGGGACAGCGTTTCGCCACCGCCGAGCGCGGGGAGAACACGAGCGATGACCGGCCGATCCGGGGGGTCCGGCCGCAGTCGCCGAGGCCTCCTCGTCTTCTTCTCAGCGTGGCAGTCGGGGCCTGCCCGCCGGATGGAAAGCCTCCTCGCGCAGCTCGCGCGCAAGGAGCGGCACCGGCTGAGCGTGACCAACGTCGACGTCGAGGCGCAGCCCGAGCTCGCAAAGCAGTTCAAGGTGACGAGCGTGCCGACGCTGATCCTGATCAAGGGGAAGCGCGCGGTCGCACGGATCGAAGGCAAGGCGAACGCCGCCGAGATCGAGGAGCTCGTGGAGCAGCACCTGGACGACGGTGCGAAATCCGGCCCCGAACAGAAGCCGTAATCACCTACGCAAACCGAAATCGGGGAGGCAAAGCATGCGCAAGTTCGTACTTGCAGTCGCAGCCGTGGCCATCGCAGGACTGACGATCGTGGCCACCACGGCGCTCGCCAACCGGGGACACGGAGGGAACGGCGGCAACCGGTTCTCGGCCAAGCTCGTCGGCTTCGAGGAGACGCCTTCGGAGTCGACACCCGGTCGCGGCACCTTCAAGGCGACCGTGCAGCACGGAGACACGATCCACTACAGCCTGCGCTACCAGGGCTTCGAGACCGCTGAGGGCGACACGCTCTTCTCGCACATCCACTTCGGCCAGCCCGGCGTCGCCGGCGGCGTGGCGGCATTCCTGTGCGGCGGCGGCGACAAGCCGGCGTGCACGCCGGGGTCCGGCAGCTTCGAGGGCGACATCGACGCGGCGGACATCGTCGGCCCGAACGGCCAGGGGATCGCGCCCGGCGAGATGGATGAGGTGATCACCGCGATGAAGAAGGGCTTCACGTACGCGAACGTCCATACGACGCTCAACCCGGCAGGGTTGATTCGCGGGCAGATCAGGGGTGACCACGGCCACGGTCACGGCCACGGCCATTAGCACGCACCTCACTTAGGGGAGCTTGGGAGCCCGGTTTCGACCGGGCTCTCTCGTTCCTACGAGCTTTCTATGCGGCGGATCACCGCGAGCCCGAACTCGGCGGCGCGCGCGCCGTCGACGACGCGGTGGTCGAACGTGACCGAGACGTAGCCCGTCGTGGCGACTGCGAGCTCGCCGTCGCGGACGGCCGGGCGCTCGGCGACGCGGCCGATGCTGAGGATCGCGACCTCGGGGTGGTTCACGATCGGGGTCTGGAAGAGCCCGGCGAGCTTGCCCGCGCTCGTGACGGTGAACGTCGAGCCGCGCAGCTCCTGGGGCTCGAGGCTGCCGGCCCGCGCGGCTTCGGCGAGGCGCTTGACCTCGGCCGCGAGGTCGCCGATCGAGGCCGAGTCGCAGTTGCGGACGACCGGCACGACGAGGCCCTCGTCCGTCTGGACGGCGACGCCCAGGTCGAAGCGGTCGAGGTAGACGATCTCGTCGTCTTCGAGCCGTGCGTTGAGCTCGGGGAACTCCTTCAGCGACTCGGCCACCGCCTTGAGCACGGTCGGGACGAGCAGCTTGAGGTCGACGCCGGAGAAGTCGCACTCCTCGACCCAGGTGACCGCGGGCACCTCCGCGTGCGCCCGCGTCATGTGCTCGGCGATCAGGCGGCGCACCCCGCGCAGCGGCTCCCGCCGTCCCTCCGCGACAGGTCCAGGGGTCTGACCCTCGGACGTGGCCGCGCCGCGCACGTCCGCTTCCGTGACGCGCCCCTGGGGGCCGGTCCCGGTGAGGGCTCCCAGGTCGACGTCGAGCTCCTGTGCCAGGCGCCGGACGAGCGGCGTCGCCCGCACCCGTCCATCCGAGGCAGGTCTGGGTGCCTGTCCCTGGGGTACCGCCGACGGGGCCTGCTCCGCTTTCGGCTGGTCCTCGGCGGGCGGGGCTGCGCCGTCTCCGCCGATGACGACGAGGACTGTGCCCACGGGTACGACCTTGCCCTCGTCGACGAGGATCTGCGTGACCTTCCCCGCCGCGGGCGACGGGATCTCGACCGTCGTCTTGTCCGTCTGGATCTCGACGAGCGGCTGGTCCTCGGCCACCTCGTCTCCTTCGGACACGAGCCAGCGTGAGATCTCGCCTTCGGTCAGGCCTTCGCCGAGATCGGGAAGCTTGAACTCGTACGCCACGGCGGCGGAATCTACCGAGGCCGCCCGATCCAGGCGTCCGCGGGCGCGATCAACACGCGCAGCCCGCCGTCGACGCGCCACAGCGACACCGCCTGCTCGTCGCCCGTCAACTCCGGCGCCACCTCGCGCGGGACATAGCCGGCCTGGAGCGTCCGCTCCTCGTTCCAGACCCCGACCGCGTTCGGATCGTGCTCGTTGTCCGGCTCCGGCACGAGCGCAAGCGGCCGCCCCGGCTCGAAGGATGGATCATCGAGTGCCTCGGGCCGGAACGAGACGCCGGCGACCGGGATCACCCGGACCCGGTCGTCCTCCCAGTGCACCACCTCCCCGGTCGCCGCGTCACGGAGCCGGTACCCGGACTGCGCGCGCTCGAGGATCAGCCGGAGCCTGTCGCTCACCGGAACGTGTCGTCGCGCAGCACGGCATGCACGCCGACCGAGCCGTTCACCACCTGGGTGATGCGCAGGTCGACCCCGAGGCTGGCCAGGGCGAGCGCGTCCGGCCCCTCGACCCCGAGCTTCCTTCGCATCAGCGACAGCATGCCGTCGAGCGCGATCCGCGCCGCCTCCATCAGGTCCTCGTCGAAGCCGAACGTCAACCAGGCGCCTTCGATTCGGGCCAGCGGCCACTCCAGCGCCGGATCGTCCGCGACCTCGAGCGTGACCTGAGCGCTCGTCGGAGCCTCGATCGCGGTCCCCGACACCTCGCCGTCGCCCTGCACGGCGTGGCCGTCG
>DATBGG010000084.1:0-9674 GCA_036558065.1 Gaiellaceae bacterium | reverse complement strand
GCGGTCCTTGAAGCCGAGATACGACGGAACGGCGATCGCCAGCAGGATGCCGATGATCACGAGGACGACGAGGAGCTCGATGAGCGTGAAGCCGCTCTCGTCCTTGGCGAGCCGCTGCCGCAGCTTGGTCGCGAGGTGCATCTGGGTGCGCTCCTTCCGGGGTGGGTGCAACCGAACACACGCGGTATCGCCGTACGCGGCTCACCCCTCAAGCCTCGAACGGGTGATTCACAGGGGAAGGCATCCCTCGTTCCGGGGGAGGGCGGGGTGAGCGGTCGCTCGCGGCGGTCCAGACGACGGGAACGCGTGGGGCCGGCCGCTTCTCGTGGTTTTCCGGGCGGATCGCAATCGACCCTCAAGGTGCGAATGGGCGCTGCCGATAGCTGGGCCCGTGGAGCTCTCCGAGCAGACCGCCTCCGTGCCGCTCTCTGTCGACGCAATCCTGGAGCGCGGCATCGACATGCGTGCGTCCGACGTGCACCTGACCGCCGGCTCGCCGCCCGCTGTCCGTGTGCACGGGCACATCGAGCTCCTGCACGACTTCGGCAATCTCGAGCCGGACGACGTCCGCCAGCTGATCTACCGCATCACGAAGACCGACCAGCAGAAGCAGCTCGAGATCGACCGCCAGCTCGACTTCGCGTACGGGCTGCGCGGCAAGGCCCGCTTCCGCGTCAACACCTATTACCAGCGCGAGAGCCTCGCAGCGGCCTTCCGTCTCATCCCGGCGGACATCAAGACGCTCGAGGACCTGGGGCTCCCGTCGGCGCTGCACGAGTTCTCTTCCAAGCCGCGCGGCCTCGTCCTCTTCACCGGCCCCACGGGCTCGGGTAAGTCGACGTCGCTCGCCGCGCTGATCGACGAGATCAACCGCTCGCGCACCGATCACATCATCACGATCGAGGACCCGATCGAGTTCCTGCACAAGCACCAGCGCTGCATCGTCAACCAGCGCGAGATCGGGCAGGACGCGGTCGGCTTCGCCGAGGCCCTGCGCGGAGCGCTGCGCCAGGACCCCGACGTGATCCTCCTCGGCGAGATGAGAGACCTCGAGACGATCTCGACGGCGCTGACCGCCGCGGAGACGGGGCACCTCGTGTTCGCCACCCTCCACACGCAGGACGCCGCCTCGACGGTCGACCGTGTGATCGACGTCTTCCCGGCCGCCCAGCAGGGGCAGATCCGCACGCAGCTCGCCGGCACGCTCGAGGGCGTCGTCGCGCAAACGCTGCTGCCGACCGCCGACGGCCAGGGCCGCGCCGCCGCAATCGAGGTGCTCCGCCCCGACGACGCCGTCCGCAACCTCGTGCGCCAGGCCAAGATCGAGCAGGTCTACTCGATCATGCAGACCGGTGGCAAGAAGGGCATGCAGACGATGGAGCAGGCCCTCGCCGAGCTCGTCCTGCGCGGGATCCTCAACGAGGACGTCGCCCTGGCTCGCTCGAGCCGGCCGGATCAGCTGCTCGGTCTGCTCGGCCGCGTAGGTGGAACGACGTCCGACGGCCAATCGGCCGCTCCTCTGAGGATCGCTGGGAGCTAGCGTGGACCTGAAGAAGGAGATCAAGCTCTCGGACCTCTTGCCCAAGCGCGGCAAGAAGGAGCCCGGCGAAGAGCAGCCTGCCGCCGAGGCGAAGCCGCCGAAGGAGAAGCGAAGCCTCTCGTTCGGGCGCAAGCCGAAGGAGCCAAAGGAGCAGAAGGAGCCGAAGGCAAAGGCGCCCAAGCAGCCGAAGCAGCCGCGCGCCAAGAAGCCGAAGACGGCGAAGGAGAAGCGCCCGGTCCGGCACAAGAAGCTCGTCGGGCTCAAGATCGGCGCATCCCAGCTCGCTGCGGCGCGAGTCGTCAACAACGGCTCGTCCGAGGTCGTCCAGGTCGCGCGCATGGATCTCGACCCCGGAATCGTCGTCGGCGGCGAGCTGCGCGAGCCAGATGCGCTGGCCGCGGCTCTGAAGACGTTCTTCCGCGACAACAAGCTTCCACGCCAAGCCGTCCGCCTGGGCATCGCGAGCAACCGGATCGGCGTCCGCATGTTCGAGCTCAGCGGCATCGACGATCCCAAGCAGCTCGAGAACGCGATCCACTTCCGTGCCCAGGAGGCGCTCCCGATTCCGCTCGACGAGGCCGTGCTCGACTACCAGCTGCTCGGAGAGAGCGTCGACGACGAGGGCCAGAAGAAGCAGCGCGTGCTGCTCGTCGTCGCCTACCGCGATCTCGTCGAGCGCTACGTCGGCGCCTGCAAGAAGGCAGGGATCAGGCTCGCCGGCGTCGATCTCGAGGCGTTCGCGCTCCTGCGCGCCCTCGGAGAGCACCCGGCGGAGGGTGCGAGCGCGGCGATCGTCGTCGCGTCCGTCGGCAGCGACCGCTCGACGCTCGCCGTCTCGAACGGCGAGGTCTGCGAGTTCACGCGCGTCATCGAATGGGGCGGCATGAACCTCAGCGTCGCGATCGCGAGGGCGCTCGACACGACGCCGTCCGAGGCCGAGCCCGTGAAGCTCTCGCTCAACCTGCTCGAGCCCGCCGAGTCGATGGACCTCGCTCCCGAGAAGGCGGCCCGTGTGCGCACGGCCGTCGCGGAGGAGCTCCAGACCTTCGCCCGCGAGCTCGTCTCCTCGCTCCAGTTCTACCAGGGCCAGCCCGGCTCGCTCGGGATCGCCGAGATCGTGCTGACCGGCGGGACGGCCCAGCTGCCGGGCCTCGATGTCGAGCTGGCGCGCCTGATCGGCGTGCGCGTCCGCGTCGGCGATCCGTTGTCGCGGGTCGAGCGCGGCAAGAAGCTCGGTGAGCCGCAGGGCCTGGGCTCGCTCGCGGTCGCGATCGGACTGGGGATCGAGTCGTGAGGGCCGTCAACCTTCTGCCCAAGGACGACCGCCGGCAGCGTGGTGCCGAGGCCCGGCGGCAGAATCCTGTATTGATCGGAGGCGTCTCCGGAGCCGTCCTCGTGACGGCGATCCTGTGCGCGTGGTTCCTCACCGCGAGCGGCGGAGTCGCGAACAACCAGAAACGCCGGGATGCCGCACAGGCTGAGCTGGCCGCAACGCCTGTCCCGGCGCCCACCTCATCGGACTCGTCGGCCCTCGAGCAGGAGAAGGGCGCCCGCGTTGCGGCTCTCTCCGGCGCGCTCGGCACCCGGTTGGCGTGGGATCGCGTGCTTCGTGAGTTCGCGCTCGTGCTGCCGGACGACGTCTGGCTGACGAGCCTCTCCGCTCAGTCCCCGTCCGCCGGCGGCGGCACCGCCGGCTTCTCGATCATCGGTCGCACGTACTCCCAGGACGGCGTCGCGCGGCTGCTCGCCCGCCTCGCGCTCGTTCCGCATCTGACGAACGTCACCCTCCAGAGCAGCGCCAGCACGGTCAGCGAGACCGGCCGCAAGGTCGTCGAGTTCACGATCAACGCGACGTTGAAGGGGGTCGGAGCGTAGTGCGCGGCAAGAACAATCCGGCCGTGATCGCCGGAATCGTCGTCGGCCTGCTCGTCTACGCGCTCGCCGGCTACTTCCTGCTCATCTCGCCCCAGCGCGGAAAGGCGGCCGACCTGAAGAAGGAGACCGCCGCGACGCAGCAGCAGATCGAGCAGTACCGCGTACAGGCTGCCCAGCAGAAGTCGACTCCGCCCATCCGCGTCGCCGAGCTCTTCCGGCTGACCAAGGCGATGCCCGATTCGATCGACATGCCCGGCGTGCTGCTCGAGCTGAGCCGCGTCGCCCGCGAGAGCGGAATCGAGTTCGCGTCGATCTCGCCGCAGGGGCCGGCCGCGCAATCCGGGTACTCCAGCTTCCCGATCACGCTCGAGTTCGACGGCAACTACTACGAGCTCGCGGACTTCCTCTTCCGCCTGCGCAGCCTCGTGCGCGTGCACGACGGACGCCTCGATGCGCAGGGGCGACTCTTCGTCGTCGACACGATCAGCTTCAGCGAGAGCGTGCACGCGTTCCCACGGATCAAGGCGAGCCTCGAGATGCATGCGTTCGTCTACGGTGACGCCACGGCGGCGACGACCGCGCCCGCGGCGGCACCTGCTGCCGGGGCACCTGCCGCACCCGGGTCGACCACGCCCACGGATACGACCGCCACGCCTCCCGCTACTCCGCCCGACACGCCTCCGGCGAGTGCGGGCGCGAGCGCCGCTGGGGCGGTGACTCCCTGATGGCCAAGAAGTTCGACGCCAAGGCGAAGGCCAAGCGCCAGAAGATCGTCGCCGGGGTGCTCGGCCTCCTGCTCCTGGGCGCGCTCGCGTGGGCGGTCCCGTCCGTGCTCTCGAGCATGAACAAGAAGCCCCCGGCGAGCAATCCGGTCGTAACAAGCGCAGCTCCGGCTCCGGCGCCGCCGCCGGGCGCACCGCCGGCGACCGGGGTGCCTGTGTCGGCGGGCGCTCCCTCGAGCGGCACGCTCGTGGACTCCGATCCGTCGGTCGAGGCGGATGCCGGCCAGCTCCTTTCCTTCGACCGCTTCGACAGCAAGGACCCCTTCGCTCAGCAGGCCACCACGCCCCCGAAGCCGCCTACTCCGCCGGCTCCGCCTCCTCCACCGCCTCCGCCTCCGCCGCCGCCGCAGCCTGCGGCAGTCAAGCCGAGCTCGGCGCGGATCTCCGTGAACGGCGCCACCGAGTCGGTCAGCGTCAACTCGTCGTTCCCGGCCGACGACCCGGTCTTCCGGCTCGTCTCGCTGACGTCGAAGACCGCGAAGATCGCGATCGCCGACGGCTCGCTCTCGACCGGCGCTCCGACCGTGACCCTCACGAAGGGCAAGAAGGTCACGCTGATGAACACCGCGGACGGGACGCGCTACGACCTCGTCGTCGTCTCCATCGGCTACGACGGGGGCCGCGAGTAGCTAGTTCGCCGCTGCGACGAAGCTGACTTCGTGGCCGCGTTGGTTCGCGGCTTCGAGCTCGTCCTCGCTCAGTGCGCCGATCCGGACGAGGAGCTCGAACTCGTCGCGCAGGTGCGTCCGCATCATCTCCGGGCCGTCCGTGGCGATCGTGAACGGCACCTCCGCCGCGCTGAATGCTCGGAACGTCTCGCGCACGGCGTCCTCGTCGGGGAGCGCCTTCGTCAGCAGGTTCGACGTGGGGCAGATCTCGAGCGTGATCTTCGCCTCGCGCAGGTCGGTCATCAGGCCCTCGTCCTGCGCGGCCAGGATCCCGTGCCCGATGCGGTCCGGCTCGAGCGACTCGACGACCTCCCGAATCTCGGCGATCCCGTGGTCGCCGCCCTCCTCGCCGACGTGGATCGTCACGCCGAGCCCGGCCGACCGCGCCTCGGCGATGAGCGGCGCGAGCTCACCGTACGGATACGGACCGTCACTCGCCGGTCGCGGCCCCGCGATGTCGATCCCGACGACTCCGCGCGGCGCGTAGCGGATCGACTTCTCGACGATGATCGCGTTCTGCCGCTCGCTGAACGTGCGGTCCATCATCAGGATCAGCCCGGCGCGCACCTGCGGGTACTCGAGGCTCGCGCGGTCGAGCCCGCGGACGGCCGCCATGATGATGTGGTCGAGGTCGCGCTCGCCGCCGCGGTTCCGCTTCATCGGGTTGAAGCGCAGCTCGAGCGTCGTGATCCCCTGCGAGCGGTAGGCGCCGCCGATCGCCGCATGCACCGAGCGCTCGACCGCGAGCGGGCTCGACTGGATCAGCTCCGTCCAGCGGTAGATCTCGTCCAGCGCGTCGAGGTCCTGGACGCCCTGCGGGTCGGACACGGTCACCAGCCGGTCGAACTCCCAGAAGTCCTTCACCGGGAGCGCGATGCCCTGCTCGTGAGCGAGGCTCCAGAGGATGTCGGAGGCGACGGAGCCGCCGAGATGGGTGTGCAGCTCGGCGAGCCCTCCGTCGACCATCGAGCCGAGTCTACGCGTGAATGCGCACGGCGGTCCCGAGGGGCACGGTCGTCATCAGGAAGCGGAGGTCGTCCTCGGCCGCATGCAGGCAGCCGTTCGAGACGGCGAGGCCCCAGGTGGGAGTGGGGGAGCCGTGGATCGCGAGCCGGTCGCCACCCGACCAGCCGCGCGGGAGATGCGGCTGCCGGCCCGAGAGCGCGAGGATGCAGCAGCCGTAGTACGAGCCGAAGTCCGCGCCCTGCAGCTTGTCGGTGACGTAGAACGTGCCCGGCGGCGTCGGGGTGTCGGGCGCACCGATCGCGACCGGGATCCGGCGCAGGACGCCCGGGTCACGCACGATCAGCAGGCGCCGCGAGAGATCGACCTCGAGGCTCAGCGTCCGGTTGAGGAGCTCGACACGCCGCGCGCGGATCCAGCCCAGGCGCGTGTTCCCGAGCGCCGTCGAGCGCACGGCGAGCCAGGGGCCCTTCACGTACGCCACGGAGAACGTCTGCCGAGAGCCGAACTCCGTCCGTGACCCCACGGTTGCGAGCACGCGACCGCCGGGGCTCGCGCGGAGCGTCAGCCGGCGGCCCGCGGGCACACGAGCGCCGAAGTCGCGGACCGCCATGAGCACAGGCGGCGGGCGCTTCGCGGGCGGCGACGGCGGGCGGGTGACGGTCGTCTTGTCTCCACCGCCGAGCAGCGCCAGCGCTCCGGCGACGATCGCAGCGACGGCCAGCGCCGCACAGGCGACGAGACCGATCCTGCGGGCCACCTAGCCGAGCTTCAGGTCGGCGACGCTGACGAGCACGTAGACGCCCTGGTTCTGTAGCACGGGACCGCCCGTCTTGCTCTTCACGCCGAGCTTGCCCGTGTCCGCCGGCTTGGCTTTCACCAGGTGACCTACGAAGTCCACCTGCTGCCCTGCGTGGAAGCGCGGCACCCGGTTTCCCTTCAGATTCAGCTTGACGAGGATCCGCTGCTTCTTGTTGCGACCCGCCCAGAAGCTGTCGATGCCGGCCACTTGCACGACGGAGACGGACTTGCCGGTGACCTGGTTCGGGACGTACCGGCCGAGGTCTCCTGCGAGCAGCGGATAGAGGTCGCGCTTGCCGAGCAGGAGGGCGTTCGCCTTGCTCGACGGTACGGCCGGAATCGGAGTCGTTCCGCTCGGGCCGGTCGAGGGCGTCGTCGTGGTCGTGGCCGTCGTCGTCGTCGCAGTTTCCTTCGCCGTCGTCGCGCTCGAGCTCTTGTCCTTGTCGCCGCAGGAAGCCGCGAGCAGGGCGACGAGAACGAGTGGGGCGACGCGTAGGGCGATCATGGCGCGGCCAAAAAGGTAGCTGGCCGTGCATAGTTGTGCGGGATGAAGGTCGGGATCGTCGTTCCCTACTCGTGGTCGTTCTGGGGAGCCGTCGTCGAGCATGCGGAGCTCCAGTCGGCAGCGCTCCGGAAGCTGGGCCACGATGTTCGTCTCGTCATGGGGAACGACCCGCCGGGCAGCTTCACTCGCGTCCTGCACCCGAGGCTCGGCCGGCATGGTCAGCCTCCGCCCGAGGTGATCCCGGTCGGGCGTTCGGTGATCGTGCCCGCGAACGGGTCGCTGCCGAACATCATCCTCAGTCCGCGCTCCGTCTACCGGATCCGGCGCGTCCTCGAACGCGAGCGCTTCGACGTGATCCACGTCCACGAGCCGATGACGCCGACGCCGGGAGTCGCGGCGCTCGCGCTCGCGCGGTGTCCGCTCGTCGCCACGTTCCACGCCTCGGGTGAGCTCTCGTGGCTGAAGCTCGGCAAGCCTGTGTGGGGGTTCCTCCTCGACCGGATCGACCACCGAATCGCGGTCTCCGAGCCGGCGCGCGAGTCGGCAGCGCGCTACTTCCCAGGGGAGTACGAGCTGATCCCGAACGGCGTCCTGCTACCCGAGCACGCCGATCCCGGCGCGCGGGAGGAGCGAATCGTCTTCGTCGGCCGCCAGGAGCCGCGCAAGGGCCTCCAGGTCCTGCTCCGTGCCTGGCCGGAGATCCACCGGCGGACCGGCCTGCGCCTGCGGGTGATCGGAGCCGACCCGCTCGCGGTGCGCCTTCTCTTCGCGCGCCTGCGGGTCCCGGACGACGGTGTGGACGTGCTCGGCTTCCTGTCCCAGGACGACCTGACCGCCGAGCTGCTCCGGGCGAAGGCGCTCGTCGCTCCGTCGCTCGGCGGGGAGAGCTTCGGGATGGTCCTGACCCGCGCGTTCGCGTGTGCGACACCCGTCGTCGCTTCGGACATCTCCGGCTATCGCGGCGTGATGGAGCCCGAGGCCGGCCGGCTCGTGCCACCCGACGACCCAGGCACCCTTGCTCGAGTCGTGGTCGACCTCCTCGCAGACGAGCCCGCGCGCGAACAGCTTGGCCGCGCCGCCCGCGCGATCGCCGAGGAGCACTACTCCTGGGACCGGATCGCAGGCCGGCTCTCCGAGATCTACGAGGCGCTCGCAGGCTCGCGGAGCGCCGTCGCGGCATGAAGCTCCCGGGCGGCACCTGGAGCCGCCTCTCCGGGGTGCTCGCCGCGCTCGCCGCAGCGATTGCGCTGTTCGTCTGGCGCGGGCCCGACTGGAACCTCGTCGCGGACGCCTTCAAGTTCGTGGCCTGGGGCTGGGTGATCGTCGCGATCCTGCTCAACCTCGTGTCGGTGCTCGCGCGCGCGGGCGCATGGCATCAGGTGATCGAGCAGGCGATGCCCCCACCGAGGCCGCGCTTCCGGACGGTCTTCTCCGCCTTCGGCGTGGGCCTGTTCGCGAACGCCGTGCTCCCGGGGCGGATCGGCGAGCTGGCGCGGGTCGCGGTGCTGACTCGGCACCAGCCTCAACAGCGGCGGGGCGACGCGTGGGCGACCCTCGTGGGGACGGTCTTCGCGCACCGGGTCTTCGACCTCTTCCCGATGGTGCTGCTCATCGCCTACGTGCTCCTGACGGCGAAGATCCCGCACTGGGCCCTGACGAGCCTGACGATCGCGGTCGTCGTCGCCTTCGCGCTCTTCGCGTTCGCCCTGGCGAGCGCGCGCCGCCGGCACCACTCTGTGCTCGAGGAGGCCGGCCGTATCCGGCGGCTCGTGACGATGGCCCGTTACGGGCTCGGCGTGCTGCACGAGCCCGTGCCGGCGGTGAGCGCGGCGCTCCTCCAGTGCGTCGGCTGGTTGTGCCAGCTCTTCGCCGTGTGGGCCGCGATGCGCGCCTTCGACATCCACGAGCCGCTGCCCGCAGCCGGGCTCGTGCTCGTGCTGATGAACGTGGCGATGCTCTTCCCGCTGTGGCCCGGCAACGTCGGGCTCGTCCAGGCGGCGGTCGCGTTCCCGCTCGTCTCCTACGGCGTCCCGTACGCGAAGGGGTTTGCGTTCGGGATCGGCCTGCAGGCGATCGAGATCTCGGTCGGGGTCGGGATCGGGTTCATCTTCCTCGCGCGCGAAGGGTTGTCGTACGCGATGCTGCGGCGCATGCCCGGCGCCGAGCAGGCCGAGCTGCGGCGCCGGCGGGAAGCCGAAGAGGAGCCGGCCGAGGAGCAGCCCGATGCGCGCGCTCGCGTCGCCGGCTAGCTGCAAGGGAGCCCTGTCGGCCGTCGAAGGGGCCATGGCGCTGGCCGCGGGCCTGCGCGGCGCGGGCGTCGAGGCCGAGGAGCTGCCGGTGGCCGACGGAGGCGAAGGGACGGCCGAGGTGTTCGCCGCCGCGCTCGGAGGCGAGTGGCGTGGCGCAGCGGCGCCGGACCCGCTCGGGCGAACGGTCCGCGCTCGCTTCCTCGTGCTCGAGGACGGGAGCGGCGTGGTCGAGGCGGCCGAGGCGATCGGGTTGCGCCTGCTCGGCGAGCACGAGCTCGATCCCATGCGCGC
>DATBGG010000083.1:0-31874 GCA_036558065.1 Gaiellaceae bacterium | reverse complement strand
TTGACGCCATCCGCGGCGCCCGCTACCGTGATCGAACACATGTTCGCCGAAGGAGGCCCAGTGCTCACGGAACGGCAGCGCCAGATTCTCGACTTCTTGACGAAGTACGCGGACGCGCACGGGTACCCGCCCACCGTCCGCGAGATCGGCGAGGCGGTCGGCCTCGCGTCCCCTTCGACCGTTCACGCGCACCTCGCGAACCTCGAGCGTGCGGGCCTGCTCAAGCGTGACCCGACGAAGCCGCGCGCGATCGAGCTGCGCCGCGAGCCGAAGGCGCCCGCGGTCCCGGAATCGGATGTGCACAAGCTCCCACTCGTCGGCGAGGTCGCCGCGGGTGGGCCGCTGCTGGCCGAGGACAACATCGAGGAATACCTCGCGGTTCCCGAGCCGCTGTCGCGCGGGGGCGAGGAGTTCCTGCTCCGCGTGAAGGGCGATTCGATGATCAACGCGGGCATCCTCGACGGCGACATCGCGGTCGTCCAACGAGCGCAGGACGCGAGAGACGGCGACATCGTGGTCGCGCTAGTCGGTGACGACGAGACGGCCGACGAAGCCACGCTCAAGCGCCTCTTCAGGGAGGACGGCCGCGTCCGCCTCCAGCCCGAGAACGATGCGCTCGAGCCGATCTACGCACAGCACGTCGAGCTCATCGGCAAGGTGATCGGAGTCTTCCGGCAGCTATGACGGTCGAGTCCCTGAATCGCACGCTCGAGCAGGAGCTCCACGCGCTCCTGCGCGGAGCGAGCATGGAGTGCCTGGTCTGCGGGGAGTTCGTGCTCCGCCGCGCCGGGACGCTCTCGTGCCCGGAATGCGGCCTCGAGGTCAATGGTTCCGCGGAACCGCGGCTACAATTGACGATGCAGGCCGGGTGACCGCGAGCCGTTCGCGGCTCGAGGAAAGTCCGGACACCGAAGGGCAGGACGCTGGGGAAATCCCAGGCGGCGAAAGCCGACGGACAGTGGCACAGAAAGGAGACCGCCGGCAGCGAAAGACTCTCCGGAGACGCTGACGGTAAGGGTGAAACGGTGGGGTAAGAGCCCACCAGCGCTGCGGTGACGCAGCGGCTAGCCAAACCCCGTCCGGTGCAAGGTGAAACAGGCTCCGCCGACGCGGCCCGCCGAGGAGCCGGGTACACCGCTCGAGCCACCGGGGAACCGATGGCCTAGAGAGATGGTCACCCTCGACAGAATCCGGCTTACAGGCCTGCTACTGGAAAGCCCCGCGAAAACGCGGGGCTTTCCGATTTGTTGCTGCGGAGGCCGTACTCAGCCTCGCCGTTGCGCCACCTGAAGAGCAGCGATGGCCTGTTTCGATACGAGAGGGTCAACCGCTAGGTCGTACTGCCCGCCAACCAGGCGCGGGTCGCCTTCGACCGCGGTGGCCCCGGTGACGAGCACGGCGAATGCCCCGGCGGCGGCACCGCATGCAGCACCGAGGAAGATCGTGGCGATCGTCAGGTCGCTTGCGGCTGTCCCCGGGAACTCCATGATGGCGGTCAGCATGAAGATCAGTGCCCCGAGCGCACCTCCGACCAGGGCCGCCTCCGCCAGTCGTCGAACCATCAGTGCTCGCTGACCCGCCGCCGGGTCATGATCCACGAGACTCAAGCAGTGTGTCGGGATTCCAGCCTCGGTCAGGCTGTGAATGACTTGCTGTGCCTCGGCGAGGGACGAAAACGAGGCGACGATCTCGCTGACCGACTCGGCCACTGTGCCTTCATCGTGCGAACCGGCAGCATTCACCGCAGGGCCCTGGCAGCAAGCCGCTGCGCTTCGATCGCATCGAGATCGCCCGTCCCGATCTCGTTGAGCGCCGCCCGCCAGCCGTCGATCGTGGCCAGATCCTCAGCCTCTTCTTTCCAGAAGCTCGTGATCGCGCTCAGAGCAGCAGTGAGCCTGTGGAGGCCGCCCGCAAGCTCGTCCGCAGGCGCTCCGATATCCCGCTGAAAGTCGGCATAGAGCGAGAGCAGCGCCCGCTCGATCGATTCGAGAACGTGTAGCTGGTCCGCCGAGAGCGGGACCATCTTGATGGCGATCGACTCGGCAAAGAGGTTTGAGCTGTGGCTTTCCAAATTCCCTTACGGTCGCCGGCGGCCGGCCGGCCTCCAGGTACGGAGGAGGGAGCCTCCTGGTGGTCGAAGACGTACGGCCGACCGCCGGTAATCGCGCTCGAATGCCCAAGGTAGCGCTGTGAGCTCAGAAGCAAGTCAGCATCTCCTCAGGGTTTCCTGATGCACCGTGGCTCAGGAGACTCGTCTGCAGGAGCTGAATCAGCCGCTCAGAGCGGTACGAGCTTGTAGCCGAAGCCTCGCACCGTGACGATCCGTTCGGGGTTCTGCGCGTCTCGTTCGAGCTTGCGCCTCAGGTTCGAGATGTGCACCTCGGCTGCATGCTCGTCGCCCACGTGGTCGCTCTGCCAGAGCTGACGCATGATTTCTCTCCTCGTGAACACGTGCTCAGGCCGCTCAACGAGGAGCGCGAGCACCTTGAGCTCCGAAGGGGTCAGCGAAACCAACCGTCCTTCGACCGTTACCTCGTGTCTGGCGAGATCGACGCACAGCTCCCCGACCCGACGCACCGATGGCCCGTGCTCGGGCTTGTCCATGTCTCGCCGCCGGAGGATCGCCCGCACCCGGCTGACGAGCTCGGCCCTGGAAAACGGCTTCGTCACGTAGTCGTCGGCTCCCAGCTCGAGCCCCACCACCCGGTCGACTTCCGCATCCTTCGCAGTGAGCATGAGGATCGGAACCGTGATCTCTTCGGCGCGAATCATCCGACAGACCTCCGTCCCCGAGATGTCGGGCAACATCACGTCGAGGACGAGGACATCGAACCGCCCGGTCCTTGCTCCCTCCACCGCACTGCCCCCGTCAGTCACCGTCTCGACCCCAAACCCTTCGCTCTCGAGGGCATAGCGAACGACGTCGAGGATCCCCAGATCGTCGTCGACTACGAGGATGCGCTCGGTCATGCCGCCCGCACGGCCGTCTTCGGGAGTCGAATCGAGACGGTCGTGCCTCTTCCTGGCTCGGAGTCGATCCTGACATCTCCTCCGAGGGCGTGGACAACTTCGCGGACGATGGAAAGTCCCAGTCCAAATCCCTCGGACTCCCGATTCGCGCCGCGAACGAAGCGGTCGAAGAGAGGGCGCTGCTCGTCTAGGCGGATGCCGGCCCCCGTGTCTGCGACCTCGATCGTCACTGTCCCGCTTCGCTCCGACGCCGAGAGCCGGATCCAACCCTTGTCGGTATGCGCGGCGGCGTTCGCCAGCAAGTTGGAGATCGCCTGCGCCAGCAGATCGGGATCCGCGGCAACAGTGAGCCCAGGCTGACAGGAAACGTCGACGCGCACCCCTTCGCGGGGGACAAGTTCACGCCCGACGTTCTCCAGGATCGGCGCAAGCTCGACTGGGCTGAGCGCCGGCAGCTCCTCTCCGGTCTGGGCTCGTGCCAATACCAGGAGGGCACGCACGAGGCGTCGCAGGCGACCCGACTCGCGCTCGATATGCCCCAGGAATCGATCTCGCTGACGTGCGTCTTCCTTCGCACCCGACTGGAGAGCCTCGATCGCACCCGTGATCGTCGTCAGGGGCGTTCGCAGCTCGTGGGCGGCGTTCGCCACGAATTCCCGTTCGGCTCGCTCGCGGCGCTCCCGTTCGGAGACGTCGTTCACGACGATGATCACGGTCTCTCCGGTTTCGGGGCCCGGGATCCCGACGATCGAATAGGTCGATCCCCGTCCGACTCGGACCTGCGTCTCGACCGGTTCGCGCGTGATGAAGAGATTCCGCGCCAGTTCGCGAAGGTAGAAGCGCCGCCAAGGCTGCTCCGGAAGGAGGTCGCCCGGGCGGAGTGGCGCGCCGAGGAGCCGACGCGCCTCCTCGTTCGCGAACTCGACCTGGAACGAGCGGTCGACGGTGACGACACCCTCCTGCAGGCGGCCGAGCAGCGACTCGAGCCGATCGCGCTCTCGTTTGATTCCCTCGAAGGACTGCTGGAGCTTGCGACGCATGCGGTCGATCGTGAGCGCGAGCTCGCCGAGCTCATCGTGGAAGCGCGGCTTGAGTGCGACAAGGAATCGGCCTTCCTCGATCGCGGCGGCTGCGGTCGCGATCCTGCGCAACCGGTCGGCGATCAGCGTCGCGATCACAACGCCGATCAGAGCCGCGATGAGGATCGCCCAGAGCGTTGCCCTCACGATCTGGTGATGGACGATCCCGAGCTCGGTGCTGAGGTTTCGGTGCGACGCGTACACGAGCAACGCGGCCGAGTCTTGCCTCCCGAGTGGCATCCCGAGCACGGTCGTCTCGACCGTGCTGTCCGTGCTGACGAAGCGCCGCCCGGCCAGCGCGCTGCTCACGGCGGCGTCCCGCGACTCGATCGAGTCGAGCTGAACGCCGTGAGAGCGTGTCGGTGTGCGCAGGTCGCCCTGCCGATCGAACACGAAAAGAGCGATCCTGCGCTTGGCCGCGATCGCCTCGACGGCATCCGAGAAGTGGGCCGCGTCACTCCCCGTGCGTGCGCCGGATGATGCCGAGGCCCGTCGGACCGCAATCGCCGCCTCGAAGGCGTTTCCGGCAGCGAGCTGCTCGGCGCGGTGCCGGAACTCGCGTTCGGAGCTCTGTGAGACGAGCTGGCCGGCAACAACCGCCGTCACGGCCGCGATCAGCGCGAACACGGCGGTCAACCACCAGCGCATTCCGATTCGCACCCGCATCTCCAGAAGTAAAGCGGAGGAATGAGCATGCCCTGCCGTGTGCTCAGGAAATCCTGAGCAAGTCCTGATCGGCCACTTACCGAATCGGCACATTCGCCGGGTACGACTTGCAGCAGGATGAATTCGACGCGGAATGAGGGAGGCTGAGCCGGCGTGACGCCGCACATGGCCGGCGTCCTGAACTTCGCTCTCGCTCTGCTCGAGCTCGTCTTGGCGCTGATCGTGCTTCGCCATCTGGGCCGCTTCGGCCGGCAGTTTCCCTGGCTCGCCGCGTTGATGGTCTTCTTCTTTCTCCGCTCGGCCGATCGCTTCTACGTGGCTGTGGCAGGCAATGAGCCGCCCGCTTTCTCGGCGCTCGTGGACGCCCCGGCGCTCGTCTTGCTCGTCCTACTCCTGTTCGGAGTCGATCGGACCGTGCACGGTCTGGAAGTGATGGCCGACAACGCGGCCTTGAGGGAATCCGAGTACGAGCGCGCTCTAAGCGACTATCGCCGGCTCATGCGCCATCGAATCGCGAATCCGCTGGCAGCAGTTCGGGCAGGGATCCAATCCCTCGACGATCTCGGCCAACTGAGCGAGGAGGAGAAGCACGCAGTCATCGAGGCCATTCATGAAGCCGTTCTACGGCTCCAGCGGGTTTCTCTCGATCCCAGCCCACTCAGCCGGGAGGAGCGGCAACTCGAGGGACGTCCTCGTCTTGGAAGCCGACTCGAGCCTGCGCCGCAATCGACCCTCAGGAGACGCTGAACGAAGACTGAGGTCGCTCGCAGGAAATCGAAATAGCTTCCAAACAGACGCTTGGTAGACAAGCGCCGTTCAATCCAATGGAAGGGGTCAGAGCACCATGAAGAAGGTAATCATTCTCATCGGCTTGATCGGCGCCCTTGCCGCGGCGTCGCCTGCGAGCACCTCGACGGATGCCCTCGTGATCATCACAGCGACGGGGGTGACACCTGATCAGATAACCGTTCGACCCGGTGACACGGTGACGTGGAAGAACGAGGACCGTGCGGCGCACCAGGTGGTCTCGACCTGGGGCTCTTTCAAGTCGCCCGTGCTGAAACCCGGCGAGAAGTTCACCCAGGTGTTCGACACGGAATCGTCGTACTTCTATCGAGTGGGCCCGGCCTTCTCGCGATCCGTGGGAGGAACCGTGAACGTGCTGACGTCGAGGCCTTCGATCGGCATCACGAGGAGGAGGGTCGTCTACGGAAATCCAATCCGCATCTTCGGCAGTGTCCCGAGCGGGGCATCGGACGAAGTGGTGACGATTCACATCTCACCGTATGGCGGCCGACCGACGACGCGACTGGTCACAACGGTCGATGGGGCCTACGAGCTCAGGTACACGCCGAAAGTCCGGACCGAGTTCTATGCGACGTGGAACAACGCCAGGAGCCTCAGAGCTGCGCTGATCGGCGTTCGTCCATTGGTCGTGTTCAGGCCGGTCAACCTTCGACGTAACCTGTTCTTGGTCCGCGTGAAGGCAGGTCGTCCGTACGCCCGAACGCTCGTGCGTGTCCAACACTTCAACTCTCATGGCGTTCCGGTCACCACCCGGATCCTGAAGCTGAACCGGCACAACCAGGCCCGGTTCAAAGGACGGTTTGCCCATGGGACGACGCGTGCCTGGGCGTGGGTTGCGAAGAAGCCTGGCTACGAATTCGGGTTCAGTTCGATCCGGACCGTCCGCCGGTAGGCGAATGACGCAGGTGCTGCCCGAGCGTCGGAGGACGACCGGCGCTCGGGCACCCCTCTGGCACCCTTCCCGCTGGTACCCCCTTTGCCCTCGCGGCGGTTTCCGCTTCAATGTCGGCGTGGCTGGGGTCGCCACACGTGCGCTCGTAGCCGTCGCGCTGGTCCTGTTGAGCGTCGGTTGCGGTGACAACGGCTCGTCGTCGTCGGGCGCGGCAGCGGGCGGCGCCGGCACGCCCGGAGCGAGGGTTTTCGCGACGGCAGGGTGCAGCGGCTGCCACACGATGGAGGCGGCCGGAGCCACCGGGAAGGTTGGCCCGAACCTCGACGAGCTACGGCCGAACGAGCAGCAGGTCGCGCGGCAGGTGAGGAACGGCGGGAACGGCATGCCGGCGTTCAAGAGCAAGCTTTCGCCCACCGAGATAAGCCAGGTCGCGGCCTTCGTCGCTACGGCAGCCGGGACCGGCAGGGCGGGAAAGATCGCGTTCGAGCCGAACGACCAGAAGGTCGAGGACTGCAAGGACGCGAGCTGCTTCGAGCAAGCCTTCGGCAATATCGCCTACGACCAAGGTCCCAAGGAGGCCCTCGACCGACTCGCCTCGCTTTCGCAAAGCAATTCGACGGTTGCGGCCGACTGCCACCCGATCGCGCACAAGGTCGGGGCCGGCGGGCTCCTCTACTTCAAGGGCGACGTCGGCAAGGCCTTCGCCGCCGGGAACTCCACATGTGGCTCGGGGTACTACCACGGACTGCTGCAGTGGAAGTTGGCCGGAGTCCGCGCCGATCAGGTCTCGAAGATTGCGAGCACCGTATGCGAGGACCCGAACATCAAGGCCAATGCGTTCATCTACTACCAGTGCAACCACGGCCTCGGCCACGGGTTCATGCTCTACACGGGGCTCGATCTCCCGAAAGCGCTCGCGTACTGCCACGAGCTGCAGACCGAGTCCGACTCGATCATGTGCAGCGGCGGGGTCTTCATGGAGAACCAGAGCTCGTCGTTCGGGCTCCGTTCGAAGTGGCTGAAGACCAAGGATTTGCTCTACCCGTGCGACAGCAAGTACGTCAAGCGCCAGGACAAGCTCTACTGCTACCTCCAGATCACGTCCCACATCCTCCCGTACGTTCACGGCGACTGGAAGAGAACGGCGAACTGGTGCCGCAAGAGCGAGCCCGGCTGGGTCAAGGTGTGCTTCCAGTCCATGGGCCGCGATGTGTCCGGCGTCGCCGTGCACGACCCTCAGCAGATGAAGGCCGACTGCGCGCGGGCGCGAAGCGGCGAGAAGGAATGCATCTACGGCGCGATCCGGGACGTGATGAACAACAACGCCCAGGACCCGAACGGGCAAGCCTTCTGCGAGATGGTGAAAGCCAAATTCCGCAGCTACTGCTTCTGGGGCATGGGCACGATCCTCGGGGCACTGCACGCGGATAGGCCCGGCAAGCAGGCGGCGTGCGAGCAGTTCGCCAAAGGGGAGGACCTCGAACAGTGCCTGTCGGGTGCCGGAATTCGGTCCTGATGTCGTAGACGACGGGGCCAGGCCCCGCTCTCGGGCTCTCGGTCGATCAGGAGGCCTCGGTCACTCTCCCGGGCCCCCGCACCGCGCGGGCTCTTCCATATCCGGCGCGAGTGCGCGACCATCGTCCCAGCACGATGACCCGTCAGATCGTCGGTCGGGAGGACGAGCTCGCCTCCATCTGCGCCTTCGTCGACCAGGCTGAAGGAGGGTCGGCCGCGCTCGTGCTCGAGGGCGAGGCCGGAATCGGCAAGTCGACGCTTTGGCTGGAGGGCGTCGAGCACGCCCGGACCGCGGGAATCCGCATCCTCTCGAGCCGGCCCGCGCAGGCGGAGCGGGGGCTTGCGCAGTCCGGGCTCGGCGACCTGCTCGAAGGCGTTCTCGACGACGTCCTGCCCGCGCTCGAGCCGCCCAGGCGCCGCGCGCTCGAGGTCGCGCTCCTGCTCGAAGAGCCGGACGACGACCCGGTCGACAGCCGCGCGCTCGCTGTGGCCGTCCGCGGAGCGTTGCAACGTCTCGGTGAAGACGGCCGGCTGCTGATCGCGATCGACGACGTCCAGTGGCTCGACGCCTCGTCGGCGAGTGCGCTCGCGTTCGCAGTGAGACGGCTCGAGGAGGCGGACGTCCGACTTCTGCTCGCTCGGCGAGTCGAGGACGGCGTCGGGCGCTCGACCCTCGAGGAGAGCCTGGCTCGAGACCACACGGAGCGCATCGCGGTCGGGCCGCTGAGCGTAGGCGCCATCCATCGCCTCCTCCTCGATCGACTGGGCAGATCGTTTCCGCGCCAGACGCTGCTCCGGATCCATGAGCGCTCGGCTGGGAACCCGTTCTTCGCGCTCGAGCTGGCGCGCGTCCTCGACGCGAAGCTCGACCCACTGCAGCCGCTTCCCGTCCCCGATTCTCTCGACGAGCTCGTACGGACGCGGCTCGCAGGCTTGCCTTCCCAGACCCGTGAGGCGTTGGCGCTGGCCTCGGCGGTGGGCACGACCTCCGAACGGCTGCTCGAACGCGCAGGGATCTCGACGGAGGCGCTCGAGCCGGCGCTCGCCGCCCACGTGATCGAGCGCGACGCCGAGACCATTCGCTTCACGCACCCGCTCCTGGCGTCCGCCCTCTACCAGGAGCTAGGGGCCGAAAAGCCGGCCGTCCACAGACGCCTCGCGACCCTCGTCGAGGATCCGCTGCTCCGAGCTCGCCACCTCGCACTCTCGAAGGACGACCCTGACGAGGAGGCTGCGTCCGCCCTCGACGACGCGGTCCGAGTCGCGTCGGGTCGCGGCGCGTCCTCCGATGCGGCGGAGCTGGCCGAGCACGCGCTCCGTCTGAGCCCTGCCGACGATCTCGACGCACGCCATCGCCGAGCGCTCGCGGCCGCGCGCGCCCACCAGGCGGCCGGGGAGTGGACTCGCAGCCGCTCGATCGCGACGGAGCTGCATGCGGAGCGGGAGCTCGGCTCGCTGCGAGCCGAGGTGCTCGTCCTGCTTTCGGAGCTCGAGACCCTCGATCGCTCGATTCCACTGCTCGAGGAGGCACTCGAAGCGAGCGCCGAGCCCGCCCTCCGCTCGTCCATTCACTGCCGTCTCGCATGGGCAGAGCGTTACTCGGAAGGCTTTGCGCATGCCCGGGCGGCGCTCGCGCTTGCGAACGAGCTCGACGACGACGTCCTCCGCTCCCGCGCGCAGGCCGTCCTGGCCGTACTCAGCTGGTTCACAGGCGAGGCCGAAGCACCCGAAGATCTTCCGGCGCGGGTGCACGATTTCGCGGTCGCCGTCGGAGGCGAGCACCTCGTACGCGAGGGGACGCAGGCGGTGGTGAACACGCTCGCCCCTGCGTCGAAGCGGGATTCGGCCCGTGCGCTGCTCGAGCGCGAGCACCGCGAATGGCGCGACCGGGACGAGCGCCGTGCCGCGCAGGCTCTGTGGGGATTGGCCTGGGTCGAGTTCTGGGCCGGCCGCTGGGAGCTCGCCGCCGACCATGCGGAGCGGGCCCACGACATCTCGATCCAGTACGGGCTCGAAGTCCCGCAGGATCACCTGCCGATCGCCGTCATCGCAGTGCACCGCGGCCGTTTCGAGCAGGCGCGACTGCATTCGCAGCGGGCGCTCGAGCTTGGGCGCGAGCAGTCCCCCGAACGGCTTCAGCTGCCGCAGCACCGGGCCGTCCTCGGTCTCGCCGCCTTCTGGGAGGGAGATCGGACGACCGCCGAACGCTGGCTAGGCCAGGCCGACCGCCGCGCGCTGGAGCTCGACTGGCACGAGCCGAGCGTTCGCTGGTGGACCGCCGACTACGCCGAATTGCTCCTCGAGCTGGGGCGGATCGAGGAGGCCGTTCGCCTGATCGACGTCTGGGACACCGACGCGCACCGCGTCGGACGAGAGTGGGCCTTCGGCCCCGTCACGCGGACGCGAGGGCTCGTGGCCGCCGCGCGCGGCAACGTCGACGAGGCGCTGGCATTGCTTCGGCTCGCGGTGACGCAACACGAGGCAGGCGGAGACACGTACGGCCGAGCTCGCGCGCATCTCGCGCTCGGCGGGCTGCTCCGGCGCGCCCGCCAGAAGCGCGCGGCCCGCGAGGCGATCGGCGCGGCGATCCGCGAGTTCGAGGAGCTAGGAGCAGCCTCGTGGCTCGCGAGGGCGCGGGCCGAGCAGGGCACTCTCGGCGGCCGCCGGCGCGAGGAAGGGCTCACCGCAGCCGAGCGACGGGTGGCTGCGCTCGTCGCCGAAGGCCGGACGAACCGCGAGGTCGCAGCCGCCCTCTTCCTCGGTGAGCGCACGGTGGCCAGCCATCTGACGCACATCTACGCGAAGCTCGGGATCCGCTCGCGCACCGAGCTGGCGCGTGCCCTGCCGGAGTAGCCCGGGGCAAAGTTCAGACGTTCTGACGTTTCCAAGGAATCGGCTCCGCCGTAGCTTCGAGGCGTGCCGAGCTATCTCGTCGAGACGTACCTCGCTCGCGGAGACGCGGGGGAGCTCGCAGGTCGCGAGCGGCGGGCGCGCTCGGCGGCGGACGAACTGACACGCGTCAGTTTCGACCGCTCGATCCACGTTCCAGAGGACGAGCTCTGCTTCTTCGTCTTCGATGCACCGTCGAGCCGGGACGCGCTCCTCGCGGCAGAGCGCGCCGAGCTCGGTCCCATCCGGATCGTCGAAGCCGTCTCGTCCTCACCAGCGAAGGAGGACAGATGAAGTCGAAGTGGATGTTGGCGCTGCTCGGTGTTCTCGCCGTCGTCGGCGTGTACGCGGGGACGGTCCTCGCGACGCCGCCGTCGGGCCAGTCGACGACGACGTTGGCAAAGGCGCCCTTCGAGCCGTTCAACCTCAAGGCGAAGAGCGATCCGCCGGGAGTCTGGAAGGCGAGGCTCAAGACGAAGGGCACGTCCGACCTGTACGTGATCGACAACACGTTCCAGCCCGGCGGGACGAGCGGCTGGCATTCCCATCCGGGCCCGAGCTTCGTCTTCGTCGTCTCGGGAACGATCACGAACACGATGAAGATGCACCGCCACTGCATGTCCCAGGACTACTCGGCGGGAACCGGTTTCGTCGACCCGGGCGGCGACCATCTGCACATGATCCAGAACAACGGTCAGGTGGCTGCGCGCACGATCGCGGTGCAGTTCTTGCCGGTCGGAGCGACGCGACGGATCGACGAGGACGACCCTTGTAGCTAGGGCCGGGCTCGAGCCACGCGGACGGCGCCTGCTCTCAGGCGCCGTCCGTGCCGGCGAAGAGGGCGCGCAGATCGAGCGAGGGTGCGTGCGTGTCCGCCGCGAGCGACACGTAGCGGCGTGCGAGCGCGTCCTTGCCGGCACCGAGCAGCGTGCTTATGAGCCCGAGCGCGTCGGCGAACTCGGCTGGGTCCAGATCGCTGAGGACGTGCTGCCACGACGCCTCTTCCAGCGCATTGAAGGCCGTCTGCACCTCGACCAAGTCGTAGCCCGATTCGAAGCGCTCCTCGGCCAACGCCTCCGCATACGAGATCATCGGCTCGAGGTCGCGGTCACGGAGGCCGCCGAGCAGGTGTTCGAAGAGACGCTCCAGACGTCGCCGGACCTCAGCTTTGCCGGCTGCCTCGTAATGCCTGGCGTGTGATCGCGCGAGCGCGGCTTCCGCTTCATCCACGATCGCTTCGTGCTGTCCCGCCAAGAAGTCCTCCGCGCTCACGGTGCGATCGTACGCCTCCCGTGGATTCCGCTACGGCGTCGACCGCTGGGTCGGCGGGATGCATCTCGCATCCGGCAAGGTGTCGGGCGCCGGGATCCGGTGGAGCGACGACTGAAGTGCGACTGGGAGGGCTCATGCAGACAACTCGACTCGGCACTACCGGACTCGAGATCACCCGCGTCGGTTTCGGCGCGTGGGCGATCGGCGGCGCCGACTACGACTGGGGCTGGGGCGCCCAGGACGACGACGAGTCGATCGCGGCCATCCACCACGCGCTCGACCTCGGCGTCAATTGGATCGACACCGCGGCCCAGTACGGCTTCGGCCACTCGGAGGAGGTCGTCGGCCGCGCGCTCCAGGGGCTCGACCGTCGTCCATACGTGTTCACGAAGGCGGGTCAGCCCGAGGGCCCAGGGCGGAGGACGCTCCAGACCCTGAAGCGCGACTCGCTGCTGCGCGAAGTGGAGGGAAGCCTGCAGCGCCTTGGCGTCGACGCCATCGACGTCTACCAGATCCACTGGCCGATCCCGGACGAGGAGATCGAGGAGGGCTGGTCGACCTTCGCCGAGCTGAAGGAGCAAGGTGTCGCCCGCCACATCGGGGTCTCGAACTTCGACGTCGAGCAGCTCCGCCGCGCCCAGCAGCTCGCGCCTGTCGAGACTTTGCAGCCGCCGTACTCGCTCGTCTCGCGCGAGGTCGAGGACGAGATCCTGCCGTTCGCCGAGCAGGAGGGAATCGGCGTGATCGTCTACTCGCCGATGGCCTCGGGGCTGCTCAGCGGGAAGATGACGCGCGAGCGAATCGCCGGACTGCCGGACGACGACTGGCGCAAGACGAGTCCGCGCTTCCAGGAGCCCGAGCTCTCGCGAAATCTCGCGCTCGTCGACCGGCTCCGGACAGTCGCCGACCGGCACGGCGCCACGGCCGGCGCGGTCGCGGTCGCCTGGACGCTCCGCAACCGGGCGGTGGACGGCGCGATCGTCGGCTTCCGCCGGCCCGATCAGGTCGACCCGCTGATCTCCGCCGCCGGGCTCGAGCTAACGGACGAAGACGTCGCCGAGCTCGGCGCCTAGGCCGGCTTCTCCCACACGGAGACGTGCTTCGTGCTCTCGCTGGTGAACGGCTCCCGCTTCCAGCCGCTCCAGCGTTCGCGGAGCGTCATCCCGGCCAGGCGCGCCATCAGGTCGAGCTCGGCCGGCCAGACGTAGCGAAACGGGATCGACCGCAGCTCCCACGCCTCACCCGCGGGAAACAGGTGGTGCGAGATGAGCCCCTGGTTCGCAACGTCGTACTCGTCGATCCCGATGTGGTCTGCGGCGAAGGCGAAGACCTGATGCGTCTTCCCGGGCGGAAGCGTGCGGAGCCCGGGGGTCCCGACTTCGATCACGAAGCACCCGCCGGGCTCGAGCTGCGCGCCAACGTTCTCGAAGCACGCGACCTGCGCATCCTGGGTCGTCAGGTTGTTGATCGTGTTGAAGACGAGGTACGCGAGCGCGAACGTCCCGTCCACACGCGTCGTCGCAAAGTCGCCGATCGCGACCTCGATCGACTCGCCTCCAGGCTTGTCGCGGAGCTGCGCGACCATGGCCTCGGACAGGTCGATCCCACTCACGCGAATCCCGCGCTCCGAGAGCGGCAGTGCGATCCGGCCGGTGCCGATCCCGAGCTCGAGCGCCGGCCCGTCGCCCGCAAGCTCGGCCAGGAAGTCCACGACCGGCTCGACGACGGCCGGGGCGAACATGTCCGCGCTCGACTCGTCGTAGCGCTCCGCGACCCCTTCGCCGAAGTGGTCCTCAGCCATCACGCCCCCGTTCGGTTTGCGATTGAATGAGCTCGATGCCGCAGCTGAACGCGACCGGAATCGTCGCCTCGGACATGGCCGAGTCGATCCGCTTCTACCGGCTGCTCGGGATCGACGTGCCGGAGACGCCGGACGAGGGCCACGTCGACGCGTTCCTCCCGAACGGGCTTCGGTTCATGCTCGACTCCGAAGACACGATGCGAAGCTTCATCGACGACTGGAAGCTCGAGACCGGGAACCACATCTCGCTCAACTTCGAATGCGAGAGCCCGGCCGAGGTCGACGAGATCTACGCGCGGGTCACCGAGGCCGGGTTCCGCGGCGAGAAGGAGCCGTGGGACGCGTTCTGGGGCCAGCGCTTCGCCCTGCTCAAGGACCCGGTCGGCGTGGACATCAGCCTGTACGCCGAGTTGCCTCAATAGATCGTCTTCCTCCGGCTCTTCGAGAACTTCGCCCACTTCTTGCGCTGCTCGGAGCGGAGCCGCGCGTCCTTGCGGATCTCGAGCGCCCGGATCTCGCGCTGGAGCTTCGTGTAGCTCGTCCACCGCTCCTCCGCGAGCGTCCCGTCGGAGAGCGCACGCCGAATGGCGCAGCCGGGCTCGGTCCGGTGCGAGCAGTCCGAGAACTTGCACTGCGCCGCGAGCGCGCCGATCTCGGAGAAGGTCGTGTCGAGCACCTCTTCTCCGGCCCACAGCTGGAGCTCGCGCATGCCGGGCGTGTCGAGGAGAAGCGCTCCCGACGGCAGCGGAACCAGCTCGCGGTGCGAGGTCGTGTGCCGCCCGCGCCCACCTTCGCTCGTCGCCGCGGTCTCGAGCAGCTCGTCTCCGGCGAAGCGATTCACGAGCGTCGACTTGCCGACGCCCGACGAGCCGAGCAGGACGATCGTCGCCCCGACCCGGAGGTACTGCTCCAGATCGTCGAGCCCCTCTCCGGTGGCCGCGCTCACCGCATGGACGGGGATACCCATCGCGACCGGCTCGACGAGAGCGAGCTCGGCGTACGGATCGTCCGCGGTATCCACCTTGTTGACGACGATCACGGGGCTCGAGCCGCTGTCCCAGGCCGCGGTCAGGTAGCGCTCGAGCCGCCTCGGGTTGAGGTCGAAGCCGAACGCGGTGACGACGAACACGGTGTCGACGTTCGCCGCGACGACCTGCTCCACGGTCCGCTGGAACGCCTCCTTGCGGGAGAACGAGGTACGCCGCGGCAGGACGGCCTCGATCACCGCCTTCCGCTCGCCGTCGACGGGGCGTGCCGCGACCCAGTCTCCGACCGCGGGCAGCTCGTCTTCGGACAGCTTGCCCGCTGGCAGGCCGCCCAGCCGTCCGTTCTCCGTCAGGAGCTCGCACGGCCCGTGGTGGCGCGCCGAGACGCGCGCCGGGATCAGATTGTCTGCTGCGTATGGCTCGAACGCGTCTGCGAAGAACGCGTCCCAGCCGAGGTCTTGCAACTGCAACTGGACTCCTTTGGCTGTGGGAACACGAAAGGCGCCCCTCTCGGGGCGCGAACGGGCGAGCCTCAGGAGTTCGCGCGCGCTCTCTAGCGGGCGCGGCCGGAGGCTCGGGAAGCGGTCAACTCAGTCATCGTCGAACCTCCTTTCGTCGCGGGACGCTCTCAGGGTACGCGAGACGCGCGCGCGAATCAATTCCCGGGCAGGTCGTCGAGCGGCACGGAGCCCGGCTCGCGGCCCGTCCACCAGACGAACACGCGTCCGGCGAGCGAGTCGTCCTCGACCAGTTCAGCGGCGAGCGCCGCGATCTCGTCGGGGCGTGTCAGCACGTCCGGGACGCCTTCCGCGGCGCGCTCCTCCTCGGTCATCGTCTCGATCTCGGCCAGGACCTCGTCGGTGCCGATCCAGTTCGGGACGATGCAGTTGACGCGAATGCCGTCGCGCTCGGCCAGCGGCGCGAGCGTGGCGGTCAGGCGTGCGAGGCCGGCTTTCGCGGCGGAGTACTCCGGCGAGGCGTGTGGCTTCCACCCGATGCCTGCGACGGACGAGATGTTGACCACCGCACCTCCGCCCCGTTGTCGCATCGCCGGGATCGACTGCTGGATGGCGAGCATCGGCCCGCGCAGGTTGATGTCGAGCGTGCGGCTCCAATGCTCCGTCGGTGCATCCGGGAAGTGCGGCCTCGGTGTGCCGCCCGCGTTGTTGACGAGAATGTCGAGGCCGCCGAATGTGTCCGACGCGAAGTCGATCGCTGCGCGAATCTCCTCTTCGCGCGTGACGTCGGCGCGCACGAACGCCGCCTCGCCGCCGGCCTCCTCGATCCGGCGCACCGTTTCTCCGCCACCAGTGTCGTCGAGGTCGTTCACCGCGACGAACGCACCGCGGCGCGCGAGCTCGAAGGCAATCGCACGACCGGTCCCTCCGGCTCCGCCGCCGGTGACGAGGGCGACCTTCCCGTCGATGTTCACGTGGGGGAGGTACCCGCTTGCTCGAACCGTTATGCGCGCAGCACGACTTCCAGCGCAGTGCCGTGCCCCGGGGCGGAGCGGAGCGTGAAAGCTCCGCCGATCGCCGCGGCCCGGGTGCGCAGGTTCTTCAGCCCCTGGCCCGCAGGATCCGTGGCTCCGTCGAACCCGGCTCCGTTGTCCGTGACGAGGACGACGCGATCCGTCCCGCGCGATGCGATGACAACCTCGGCGCGAGTCGCCTCCGCATGCTTGCGGACGTTCGCGAGACCTTCCTGGACGATGCGGAACACTTCGATCTGCTCGTCGGGAGCCAGCGAGAGGCCCGGGTCGACCTCGAGCTCGACGTCGAGCTCGCCGTCGGCGGTCAGGAAGTCGACGTAGCGACGAAGCGCCGCGTCGAACGGCGCGTTCCCGCTCGCCGACGAGAGCGCCAGGATCGCGAAGCGCGCCTCCTGCTGCGCGGCGGCCGCGGCCTCCTTGATCCGGTCCGCCGTCTCGCCCTCGAGCATGCTCGCGTGCGTCGACACGGTGAAGAGGTACTGCGCCAGCCCGTCGTGGATCTCACGCGCCACACGTGCCCGCTCCTCGGCGACCGCCCGGCCGAACTCGGCGAAGCGGATCGCCCGCCACACACCCGCCATCAGGACGAGATACGACATGAGGCGGAGGAAGTCGCCCTGCGACACGAACGAGCTCGACACGACAGGCGTGAAGACGTAGTGGAGCTCGGCGAACAAGGTGAGCGTCGCGGCCAGGGCGAGCCAGCGGTAGAGGTCGTCGCCGTAGGACCGGTAGCGGAGGCCGAAGCCGACGAGCGCGACGAGGCTGAGGAATGCCTGGAGCGCGAGCGAGACGATCAGCAGCAGCGGCTGGTCGTTGCCGCTCGTAAGGGCGGGCGTCCCGGTCGAGGCCCACTTCACGAGCAGCCACATCGAGACCTCGAGGCAGACGAGCGCTCCGAGCGCGGAGCGCAGCGCGGCCTTGCGGCGGACGATCCGGCCGCGCGTGAAGGGCGCCGCCGCGATCAGGCCGGTCGCGAGCAGCTTGCCGGCGATCCCCGACCAGGCCTCGTCCTTGCCGACCGTCCCGCCCTCGAAGACGGGGACGATCGAGAAGGCGAAGGTCGAGGCGGCGGCGAGGAAGAAGCCGGCGCAGAGCAGGAAGTCGAGGCGGCGGCCCTCGACCGAGAACCGAACCCCGGCCAGCGTTGCGACGATCGCCGCCGCGATGGTGACGGCCGTGTCCAGCACGAGCCTGAGCTGCGGCAGCTCGAACGTGTCGCGCAGCGACGGATAGGTGACGAACAGCGCCAGCGCAGCGCCGAGCAGGCCCAGGAGCAGCAGCTCGCCCCAGAGCCAGGCGTTATAGGCGTCTCTCTCCTCGCGCCGCACGTAGGTCTAATCGGCACCGACGTGCGTGCCGATAAGCGCTTCGTGCCCCGGATCCTCGTCGTCGACGACCACCCGCTGACGCGCGACGCGCTCGCGAAGCTGCTCGAACAGGGCGGTTTCGACGTCGTGGGGCAGGCCGGCGACGGCAACGAGGCGATCGAGCAGGCGCGCCGGCTTCAGCCCAATCTCGTCCTGCTCGACCTCTCGATGCCCGAGCTGGACGGGCTGGCTGCCCTCCCGCGCCTGCGCGAGGCGGCGCCCGACTGCGAAGTCGTCGTCCTCACCGCGTCGGGCACCGAGGAGAACCTTCTCTCCGCGATCCGAGCCGGTGCCGCCGGCTATCTCCTCAAGACGGAGCCGCCCGAGCGGATCGTCGAGTTCCTCGAGGGCGTCGCCGAAGGCGAAGCGGCCCTTTCGGGCGCGATCGCACGCCGGCTGCTCGAGCAGGTGCGCGAAGGCGCCTCTCAGGGCGGCGTGCCCGACGCGATCGCCCAGGCCCTGTCCGCCCGCGAGCTCGAGGTGCTGCTGCTGCTCGACGACCACCTCGGCACGGACGAGATCGCCAAGCGGCTCTTCATCTCCGAGCACACCGTCCGCTCGCACGTGAAGAGCCTGCTCCGGAAGCTCCAGGTCTCATCGCGCCGCGAGGCGCTCGAGGCGCTTGCGACAGCCCGCGCCGCCTAGGCGAATCACCCAAGTTGGGTGATGTCGAATCACCCATCGCAAGGGAGCCGTGGACGAGGCAAATTCTCGTTCTCGACCGATAATTGGACTATCGAAGCTCTCCTCCCCTTTCGCGGCGGGAAGAGGACTCCGGTGGCTCTTTCTCTCCTCTCTCTGGCCGGCCCTTAGGGGCCGGTCTTCGTTTTAAGAGAAACCTTCGAGCGCGGCGGCGACGAGCCGCGGCAGCGTGCTGAGGTTGTAGCCGCCTTCGAGCACCGCGGCGCAACGTGGCGCGAGCGCTGCACTCCGACGCGCCAGCTCGCGGAACCCGTCCTCGGTCACGTTCATCCCGGCGAGCGGGTCCTCGACGTGCGCATCGAAACCGGCGGAGACGATCACGAGCTCCGGCTCGAACGCCCGCACGGCCGGCTCGACCACGTGGTCGAACGCGCGCTCGTAGTCCTCGTCGTCGCACCCCGCGCCGAGCGGCACGTTGAGCGTCGTCTCGGCCTGCTCCTGCGGCCCGCCCGTCCCCGGGTAGAACGGCCACTGATGCATCGAGACGAAGAAGACCGAGTCGTCGCCGCGGAAGATCTCCTCCGTTCCGTTCCCGTGGTGCACGTCCCAGTCGACGATCGCGACACGCTCGATCCCCAGCTCGGCCTGCGCGTGGCGGGCCGCGATGGCGACGTTGTCGAAGATGCAAAAGCCCATCGCCGCCGCCGGACGCGCGTGATGTCCCGGCGGCCGGACGAGCGCGAGGCCGCCCTGCTCGACCGCGGCGATCGCGCCGCCCGCGGCGAGGAGCGCCGCCTCGAACGTCGTCTCCGAGGCGATGGTGTCCCCGTCCAGCCAGGTCGGCGAGCTCACGGCCCGAACTTGCTCTATGTACTCGCGCGCGTGGCAGCGCTCGAGCTGCTCGACAGTCGCGGGCTCTGCCTCGGTGAACTTCGGGAACGCCTCGAGCAGCACTTCGAGCCTCCGGGGCGTGTCCGGATGGTGCCCCGTCGGATGCAGCTGAGCGAGAACCGGGTGCGTGAAGACCTGGATCGCTACTCCGCGCGGGCGGCGAGGCGCTCGGCCATCGCGTTCATGCCCCAGTCGGACAGGAGGGAGGACGCCTCCGCCCACAGGGGGGACTGATCTTCGAGGGGAGGGAGAGGGGCGGAGGCGTCTAGCGTGGCAATTCGGCGATAGAGCCGAAGTTCCTCCGCGATCGCAGCGAATCTCCCTGCTTTCAGTGCCTTTTCCAACGTGCCGTACTGCGTGATCACCTGGGCCGCGCCCTTCGGGCCGACGCCCGGGGCTCCGGGCAGCTTGTCCGAGGGGTCGCCCCGCAGCGCGATGAAGTCCGGCACCTGCTTCGGCTCGACGCCGTAGCGCTCGCGCACTTCGTCCGGGCCGATGCGCGCGAGCTCGCTCACGCCCCGAGTCGGCGTGAGAATCGCCACGGTCTTGGCCGCAAGCTGGAACGAGTCGCGATCCGAAGTGACGACGAGCGCGGGCCAGCGCTTCTTCTTCGCCGCCGCGACCGCGGCCGCCAGGAAGTCGTCCGCCTCGAACCCGGGCGCCTTCGCGGCCGTGAACCCGAGCGCCGAAACGAGCTCGGGGAGCATCGGCAGCTGCTCGAGCAGCGCCTTGTCGAACACCCGCCCGCCCTGATACGGCTCGAACGCCTCGTGGCGGTACGTGGGCACTTCCAGCGTGTCCCAGCCGACGACCACGCTCCGCGGCTGCTCGGCGTCCCAGAGCCGGACGACGAAGTTCGCGAAGCCGACGATCGCACCGGACGGCTTGCCGCCCGCCCGCTTGATCGTCTTCGGAAGCGCGTGGTAGGCGCGGTGCGCGAGCGAGTCCCCGTCGATCACGAGCAGCGGCTTCACAGCGTCTGCTCCAGCTCGCCGATCGCGGCCATCAGCCGGTCGGTCCCGATCTGCGCCGCCTCGCGCGGCTCCCTTTCGCGCAGGTCGTCGAGCGCGACCGCGGGCCCATACGCGATCCGCAAAGGACCCAGCCGCGTGATCCGGTCCGTCCCCGCGATCGCCGCGGGAATCAGCGGGACGCCCGCTTCCAGCGCCACCCGCGCGGCTCCCGTATGCGCCCGCGCGCGGTGCTTCTTCACGAGCCCTTTCCTGCGTCGGGTCCCTTCCGGGAAGATCGCCACCACCTCACCCTCTCGCGCCAGCCGGACGGCCGTCTCGATCGCCACCGTATCGCCCTCGCCGCGCCGCACCGCAAACGCTCCGCCGAACTTCAGGATCGGCCACAAAGGCGAACGAAAGAGCTCCGCCTTTGCCATGAAGCGGATCTGGCGCGGCAAAAGCGGGATCCCGAGCGGCCACGGATCGAGGTTCGAGAGATGGTTCGGAGAGAGGACGTAGCCCCCTTCGCGTGGAAGATGCTCCGTCCCGACCGTACGCAGCCGGAAAACCAGCTTCACAGGCGGGCCCGTAAGGATTGCCGCAAGGCGGTAGAGAGGCGAGGTTGACACGCAACGCTAAGGTCAGAGACGAAATGAAGACGCTCATCATCGCCGAGAAGCCATCCGTCGGCCGCGACATCGCGGGCGCGCTGGACGGCGTCTTCCAGAAGCGCACGCTCGCCGACCTCAGCGCGAAAGCGAAGAAGGCGACGAAGGACGAGCCGACCTTCCTCGAGTCGGACGACTACGTCATCGCCTGGGCGGTCGGCCACCTCGTGCAGCTCGCGGAGCCCGAGGAGTACGACGAGAAGTGGAAGAAGTGGCGGATGGCCGACCTGCCGATCGTGCCGCCCGACGGCTTCAAGCTCGTCCCGCGCGACGCGAAGTCGAAGAAGCAGCTGAAGCTGGTCGAGACCCTTCTCAAGCGCGACGACGTCGACCGCGTGATCAATGCCTGCGACGCCGGCCGCGAAGGCGAGCTGATCTTCGCGTACCTCTACGAGTCCGTCTTCGGCGCGCCGCCGACGAGCCCGGACGCCCCCAAGCCGGTCGAGCGCCTCTGGATCAGCTCGCTGACGAAGACGGCGATCCGCGACGGGTTCGAGCAGCTGCGCCCCGGCGACCAGCTGCAGTCGCTGGAGTCCGCCGCGCGGGCGCGCTCCGAGGCCGACTGGCTCGTGGGCATGAACGCGACCCGCGCCGCGACGATCCGCGGCCGCGCCTGGGTCGGCGGCGTCGTCTCGCTCGGCCGCGTCCAGACGCCGACACTGGCGATCATCGTCGCCCGGGAGCGCGAGATCCAGGCGTTCGTCCCCGAGCCGTACTGGCTCGTCCACGCGACCTTCGACCCACGCTACGAAGGCCTCTGGTTCGACCCGGTCAAGGCCGACGACAAGGACACGCCCACGGGTCAGGAGACCTGGCTCAAGGAAGGCGACCGCGCGCAGGAGATCGTCGACAAAGTCTCGGGCAAGACCGGCACGGTCGAGGACGTCGAGCGCAAGGAGCAGTCCGAGCGCGCGCCGCTCCTCTACGACCTGACGTCGCTCCAGCGCGATGCGAACCGCCGCTACGGCTTCTCGGCCAGGCGCACGCTGCAGGCGGCCCAGTCTCTGTACGAGGGCAAGAAGGCGATCACGTACCCGCGGACGAGCTCACGCTGGCTGTCCGGCGACCTCGTCCCGCAGCTGAAGCCGACAGCCCAGACGCTCGCGCCGATCCCCGAGTATGCGACCGCCGCCGAGTTCGTCGCGCGGCTCGACTCGCTGCCGCTCGCCCGGGTCGTGAACGACGCGAAGGTCGATGACCACCACGCGATCATCCCCACCGACGTCGAGCACGACGTCAGCGAGTTCTCGCCCGACGAGCGCCGCATCTTCGACCTGGTCGCTCGCCGCTTCCTGGCGGTCTTCCACCCTCCGGCCCGATACGCGCGGACCACGGTCGTGACGGTCGTCGAGAACGAGCGCTTCCGCACGCGGGGCAAGGTCACGCTCGAGGCGGGATGGCGCGGCGTGTACGGCGTCGAGGCGGACGCGGAGAAGGAAGAAGACCCGGAGAGCGCCGAGCTCCCACAGCTCGAGAAGGGCCAGCAGGTCAAGGTCGTCTCCGCCGAGAGCGAGGCGAAGGAGACGCGCCCACCCCCGCGCTACACCGAGGCGACGCTCCTCTCCGCGATGGAGACCGCCGGCAAGTTCGTCGACGACGAAGAGCTGCGCGAGGCGATGAAGGAGCGCGGCCTGGGCACGCCCGCAACGCGCGCCGAGACGATCGAGACGCTGATCCGCCGCGAGTACATCGAGCGCGGTGGCAAGGACCTCATGCCCACTCCGAAGGGCCTCCAGGTGATCACGATGCTCGAGGAGAACAAGCTCACCTCGCCAGAGCTGACCGGCGACTGGGAAAAGCGCCTCGGCGACATCGAGCACGGCAGCGGCGTGAAGGACGACTTCATCAAGGGCATCGAGGACTTCACCCGCTCCACGGTCGAGGCGATCGCCGCGCTCGACAAGGAGAAGCTCCGGCCGGAGCGCGTCGAGCTGGGCCCATGCCCCCGCTGCGGCGCGGAGACGGGCGAGATCATCCGCGAGAACGCGAAGGCCTACGGCTGCACGAGCTGGAAGTCACGCGAGGAGACCGGCTGCGGCTTCGTCATCTGGAAACGCGTGGCCGGGCGGACGCTCACGCCGGAGGTCGCGCGGCAGTTGCTCGAGGAGGGCAAGACGAAGGAAGTTTTGTCCGGCTTCCGTTCCAGAGCAGGCAAACCTTTTCGGGCGCGGCTCGTCTTGAATGATGAGGGCAAGGTCGAGTTCGAGTTCCCGGCTCGAGCCCGCACCGCAGAGCCCGCCGCAACGGAATAAGCAGGTACCGAGACTCGTTTTCGAAAAAAAGCCGCAGTAGAAGGCCGCCTTCAACTGGAAACACCAGGAACCGCGTCCTACAGTGAGAAAGTTCGATGGCCGAGCGTCGTCTTACAGTGCACCGAAACCCGCAGGCACGAAAGGAAGAGGATCCGCAGTTGACGCACCAGCAGATTTCCGAGCTACTCGAGACCGAGGGCGCGCGCTCTCTGGTCGAAGCCGCCGAGGAGCGTGGCCACGTCGAGCCGACCGAGATCGAGGCCTTTGCGCTCGAGCACGACCTCGACGACGCTGACGTCGAGCAGCTGATGCGCGAGCTCGAGGCGATCGGCCTCGAGGTCAGCGAAGCACGGTCCGAGGAGAACGCGAAGCCGGCCGAGCCGGAGCAGAAGACGCCGGACCCCGACGTCGTCGTCGGGTCCGCCGACTCGCTCCAGCTCTTCCTGGCCGACGTCGGCCGCCACAAGCTGCTCACGGCCTCCGAGGAGGTCACCCTCGCGAAGGCGATCGAGCGCGGTGACATGCTCGCCAAGCGCCGGATGATCGAGTCGAACCTCCGGCTCGTCGTCTCCATCGCCAAGGGCTACCGCGGGCTCGGCGTTCCGTTCCTCGACCTGATCCAGGAGGGAACCCTGGGGCTGAACCGCGCCGTCGAGAAGTTCGACTGGCGCCGCGGCTTCAAGTTCTCGACGTACGCGACCTGGTGGATCCGCCAGTCGGTGCAGCGCGCCGTCGCGAATCACGCGCGGACTATCCGCGTGCCGGTGCACGTGGTCGAGCGGCAGCAGAAGCTGTCGCGGGCCGCGCGCCGGCTCGAGGTCGAGCTGGGCCGCGAAGCGACGAAGGACGAGCTGGCAGAGGCGACCGGGCTGCCGATGCAGCACGTCGACGAGGCGCTCGGAGCCGCCCACGCGTCGGTCTCGCTGAATCAGACGGTCGGCGCTGACGACGAGGGCGAGCTCGGCGACCTCTTCGCGGACCGCGAGGCTGCCGATCCGTTCGACGAGGCGGAGGAATCCCTCCGCCGCCAGGGCGTGCGCAAGGCGCTCGACGCTCTCCCCGAGCGTGAGCGGCGCATCCTCGAGCTGCGCTTCGGGTTCGAGGGCGAGCCGTGGACGCTCGAGGCGATCGGGCACGAGCTCGACCTGACGCGCGAGCGCGTTCGGCAGCTCGAGGCGCAGGCGCTGGCGCGTCTGTCCGCACTGCGCGAGCTCAGCTCGGTCGCGGTCGTCTAGGCGGTAACGCCCCCGCCACGTTGACTCGCGCGCAGGCGCGAGCGACACTGGGTGCGATCAGGAGGAGGCCCGATGGGCAGTTCGCTCTTCCTGCGGCTCATCGTTGCGGCTGCGGCGGTCGGCATGCTGACGTCGGTCGCGGGCGCCTCGGTGGCGAAGCCGAAGCTCCGCGTCGTCCGCGGCGATCACGGTGTCGTCGCCAGCCGCGACCGGCGCATCGACTGCGGCGTGCGCTGCTCCGCGCGCTACAAGCGCGGCGCCGTCGTGTCGCTTGCAGCGACGCCCGACACGTTCTTCGCGTTCAGCCATTGGAACGGCGCCTGCGTCGGAACGGCGACGACGTGCTTCATGTCCGTCGACGGAGCAAGAAAGGTCGGTGCGGTCTTCGTCAGGAGAACGACGAGGGTCGTGCTGTCCGTCAGCGGCCCCGGCACCGTCACGAGCGATCCGCCGGGCATCGCCTGCGGCAAGGGCGGCGACCAGTGCTCGACCGAGCTTCCGGCCGGTACCTCTCTCACGCTGACCGCGGCACCGGATACGGGCGGCCTCTTCGGCAGGTGGAGCGATCCCTGCGGCACCGATGCGCAGTGCGCGCTCGTCGTCGACCGCGACGTCGAGCTGCTGGCCGCATTCGCGCACGACGATCCCGACCCGGATCAGCCACAGCTGACGGTTGTCCCCGAGGGCTCGCACGTGACGAGCGAACCGCCGGGCATCGACTGTCCGCCGACGTGCCAGGCGGAGTTTCCGAGCGGCACGCTGGTCACGATCCAGGGCGACATCACCAAATGGAACGGCCTGTGCGTCGGCGTCGCCAGGCAATGCGCGATCATCCTCGACAACTCCGACGGCGCCGGAACGGGCGGCCCGCCGCCCCCGCCTGGTCGCCGCCTCGGGGTGAACGTCTCGGTCTCGGGCCCCGGGATGGTCACGGCGAGCGGCGGGATCAGCTGCGGCCGAACGACCCTTTTCGATTGCGAGGCGCTTTACGACCAGGGCGCAACCGTCGTCCTCAAGGCCAAGCCGGGGCGCCGCGGCAACTTCGGCTTTTGGCGCGGCTTCTGCACCGGCAAGAAGAAGACGTGCACGCTTCGTGTCACAGCACCCAAGACCGTCCAGGCCCTCTTCCGCCGCCGCCGCTGAACGCGACCCGATGCGGTTCGTCAAGGCGCTCGCCGTGATCGTTCCCCTCCTCGTGGCCAGCTTGGGCCTCGTCTTCACGGTGCGCCCGAGCCTGAAGCCGTGCGTCGGCGCCTCCGACGCCGAGTTCACCGGGACACCCGTCTTCCCGCACGTGCACTTCCGCGACCATCTCTTCCGGACGGGCGCGTCGCGAGCCGAGATCCGCGGCGAGCCCGACACGATCGGGGCCGAGGTGCGGTTCAGCTACAAGGTCGACGACCTGCGCGGAGCGAAGCTGCCGATCAGGTGGACCCTCGTCTCGGTGGAGAAGGACGGGACGCTCGGCGCGGTCGATCGCAGCCAGGATCGGTCGCTTGCGAGGGTCGTCACGCCGGATGCCTGCTCTGAGACCGGCGGTCAGGATCTCTTCGTCCAGATCCCCGATCGACGAAAGCGCTACCGCGTCGTGCTCGAGATGTACCGCGGACGAGACCTCGAGGATCGGCTCGCACTCGCGCAGACGCCGATCTTCAGCGGTTGACGCCATTTGCCGTTCGCCGCGGTGGTGGTGATACTGGCGGTTCGCATTCCAGGTCTCAGGAGGGGGCAGCATGAAGTTGAGCAGGCTTTGGTTCGTCCTTCCGGTCGTTGCAGTGGCGCTCGCGTTCGCGGCGACGGGCTGCGGAGGAAGCAGCAAATCGGACAGCAGCGGCGGCAGCGGAGGCGAGCTCGTGTTCGGCACCGCGTCCGACCCCGTCGTCCTCGACGGCGCGCTCGTGTCGGACGGCGAGTCGCTGCGTCCGATCGACCAGATGTTCGAGGGGCTCGTGACCCTCAAGGAAGGCACGACGGAAGTGGTTCCGGCGCTCGCCACGAGCTGGAAGGCAGACGCCGCAGGCACGGCGTGGACGTTCAACCTGCGCGAGGGCGTGAAGTTTCACGACGGCACCGAGTTCAACGCCGACGCGGTCTGCTTCAACTTCGACCGCTGGTACAACTTCAAGGGACCGTTCCAGCTCCAGAGCGCGACCTACTACTGGCAGACGGTCTTCGGCGGCTTCTCGGACAAGAAGACCCCGAGCCTCTACAAGAGCTGCGAGGTCAAGGACGACCACACGGTCGTCATCAACCTGACGAAGCCGTCCGCGTCGTTCCTCGGTGCGCTCGCGCTGACGAACTTCACGATCGCAAGCCCGGACGCGCTCCAGAAGTACGGCGCGGACAAGGGCTCGGTCGACGAGGAGACCGGCTTCAAGCCGACCGGCACGTACGGCACCCAGCATCCGACGGGCACCGGCCCGTTCAAGTTCGTGTCGTGGACGCGCGGCGACCGCCTCGTGATGGAGCGGAACGACGACTACTGGGGCGACAAGGCGAAGCTCGACCGGCTGATCTTCCGGCCGATCTCCGACAACGCCGCCCGCCTGCAGGCGCTGCAGAGCGGCGAGATCCAGGGCTACGACCTCGTCGAGCCGCAGGACGTCAAGACGATCGAGGGCGACGACAGCCTGCAGATCCTCGACCGCCCCGCCTTCAACGTCGGCTACGTGACCATCAACCAGAAGGTTCCGCCGTTCGACAAGATCGAGGTACGTCAGGCCGTCGCTGCCGGCCTCGACCGGGAGGCCGTCGTCAGCAACTTCTACGCGGGCCGCGGCGAGGTTGCGAAGGAGTTCATGCCGCCGTCGCTCGAGGGCTACTCGGACGACGTCCAGACGTACACGTACGACCCGGCGAAGGCGAAGTCGCTGCTGCAGAAGGCGGGCGTGAAGATCCCGCTCAAGGTCGACTTCTGGTACCCGACGGACGTGTCGCGTCCGTACATGCCGGACCCGAAGCGGAACTTCGAGGCCTTCGCGGCCAGCCTGAACAAGTCCGGCTTCAAGGTCGTGCCGCACAGCGCGCCGTGGAGCCCGGATTACGTGGGCCGGGTCGACGGCGGAAAGGCTGGAGCGCTGAACCTGATCGGCTGGACGGGTGACTACGGCGATCCCGACAACTTCATCGGGACGTTCTTCCAGCAGCCGACCGACCAGTTCGGTTTCGAGAACGAGGAGATCTTCAACACGCTCAACAACGCGGAGAAGGAAACCGACGCCGCAAAACGGACCGAGCTCTACAAGGAGGCGAACGAGGAGATCATGCGGTTCCTCCCGGGCGTCCCCTACGTGCACACGAAGCCGGCGCTCGCCTTCGAGGCGGACGTCAAGGGCTACGTGCCGAGCCCGGTCTCGCTCGAGCCGTTCTCCATCGTCTCGATCGAGAAGTAGGGATGTGACCTAGCAGAGGCCGGCGGACGCGATGCTGAAATTCGTCGTCCGCCGGCTGCTGCTCCTCGTCCCGATCCTCCTCGGGCTCTCTCTGCTCGTCTTCATCTGGATCCGGGCGCTTCCCGGCGGCCCGGCCGAGGCGCTCCTCGGTGAGCGCGCGACGGAAGAGTCGATCGCGCAGATCGAGCACCAGTACGGGCTCGACAAGCCGATCCATATCCAGTACATCGACTACCTGAAGACGACGTTCGTCCACCACGACCTGGGGACGAGCGTCACCACGCGCCGGCCGGTCACCGACGAGCTCAAGCAGCGGTTCCCGGCCACGATCGAGCTCGCGATCGCCGCGATGATCTTCTCGCTCGGAGTCGGAATCCCGCTCGGGTTCGTGGCGGCCAAGCACTACGGCGGGGCGATCGACAACGCGAGCCTCGTCGTCTCGCTGATCGGCGTGTCGATCCCCGTGTTCTTCCTCGCGATCCTGCTCAAGTACGTCTTCGCGGTGAAGCTCGGGTGGTTACCAACGACCGGGCGCGTCGACGCCCGGATCGACTTCGACCACCCGACGAACTTCTACTTGATCGACTCTTTGTGGACGGGCGACTTCTCGATCTTCTGGGACTGCATCAAGCACCTGATCCTGCCCGCGATCGCGCTCGGCTCGATTCCGCTCGCGATCATCGCGCGCATCACCCGCGCCTCCGTGCTCGACGTGCAGAACGAGGATTACGTCCGCGTGGCGCGCGCCAAGGGCCTCGCGCCGCGTGAAGTCGACGTCCGGCACGTTCTCCGGAACGCGCTGCTGCCGATCACGACGATCGTCGGCCTCCAGGTCGGCCTCCTGCTCTCCGGCGCCGTCCTCACCGAGACGGTCTTCGCCTGGCCCGGGGTGGGCACATGGCTCGTCGATGCGATCAGGAGCAGGAACTTCCCCGTCCTGCAGGGCGGGATCCTGTTCATCTCCTTCATCTTCGTGCTCGTCAACCTGCTCGTCGACCTGACATACGCCCTGATCAACCCGAGGATCCGCGTTTCATGAGCGTCGCCGAGCTCGAAGCGAGAGAGGTCGGGCTCGAGGCGCCGCCGAGCGGGCTCTGGGCCGAAGCGTGGCGGCGGCTCCGTCACAACCACAGCGCGATCGTCGGCTTCGTCCTCGTCGGGACGTTCGTCACCGTCGCGGTCTTCGCGCCGCTGATCGCCCCGTTCGACCCGCGCGAGCAGCACTTGAACCTGCTGAACGGCGGCTGCTGCCCGGGGCCTTCCTCGGAGCACTGGTTCGGGGTCGACGCGCTCGGTCGCGACCTGTTCTCGCGAGTCGTCTACGGGGCGCGCTATTCGCTGCTGATCGGAGTCGTGTCCGTCGCGGTCGGTCTCTCGATCGGGCTCCTCATCGGCTCCATCGCCGGCTACGCGGGCGGCTGGGTCGACTCCGTCCTGATGCGACTGATGGACATCATGCTCGCGATCCCGGGCCTTCTGCTCGCGATCGGGATCGTGGCCGCGCTCGGCCCGGGCCTCGGCCAGATCATGGTCGCGGTCGGCGTCACGCAGATCCCGATCTTCGCCCGACTCCTCCGCGGATCGATCCTCGCGACGAAGGAGACCGACTACGTCCTTGCGGCGCGCTCGGTCGGGATCCGCGGGCGGACGATCCTCGGCGCGCACATCCTCCCGAACTCGATCTCGCCCGTGATCGTGCAGGGGACGCTCGCGCTCGCGACCGCGATCATCGACGTCGCGGGCCTCGGGTTCCTCGGGCTCGGTCCCCAGGACCCGTCGACGCCGGAGTGGGGGACGATGCTCACCGACACGACCCGCTACCTGCAGACGGCTCCGTTCCTCGCGCTGATCCCGGGCACCGCGATCGTCATCTCCGTTCTCGGCTTCAACCTGATCGGCGACGGGCTGCGCGAGGCCCTGGACCCGAGGTTCCGCGGCCGCGGTTGAGCACCCCGCCGGATAGGCGCCTCCTCTCGGTGCAGGACCTGCGCGTGGAGTTCTGGACCTCGCGCGGAACGATCCACGCCGTGAACGGGATCACGTTCGACATCGCGCCGGGCGAGACGCTCGGGATCGTCGGCGAGTCCGGCTGCGGCAAGAGCGTGACCGCGCTCGCGCTGATGGGGATCCTTCCGCGGGCGGGCCGCGTGCGCACCGGGAGCGCGCTCTTCGGCGGGCGCGACCTGATCAAGCTCTCCGACAAGGAGATGCGGGACATCCGGGGCCGAGAGGTCGCGATGATCTTCCAGGACCCGATGACGAGCCTGAACCCGGTGCTCACGATCGGGCGCCAGCTGCGCGAGGCCCTCGAGACGCACTTCGACATGAGCAAGCGCGAGGCGGAGGACCGCGCCGCGGAGCTGATCGACCGCGTCGGTATCCCGAGCGCAAACCAGCGGCTCCGCGACTACCCGCACCAGTTCTCGGGCGGGATGCGCCAGCGCGCGATGATCGCGATGGCCCTCGCCTGCAAGCCGAAGCTCCTGATCGCCGACGAGCCGACGACCGCGCTCGACGTGACGATCCAGGCGCAGATCCTCGACCTCCTGCGCGAGCTCGTGGCCGAGGAGAACGCGGCGCTGATCATGATCACGCACGACCTGGGCGTCGTCGCCGGCATGTGCGAGCGCGTGAACGTGATGTACGCGGGGATGTTCATGGAGACGGGCACCGCGCGGCAGCTGTTCGCGAAGCCGCGGCACCCGTACACGCTCGGGCTGCTGCAGTCGATCCCGCGGCTCGACGCCGCGCGCAAGGCGCGCCTGCACCCGATCGAGGGCGCCCCGCGCGACATGCTCCGCCCGCCGGCCGCGTGCCCGTTCCAGCCGCGCTGCCGCTATGAGGTCGAAGCCTCGAGCCAGGAGGTGCCGCCGCTGGAGGAGATCGACCGCGGGCACAAGGTCGCCTGCTTCAACCCGGTGCCCGAGGACGAGTGGGACAAGATGCGCAAGCAGGTCGTCGCCTCGTGAGCGTCGACGGCAACCTGCTCGAGCTGCGCGACCTCAAGGTCTACTTCCCGATCAAGAGCGGGGTCGTCATGGACCGTCACGTGGGCGACGTGAAGGCGGTCGACGGCGTCACGATCGACATCCACCATGGCGAGACGCTGGGGCTGGTCGGAGAGTCGGGCTGTGGAAAATCGACGGTCGGCCGCGCGATCCTCCGCCTCTACAAGCCGACGGGCGGCTCGATCGTCTTCGACGGCCAGGACATCACGAACCTCGGCGAGGACGAGCTGCGGCCCTTGCGCCGCCGGATGCAGATGGTGTTCCAGGACCCGTACGCGTCGCTGAACCCGCGGCACTCGATCGGCCGGATCGTCGGCGAGCCGCTCCGCACGCACGGGTTGGCGGGCCGGCGCCAGGCGGCCGCTCGTGTGCGCGAGCTGCTCCAGATCGTCGGCCTCCCCGCCGACGCTGCGAGCCGCTATCCGCACGAGTTCTCAGGGGGCCAGCGCCAGCGCATCGGCCTCGCGCGCTCGCTGGCGCTGAACCCGGACTTCGTCGTCGCCGACGAGCCGGTCTCCGCGCTCGACGTCTCGATCCAGGCGCAGATCATCAACCTGCTGGAGAACCTGCAGGACGAGTTCGACCTGACGTACCTGTTCATCGCGCACGACCTCGCGGTCGTCCGGCACATCTCCGACCGGATCGCGGTCATGTACCTGGGCACGATCGTCGAGATCTCGCCCGCGGACGAGCTGTACGACAACCCGCTGCACCCGTACACGATCTCGCTCCTGTCGGCGGTGCCGATTCCCGATCCGGAGGTCGAGACGAAGCGCGAGACGATCCTGCTCGCCGGCGACCTGCCGAGCCCGGCGAACCCGCCGCCCGCGTGCCGTTTCCACACGCGCTGTCCGTACGTGCAGGAGACCCGGTGTAAGACCGACGTGCCCGAGCTGCGCAAGATGGGCGACGGCCATGTCGTCGCCTGCCACTGGGCCGAAGACATCAAGGCGGGCCGGATTCAGCCGAAAGAAGTGAAGCCGGTGTTCGATCCGGGCGTCGTGCAGGTGCCAGAAGGCCCGCCCCCAGACTAGAAACGGGGTACCGCAAACCGGTAACCCTCGTTTTAGGGGGCGAAAAACCTAAAGCGAGGG
>DATBGG010000082.1:0-21186 GCA_036558065.1 Gaiellaceae bacterium | reverse complement strand
ACGGCGTCGCGCGGGTCCTTGCGGGAGGCCTGCGCGGCATGCGCGAGCAACACGCCTTTCGGTGAGGTGACGGGGTAGGAGCGGCCGGACTCGGAGCGGGGGAACGCCCCGCCGATGTAGAGCTTGTACGTCTTGCGGACCTCGAGTCGCTCAGACATCCAAGTAAGCCCCCAGGCCGTGTCGGCCGCCCACGCGGCCGAACCCGGACTCCTTGTACCCGCCGAACGGTGCCGTCGGGTCGAACCGGTTGAACGTGTTCGCCCACACCACGCCCGCCCGCAGTCGGTTGGCCATGGACAGGATGCGCGATCCCTTCTCCGTCCACACCCCGGCGGACAGGCCGTACGGGGTGTTGTTGGCCTTCTCGATCGCCTCGTCCGGCGTACGGAACGTGAGCACCGACAGCACCGGGCCGAAGATCTCCTCGCGGGCGATGCGGTAGGCCTGCGAGACACCGGTGAACACCGTCGGAACGAACCAGTAGCCACGGTCCGGGAGCTCGCACGGCGGCGACCAGCGGGTCGCCCCCTCGGCCTCGCCGGAGTCGGAAAGCTCGCGGATGCGGGCCAACTGCGCTGCGGAGTTGATCGCGCCCACGTCGGTGTTCTTGTCGAGCGGGTCGCCCAGCCGCAGCGTGGCCAGCCGACGCTTGAGCGCGTCGATCAGCTCGTCCTCGATCGACTCCTGGACGAGCAACCGCGACCCCGCGCAGCACACCTGGCCCTGGTTGAAGAAGATGCCGTTGACGATGCCCTCGACGGCCTGGTCGAGCGGCGCGTCGTCGAACACGATGTTGGCCGCCTTGCCGCCGAGCTCGAGCGAGAGCCGCTTGCCGGTGCCGGCCAGCGTCCGCTGGATGATCTTGCCAACCTCGGTGGAGCCGGTGAACGCGATCTTGTCGACGCCGTCGTGCTCCACGATCGCCTGCCCGATGGACGGGCCGCCGGCCAGGACGTTGACGACACCGGGCGGCACGTCCGCCTCGGCGATGATCTCGGCGAGGACGAGCGCGGTCAGCGGCGTCGTCTCGGCCGGCTTGAGCACCACGGTGTTGCCGCACGCCAGCGCCGGCGCGATCTTCCACGCGGCCATCAGCAGCGGGAAGTTCCACGGGATGATCTGCCCGGCAACGCCGATCGGTTTGGGCGACGGGCCGAAGCCCGCGTGGGCGAGCTTGTCCGCCCAGCCGGCGTAGTAGAAGAAGTGCGCCGCGGAGAGCGGGAGGTCGACGTCGCGGGACTCGCGGATCGGCTTGCCGCCGTTCAGCGACTCGAGGACCGCGAACTCGCGCGAGCGCTCCTGGAGGATCCGCGCGATCCGGAACAGGTACTTGGCCCGCTCGGAGGGCGAGATCGCAGACCAGCCGTTGTCGAACGCCTCGCGCGCGGCGCCGACGGCGAGGTCGACTTCCTTCGTCGTCGCCTGGCCCACCTCGGCGAGCGGCTCCTCGCTCGACGGGTCGATCGTCTCGTACGTCTCCTTCGGCTCGAGCCAGTCGCCGCCGACGAAGAGCCCGTAGCGGTCGCGCAGCTCGACGAGGTCGCGAGCCTCCGGCGCGGGCGCGTAGTCCCACCCGGCGGGCACCGGAGCGCGATCCTGCTTTCGCTCGAGCTCAGTCAACGGTGAAGTAGTCCGGGCTCTGGTAGCGGCCCGTCTTCTCCTTCCGGATCTGCATCAGGACGTCGTTCAGGAGGGTCGACGCGCCGAGCCGGTACAGATCCGGCGTCAGCCACTCGGGCCCGAGCGTCTCGTGCAGCTGCACGAGGTACTGCACCGCCTGCTTCGCCTGGCGGATGCCACCGGCGCCCTTCATCCCGACGCGCCGCCCCGTCTCGTCGTACACGTCGCGGATCGCCTCCAGCATGACGAGCGTCACCGGCAGCGTGCACGAGGACGGAATCTTTCCCGTCGAGGTCTTGATGAAATCGGCGCCGCCGGCGATCGCGAGCAGGCTGGCGCGGCGGACGTTGTCGTACGTCCCGAGCTCGCCCACCTCGAGGATCACCTTCAGATGCGCCTTCCCCGCGGCTTCCTTCACCTGGACGATCTCGTCGTAGACCTTCGCATACCGGCCCGAGAGGAAGGCTCCGCGGTCGATCACCATGTCCACCTCGTCCGCGCCCATCTCGACCACGTCCCGTACCTCTTCCACTTTCAAGTGGGTCGGTGCCTGGCCCGATGGGAACGCCGTCGCCACCGACGCGACCTTGACGCTCGTCCCGCGGACGCGCTCGACCGCGGTCGGCACGAGATTCGGGTACACGCACACCGCCGCGACCGACGGCACGGTCAGGTCGGACGGGTCCGGCCGGATCGCCTTCGACGAGAGCGCCGCGACCTTGCCCGGCGTGTCGGCTCCTTCGAGCGTCGTCAGGTCGATCATGCGCACGGCCAGGTCGAGCGCGAAGAGCTTCGCCTCGCGTTTGATCGACCGCTTCGCGAGCGTCGCCGCCCGCTCCTCAACCGCGACCGCGTCGACCGACCCGATGCGCGGGAGCCGCGGCTCGAGCGGGAGCTCGAATCCCGTCGCCAGCACTGGCGCCTTGGCCATACGAGGAGTCTAGCCCCGCCTCAGCAGCTCGCCGTCGAGCGCATACTCCCAGCCTTCCTGCCACTCGAACGGCGCTGCGACGAGCTGCTCGAGCGGCTCGCCTCCGAGCAGATGCTGAAGCGACCAGCGGTTCGCTGCATGCGCGATCACGAGCACCCGTGCGCCGTCGCGCTCGGCGAGCAGGTCGGTTAGGAAGAGGCGCGTCCGCGCGACCACGTCTCGGTAGCTCTCCCCGCCGGGATACGGCTCGTCGACACGGCTCGGCCTGAGCGCGTCGATCTCGGCGACGGGGTGTCCGTTGAGCTCGCCGTAGTTGCACTCGCGAAGCCGAGGGTCCTGCCGCCGCGTGAGATCGCGGCCCGCGAACGCGATGTCCGCTGTCTCGATCGCCCGGCGGAGGTCCGACGTGTAGACGACCGCGAGCCCGTCGTCGCGACGACGGTCCCCGAGCGCCCTCGCCTGCTCGCGTCCGTGCTCCGACAGCTCGCCGTCGAGCCAGCCGGTCGCGATTCCCGCCTCGTTGTGCGTCGAGGTCGAGTGCGTCTCGTAGACGAGCTCGATCATCAGATACCGAGGCGTTCCAACAGCCGCTCGTCGCGGCGCCACTTGGGGCGCACCTTGACCTGCAGCTCGAGGAACACCGGATGCCCGAGCAGATGCTCGATCTCGGGGCGCGCCCGGGTCCCGATCTCCCGCACGACCGAGCCGCCCTTCCCGACGACGATCTGCTTCTGGGACTCGGTCTCGACGTAGACGTTGGCGCGCACGACCTTGTCGTCGACCTCCTCGACCTCGACCGAGATCGCGTGCGGCACCTCCTCGCGGGTCAGCGCGAGCGCCTTCTCGCGGATCAGCTCGCCGACCTCCTCCTCGGGCGAAAGATCGCTTCGCTGCTCCGGCGGGAAGTAGGCCGGCCCCGCCGGCAGCAGCGCCACGAGCTCGTCACGCAATTCTCCGACGCCGTCGCCGGTCTTGGCGCTCACCGGATGAAGCGCGTGGAAGTCGCCGAGCTTGGACGCGGTCTCCATCTGCGTCGCGATGTGCCCGCCCTTCAGGCGGTCGACCTTGTTCAGCGCGATCACGACCGGCACGCCGAGCGAGAAGACGCGCTGCGCGATGAACCTGTCGCCGGCGCCGATCCGATCGCGCGTCGAGAGGACGAAGAGCACGGCGTCGACGTCCTCGAAGGCCTGGTCGACCGTGCGCTGCATGCGCTCCGTCATCGGGTCGAGCGGCCGCTGGAAGCCGGGCAGGTCGACGAGCACGAGCTGGTAGCCGTCGCCGTTGACGACCCCCGCGATGCGCCGACGCGTGGTCTGCGGCTTGTCCGACGTGATCGCCACCTTCCCGCGCGCGAGCGCGTTGACGAGCGTCGACTTGCCGACGTTCGGACGCCCGGCGACCGCGACGAACCCGGACCTCACAGCTCGAACGTCTCGGGAAGAAGCTCGGCAGGCGTTCGCGTCACGACCTCGCCTTCGGCGTTCTTGAACGTAACGCGGTCGATCCGGAACTCGTAGATCCACTGGCGGCACCCACCGCACGGCGACGCCGTGATCGCGATCTCCTCCAGGTCGCCGGGAACGCAACCGTCCGTAACCGCCCGCGAGATGGCCGTTCGCTCGGCGCAGATCCCGAGCGGGTACGCGGCGTTCTCGACGTTCACGCCCTCGAACACCCGTCCGTCACGCGCACGCACGGCCGCCCCGACGAAGAAGTTGGAGTACGGCGCGTACGCCTTCTCGGCCACGGCCACCGCCCGTTCGTACAGCTCGTCACTCATCCGAACACCTGGAAGATGACGAGCACGGCCAGCGCACCGAGCGTTCCGCCGTACACGACCTCGAGGAACGAGTGGACGCCCGACTCGATCCTCGTCTGCGCGACGAGCAGCGCCATCAGGAAGGTCAGGGACGTGATCAGGAACCAGTGTTGGTCGTCGCCGACGACCTGGGTCACCGCCATCCAGCCTCCGAACGCCACGGCCGCGTGGCCGGACGGGAGCCCGCCGCGCAACGGCGTCCCGCGCCCCGTGTACGCCTTCGTCCCGAGCACGAGGATGATCGTGAGCACGAGCGCGATCACCGTCAACTCGGCGGGCGCGTCGCGCAGCCGCTCGATCAGGCGTGAGCTGCGGTGCACGGCGACGTCGGAGAAGATGAGGTAGCCGACGGCGACGGCGTTCACGGTCGCGATCAGGACTGCGCCGGCCGCGATGTCCTTCGCCAGCTTGGCGAGCGGGTCGAACGACGTCGTCGCAACGTCGATTCCGGCCTCGAGCGCCGAGTTGATCATCTCCGCGATCAGGACGAACGAGATCGCGATCAGGAGCGCGATCAGCTCGATCCGCCCCACACCGACCGCGACGGCCACGATCAGCACGGCCGCTGCGATCGCGAAATGGATGCGCATGTTCCGCTGGGTGCGCAGGACGTGGATCACGCCCTCGAAGGCGAAGTTGAAGCTCTCCAGGAGCGACGGCGGCCGTCGCGGCGACGCGCTCATGCGAGCTCCGCCTCGCGACGCTCCATCTCCGCGCCGTGCTCGTAGCCGAGCAGATGCAGCAGGCCGTGCACGAGCGGAGCCCGCCACGCCTCGCCGACCACCTGCGGGCAGAGCACGGCGTCACCGAGCTGGCGCGGAACGCCGTCGGGGAGCTCGTCCCGCCCGTCGATCGGGAAGGAGAGCACGTCCGTCGCCTCGTCCACGCCGAGATGATCGCGCTTCAGCGTTCGCATCTCGTCGGGCCCGACGAAGGCGAGCCCGAGGTCGCCGTCGTCGATCCCTTCCGCCGCGAGCACGCTACGCGCCAGCTCCTCGGCGGCGGACTCGTCGACCTCGGTGCCGCTTCGATTCTCGATCTCGACCGTCACCACGCTGCGGATCACTTCCGCCGCTGCGTGCCGGTCTCCTCCGCGTGCTTGCGGTACGCCTCGACGATCCGCTGGACGAGCTTGTGGCGGACGACGTCCTCGTGGCCGAAGCGGACGAACGCCACGCCGTCCAACGAGCCGAGGATGTCCTGGACCTGGATCAAGCCGGAAGCCTGCTCGCGAGGGAGGTCGACCTGGGTCACGTCGCCGGTGACGACGACCTTCGAGCCGAACCCGAGCCGCGTCAGGAACATCTGCATCTGCTCGGGGCTGGTGTTCTGCGCCTCGTCGAGGATCACGAACGAGTCGTTGAGCGTGCGCCCCCGCATGAAGGCGAGCGGCGCGACCTCGACGATGCCCTTCTCCATGTACGAGGCGAGGCGATCGGCGTCGAGCATGTCGTAGAGCGCGTCGAAGAGCGGCCGCAGGTACGGGTCGACCTTCTCGAGCATCGTTCCGGGGAGGTAGCCGAGCCGTTCGCCGGCCTCGACCGCGGGGCGGGTGAGGATGATCCGCCCCACCTGCCTGTCGGCGAGCGCCGCGACCGCGAGGGCCATGGCCAGATAGGTCTTGCCGGTGCCGGCGGGGCCGATTCCGAACGTGACCGTGCAGTCGCGGATCGCGTCGACGTAGCGCTTCTGGGTGACCGTCTTCGGCGCGATCTTCTTGCCGCGGTGCCGCCAGACGACGTCTTCGAAGACCTCGCGCACGTCCTCGACCTGGTCGAGCGCGCCGATCACGGCGTCCACGGTCGACGGGCCGATCTCGTGGCCGCCCTCGACCATCTCGACGAGCTCGTCGACGACGGCACGCGCCTCGGTGACGCGCTCGTCGTCGCCCTCGATCGTCAGCCTGTTGCCGCGCAGGCGGATCGTGCAGCGCAGGCGCTCGCGCAACGCGTCGAGCACGCCGTCGCCGATCGCGGCCAGCTCCGCCGCGACGTCGTTCGAGACATCCAGCACCTGCTGCATGGCCCGAAGTGTAGGGCGCGGGCCCTCGCGCACCGACACGCTTTCGACACGCACGCGTCACAGACACGTGCGCGTTTCGTCAGTACGATCGCAGCGGGGAGGAGGTGGGCTGTGCCATTAAAGAGCCCGCCTCCGTCACGCGAGCTTTTCGCGCACGAGCTGACTCACCGCCGAGCCGTCCGCCCGTCCGGCGACCTGCGGCATCACGTCCGCCATCACGCGTCCGAGGTCGCGGATGCTCGTCGCGCCGCACTCGGCGATCGCGTCGTCGATGATCGACTCGAGCTCATCCTCGGACAGCGGCTCCGGCATGAACTCCTCGATCACGTCGAGCTCGTCCTCCTCGGCCTCCGCGCGCTCCTCGTTCCCCGCCTCGCGGAAGGCGTCGGCCGCCTCGATCCGCTTCTTGCGCTCGCGCTGGAGCACCTGCAGCTCCTCCTGGTCGTTGAGCTCGCGCTGGAGCTCCTTCTCGGCCGAGCGCAGGTTGGAGAGGATCAACCGCAGCGTGTCGCGCCGGGTCGCGTCCCGCTCCCGCATCGCGTCCTCGAGCTCCTCCTGAATCCGCGTGATGAGCGTCATCCGGGCATCCCGCTCATGCGACCGCCGAGCACGTGCCAGTGCAGGTGGAAGATCGTCTGCCCGGCGCCGGGCCCGACGTTGACGACGACACGGTAGTCCTCGAGCCCTGCCTCGCGCGCGGTGTCTGCAAGGAACTCGAGCATCCGCTCCGCCTCTTCCGGTGGGAACTCGCCGATGTCACGAAAGGTCTCGACGTGCCGTTCGGGGATCACGAGCAGATGCGTCTCGGCCCGCGGATTGATGTCCCGGACCGCGACGAACCCGTCCGTCTTCGAGACGTGGTCGCCCTCGCTGTAGATCCGGCAGAAGAGGCAGTCAGGCTGCACCGAGGATCCCATCCTCCTTCACCGCGACCGCCCGCACACGAACAAGCTCGCCCACGGAAGCCGAGGCGTCGACGATCCACGGCGAATAGTCGTCTCCGTAACCGCGCCCCGGCCGGTCGACGAGCACCTCGTCCACTCCGCCCAGCTTCGTGCGCCAGCGACGCAGGCACGCCTCGTGGGAGTCCGCTCGCAGGATCGCGCTGCGGCGCTTCTTGTCCGCCGGCGGAACCGGATCGTCGGCGGCCGTGGCCGTGCCGGGCCTGGGTGAGTACGGAAAGACGTGGACCTTGGTCACACCCGCGCGCGCGAGCACACGGCGCGTCGCAGTGAAGGCTGCCTCGTCCTCGGCCGGAAAGCCGACGATCACGTCGGCCGTCAGGTTGAAGTCCGCGAGCGGCTCGAGCCGGCGGAGGTAGGTCGCCGTCGAGTACCGGCGGCCCATCGCACGGAGGACCCGGTCGTCGCCGGACTGCAGCGGCACGTGCAGGTGCGGCGAGAGGGTCGGGGTCTCACGCAGCGCCCGCACGAGCTCGTCGTTGACGTGGTTGACCTCGATCGACGAGAGCCGAAGCCGCCGGAGACCCGGCGTCGCCCCTGCCTCGCGCACGAGCCGCGCGAGCGTGTAGCCGGCCTCGCGATCGCGGAAGCAGCCGAGGTTGATCCCGGTCAGGACGACCTCGCGATGACCCTGCTCGACCCGCTTGCGCACCTCGCGCAGAACGGCCGACGCGCTCCGGCTGCGAGAAGCGCCGCGAACGAGAGGAATCACGCAGAAGTTGCACGAGAAGCTGCAGCCGTCCTGCACGCGGACGAACGCGCGCACTCGATCCAGGTGCGCATCGGCCTGCACGCAGCCGATGGCGCCGACGTCGCCGGCGACGAATTCAGGCGTCTCCTCGCCGCGCCTCGCGACGACGGTCACGTTCGCCGGCATCCCGTCGAAAGCGCCCTCGAGGTTCGCTCCGCACCCGGTGACGTAGACGCGCCTGTGTGTCCGCGCTGCTCGCCGCGCGGCCTGCCGCGACTTGCCAACGGCCTCGTTCGTCACGCAGCAGGTGTTCACGATCGCCACGTCACCCGCGTCGGCCTCCTCGTGACCGTCCCTGAGGAGCGCCTCGCGGACCGCATGCGCGTCGGAGTGCGACACCTTGCAGCCGAGAAAGCGAACCGAGAACGTCGCCATCGGGTGGCGATGCTACTCGCGCCGGAACAGGTCGGCCGCCCAGTTTTCGCGCGTCCGCCGCTCGAGATGGCCGAAACCCGCGATTTGCGGCCGGTCGGCGGCGTAGTAGCCAGATGTGACGAGAACGTCGGAGCCCGGCCGGAGCAACGCGATCGTCTGCAGGTCGATGTTTGCCACGGCCACGTCCGCCTCGGGCACCGGCTCCTGGGCAAGGTCGAGCTTCCGCGCCGCGACCTCCACTCCGTTCGCCGCCGCGTTCTGCTCGGTTGCCCCGACTGCCGCGTCGTCGACGTCCACTGCGACGACCGGCGAGAACCCGAGGCGCGCGGCGGCGATCGCGACGACGCCCGAGCCGCAGCCGAGATCGACGAGGCTTCCGCGCTCGAGCTCGAGCAGCAGCTCGATGCAAAGCTGCGTGGTCGGATGCGCGCCGGTGCCGAACGCCTGCCCGGGGTCGATCACAACGGGCATCAGGCTCGCCGACGGCACCTCCCAGGGCGGCCCGACCCAGAGCGAGCCGATCTCGACGGGGCGATGAAAGCGTTTCCAGCCCTCCTCCCAACCCTCCGGGACCGGCTCCACGCGCACGTTGCCGAACCGTGCCCGGAGCCGCTCGGCTCCCGCGTCGTCGGTGAACGCCGCCAGCTCGACCTCGTCTCCGTGACGAGACTCTGCGTAGCCCTCGGGAAAGAGCTCGATCATCGCGGCCACGGCCTCCTCGGCCAGTGCGCCGGGAACGGCGATCGAGGCCCTGAGCAGGCTCAGCGGAAGGCGCTCTTCAGTTTGTCGAAGAACCCCTCGTCCGGGCGGTAGGTCTCGTCGTCCGCGGTCGCGGCGAACTCGCCCAGGAGCCGGCGCTGCTCGTCAGTCAGCTGGCGCGGAACGATGACGTTGACGAGCACCCGGTGATCCCCGCGACCGAACCCCTGCAGCACGGGCATGCCACGCCCCTTCAGGGTCTGCACCGCTCCGGGCTGAGTTCCCGGGTCGAGCTCGAGCTCGACGTCGCCGTCGAGCGTCGGAACCGTCGCCTTCGCGCCGAGCGCCGCCTCGGTCATGGTCAGGTCGATCGTCGAGTAGACGTCGTCGCCCTCGCGCACGAGCCGGTCGTGCGGCCGGACGTGTACGAGCACGTAGACGTCGCCCGCCTGCCCGCCGAGAGCGCCGGCATGCCCTTCACCCGAGAGGCGGATTCTCTGACCGTCGTGAATTCCGGGCGGGATCTCCACGTCGAGCGCCCGCTCCTCGATGATGCGCCCCGCGCCGGCGCAGGCCTCGCACGGATGCTCCACGATCCGGCCGGATCCGTTGCACCGCGGGCAGGCCTGGCTGCGGATGAACTCGCCGAAGCCGGTGCGCGTCACGCGCTGCAGGCGTCCGGAGCCTCCGCAGTCCGCGCACGTGGAAACCGTCGTTCCCGGTTCGACGCCGTCGCCGGCGCATGTGGAGCAGCGCGTCGCGACCTGCACGGGCACCGCCCGCGTGACACCCGTTGCAGCCTCCTCGAGCTCGATCTCGACCTCGGCCGCGATGTCCGCTCCCCGTGCCCGGCGCGCTCCGCTCGCGACGCCGAAGACGTCGTCGCCGAAGAACGCCGAGAAGATGTCGGCGAGGCTGCCGAAGTCGAACGGCGTCGGCCGGAAGCCGCCGCTGCGCAGGCCGGCATGACCGAATCGGTCGTAGAGCTGACGAGTCTCCGACTTCGAGAGCACCTCGTACGCCTCGACGACCTCTTTGAAACGCTCGTCGGCATCGGGCGCCTCCGAGACGTCCGGGTGGAGCTCGCGTGCGAGCTGCCGGAACGCCTTCTTGATCTCTGCCTCCCCGGCGGAGCGGTCGACGCCGAGGATCTCGTAGTAGTCACGACCCGTCGTCGCCATTCAGATCAAGCGTAGCGTCGTGACTAGTTGTCTTCGTACACCGACTCGACGAAGCGCGAGAGCTCGTAGGCGGCCGCGCGCACCGAGCGGATCGCCTTCTCGTAGTCCATCCGCAGCGGCCCGACCAGGCTGACGGCGCCGAGGGTTCGAGTCGAGAGCCCGTACGAAGCGCCGACGAGCGCGACGTCGCGAAGCGCGTGGCTCTCGAGCTCCCCACCGACGCGGACGAACGGCCGCCGGGAGCCGACCGTTTCGCCGAGCATCTCGAGGATCGCAGCGCGCTTCTCGAGCGCCTCGAGCAGCCGCTGGCACGCCTCGAGCTCGTCGGCGCGCACTTCTCCGAGCAGGCTTGCCGCGCCGCCGACGAAGAGTCTCTGGTCGTCCTCCCCCGCGAGCTCGGTGAAAGCCGGCCTCAGCAGCTCGAGAAACTCGCGCTCCCGCACGGACAGGGCCGGGTCCTCGAACCGGCGGCGAAGGACTGCGCTTCCAAGCTCGAGCCCGGCGAGCTGCTCGTTCAGGTACTCACCCGCCCAGAGCGCGAGACCGGCGTCGACCGGTTCCGCCAGCGCGAAGAGGCGCTTCGACACGCCTCCGGTCGAGGTGATCATCACGACCATCAGCACTTGCGGCTGCAGCACGAGCACCTCGATGTGCCGCACCGTCGCTGTCTGGAGCGGCGGCGCGGAGACCAGCGCGAGGAGGCGCGTCGCCTGTGACAGCGTCTCCGTCGTCTCCTGCAACGCCGACTCGAGCTCGCTGCGCGCGGCCGCGAGGTCGAGCGGGAACGGGCTCGGCCGTGGCTCGAGCCGCTCGAGCACGGAGTCGGCGTAGAAGCGGTACCCGGCCTCTGTCGGCACGCGACCCGCGGACGTGTGCGGATGCGTCAGCAGGCCGAGGCGCTCGAGCTCGGCCAGGTCGGCGCGAACGGTCGACGACGAGACCGTCATCCCCGCCCGCGCGACGAGGTTCTTCGAGCCGACCGGCTCGCCGCTCTCGACGTACTCCTCGACGACCCGCCGGAGAATCTCCTGCTGCCGCTCGGTCAGGCTCGTGTCAGCGCCTTCGATCATCCCTATGCAGGAATTTTAGGCGAGCAGGTCGACCGTGACGGCGCCGCCGAGACGGCGTCCGCGCGGAGTCAGGACCAGCGTCGTAGGTCCGTCCCGATCGGCACGGAGGGTCGCCAGGCCCAGCCGCTCGAGGCGATCGAGCGCGCTTACGTCGACGGACGATTCGGCGGCGGCGAACGGCAGGCCGCCGTCGAGCCGCAGCCCGAGCATCACGCGCTCGCGGGCGAGCGTCGCCTCGTCGAGAGCTTCGACCTCGCGGTCCGGGGCCTCACCGCGCGCGAGCGCCGCGATGTACGCCGCCAGCCGCGGAGTGTTTCGCCGCCGCTCGCTCCCAACCGTCGAGACGGCGCCGATCCCGAGCCCGAGGTACTCCCGTCCGAGCCAGTACGCGAGGTTGTGCTGCGCGCGCAGGTCCCTTCCGTCCGCCTGCTCCGGCGCGACGCAGAAGTTCGCGGTCTCGTACCAGCGGTAGCCGGCGCCGGTCAGCCGTTCGACAACGACGTCGAAGTAACCCTCCATGGCCTCGGCCTGGCGCTCGAGCTCCGCCCCGTGCGCGTGGGCGAACCTCGTCCCCGGCTTGGCCTCGAGCTCGTAATAGGAGATGTGCTCGGGCCCGAGCGCAAGCGCTTGGGAAATGTCGAGCTCGAGCGCGGCGGTGCCCTGGCCGGGAATCCCGTGCAGCAGATCGAGGGAGATGTTGTCAAAACTGGCATCACGAAGATAGTAGAAGGCGCGGCGGACGACGTCCGGCTGCGCCCGGCGCTCGAGCACGCGCAGCAGATCGGGCTGGAAGCTCTGAGCCCCGAGCGAGATGCGATTCACACCCGCCTCCCGGAGCGTCCGTGCGAGCTCCGGCGTCACTGTTTCCGGATTCGCCTCGACGGTGACCTCGGCCGCAGGCGGCAACGCTCCGAGCAGTCGCGCGAGCGAGCCCGCCTCGGTGAACGTCGGCGTCCCGCCTCCCAGGAACACCGTCTCGACCGAGCCCGCGAGCAGTCGGCGCTCGAGCTCGAGCTCCGCGAGCAGCGCGTCGACGTACCGCCCATGCTGGCCCTCGCGTCCCACGACCGTGACGAAGTCGCAGTAGCCGCACCGGTGCGCGCAGAACGGCAGGTGCACGTAGAGATGTCGAACGTGGCCGCTCATTTCTTCCCGTCGTCCAGGTTGAGCACGGCGAGGAACGCCTCCTGCGGCACCTCCACGGCGCCGACCTGCTTCATGCGCCGCTTGCCGGCCTTCTGGCGCTCGAGCAGCTTCCGCTTGCGCGTGATGTCGCCGCCGTAGCACTTGGCTAGCACGTCCTTGCGCTTCGCCTTGATCGTCTCCCGCGCGATGATCCGCGACCCGATCGCAGCCTGGACCGGCACGTCGAACATCTGCCGCGGGATCTCCTCGCGCAGGCGATCGACGAGCAGGCGCCCACGCGCGTACGCCTCGTCGCGATGCAGGACGAGCGAGAGCGCGTCCACCGGCTCGCCCCCCACGAGCACGTCGAGCCGCACGAGCTCACCCTCCCGGAAGCCCGCGAAGTCGTAGTCGAAGCCCGCGTATCCGCTCGTCCGCGACTTCAACTGGTCGTAGAAGTCGAAGACGATCTCCGCCAGCGGCAGCTCGTAGATGAGCAGCACGCGCTCGGGCGACGGGTACTCCATGTGGTCGAAGCGGCCCCGGCGGTCGTTGCAGAGCTCCATCACCTGGCCGACGCCGTCCTTGGGGACGACGATCGACGCGCGAACGTACGGCTCGTCGACGCGCTCGCGCTCCGGGGGCATGTCGGCCGGGTTGTGCACCTCGACCAGCTCGCCGGTCGGAGTCGTGACCTTGTAGGCGACGGTCGGCGCGGTCACGAGCAGGTCGAGGTCGAACTCCCGCTCGAGGCGCTCGCGGACGATCTCCATGTGCAAGAGGCCGAGGAACCCGCAGCGGAACCCGAAGCCGAGCGCCTGCGAAGTCTCGGGCTCGTACGAAAGCGAGGCGTCGTTCAAGCGCAGCCTCTCGAGAGCGTCGCGGAGCTGGGGGTACTCGTCCGAGTCGGTCGGGAAGAGGGCCGCGAAGACCATCGGCTTGACGTCCTTGTAGCCGGGGAGCGGCTCGCTCGCCGGGTTCGCCTGGGACGTGAGCGTGTCGCCGACGCGGAGCTTCGCGACGTCCTTCAGGCCCGTGACCACGTAGCCGACCTCGCCGGCACCGAGCGAGTCCGCCGCTTTCATCGTCGGCGAGAAGAACCCGACCTCCTCGGTCTCGAAGCGCGTTCCCTGCGCCATCGCCAGCACGTCCTCGCGCGCGCGAAACGCCCCGTCGACGACTCGCACGAACGCGACGACGCCGCGGTACTGGTCGTACGAGGAGTCGAAGACGAGTGCGCGAGGCGGGGCCTCCGGGTCTCCACTCGGCGACGGGATGCGCTCGACGATCGCGTCGAGCACGGCCTCGACTCCCTCGCCCGTCTTCGCCGACACCCGGACCACGTGCTCCGGCGTGTCGCCGACGAGGTCGGCGAGCTCGCGCGCCGCGCCGTCGGCGTCGGCCTGCGGGAGGTCGATCTTGTTCGCGACGGGCAGCAGCTCGAGGTCGTTCTCGATCGCCAGGTAGGCATTCGCAACCGTCTGCGCCTCGATCCCCTGGGCCGCGTCGACCACGAGCACGGCGCCCTCGCACGCCTGCAGCGCACGCGACACCTCATAGGTGAAATCGACGTGGCCGGGCGTGTCGATCAGGTTCAGCTCGTGCCCCTTCCACGTCACGCGCACGGCCTGCGCCTTGATCGTGATCCCCCGCTCGCGCTCGAGCTCCATCGAGTCGAGCACCTGCGCGCGCATCTCGCGCCCGGTGACGGTCTTCGTGAGCTCGAGAATGCGATCGGCGAGCGTCGACTTGCCGTGGTCGATGTGAGCGATGATCGAGAAGTTGCGGATTCGTTCCAGGTCCATGGGAAATCAGCCGCGACGGATGCGGCTCGCCAACGATAGCAACGGCTCCAGCTCACGAACTCCCAGCAAACGGCACGAAATCAGGTAGGTGCCGGCCCCGAGGGCCAGCGCACTCGTGAGCGACACGATCTGCCCGCCGAGCGAGCGGCCGAGCGCTTCGTCGAGCACGCGCCACACCGGGTACGCGACGACGGCGAGCGCGGCCGAGGCGATCGAGATCTTGAGCACGGACTTCAGGGTCTCGCCGAACTCGATCCGTCCCATCCGGCGGCGGAAGAGGACGAGCAGCAGCGCCGTTCCTCCGATGTTCGCGAGCGACGTGGCGAGCGGGATGCCCCACACGCCGACCGTGTACAGCGCCGCCGCAAGCGCCGTGTTCAGCGCGAGGTTCCCGAGGGCGACCGCGGTCGGCGTCCACGGCCGCTGCAGGCTGAAGAACGCGCGATTGAGCATCAGCATGGCGCCATTGAACGTCAGCCCGAGCGAGAAGGCCGCGAGGGCCTGGGCGGTGACCGTCGTGTTCTCCGCGGTCCAGGCTCCGCGCTCGTAGACGATCCGCGTGATCGGGGTCGCGAGGATCGCGGTGAACACGCTGGCCGGAACGAGCGTGAACGCGATCTGCCGCAGCCCGGTTGCGACCGTGTGCCTGAAGCCGTCCGTGTCCTCGCGTGCCGCGAGCCGCGAGAGGCGCGGGAAGAGGACCGTGGCGACGGCCACGGAGAACATGCCCTGCGGGAGCATGTAGATCCGGAACGCGGCGTCGATCGCGCGCGGCGCCAGCTCCGGGTCGATGAACCGCGAGGCGAAGAGCGTGTTCACGACCAGGTTGAAGTTGATGAGCCCGAGCCCGATCGTCACGGGGATCATCAGGACGAACACCTGGCGCACGGCCGGATCGCGCCAGTCGACGACGACACGCAGGCGGTCGTCGAGGCCGCGCAGCCACGGAATCGGCAGCAACACCTGGATCACCGTCCCGATCACGATCGAGACCGCGTACACGTAGAGCTTCCCGTCGATCGTGTCCGCGCGCGGCACTCCGAGGACGAGGCCGGCGATGATCGCGAGGTTCCAGAAGACCGGCGTCAGCGCGGGCACCGTGAAGTGCTCGTAGCTGTTCAGGATCCCGACGATGATCCCGGACACGCCGAGCAGGACGACGATCGGGAACAGGATGCGCGAGAGGGTGATCGCGAGCTCCTTGTCGCCGCCGGGGTCGCCGAAGGGGGCGATGATCAGCGGCGCGAAGACGATCAGGAGGGCGACGAGCCCGCCGAGGCCGAGGAGCAGGAGCCAGAAGAGTGTCGACGCCACGCGCCACGCTCGCTTCTTCTCGCCTTTCTCGAGGAGCTCGCTGAAGACCGGGACGAACGCGGACGAGAGCGCGGCGTCCGCGACGAGCGAGCGGATGAGGTTCGGCACCTGGAACGCGACCGTGAACGCGTTGATCTTCCCGGCGGCGCCGAAGTAGTACGCGGCGACGATCTCGCGAACGAGGCCGAGGATCCGCGAAAGCCCGGTGGCCAGCGAGAAGATCGCCGTCGACCAGGCGAGACGCCGGCCGGGGGCCCGCTCTTCCACGAAGGCGAGTATAGGAATGGGATAAGTGAGTGGCCACAGAAGAGGGGCCCCCCTACGCTTCGCGTGGGGGCCGAGCCCACGCCTCCTTGCTACCATCGCTCGGCCCGCACCTGCGGGCCTTTCTTCGAGATGCCGAACATCAAGCAGCAGAAAAAGCGCGTGCGTACCTCCGCGGAAGACCGCGGGGAGAACCTCCGCTACCGCTCGACGGTCAAGACGATCACCCGTCGGCTCGAGGCTGCCGTCGAGGCCGGCGACAAGGACAAGGTCGCGGCGGAGCACAAGGAGCTCCAGCGCTGGATCGACCGTGCGACCGCCCGCGGCGCGCTGCACAGGAACACCGCCGCGCGCAAGAAGGCGCAGGCCGCGCGCCTCGTCGCGAAGAGCTAGCTCCTAGCCCGCTACGACGGGCTGCTGCGTCACCTCGACGAGCGCGCGCACCAGCTCGAGCTCGGCCGAGAGGCGCGACGCCCCTTTGATCGCGGCATCCAGCTCGGCCAGGCGTACGAGCGCGGCGTCCAGCTCCGCGCGCGAGTAGCGCTCCGCCTGCTGCAGCGCCTTGCGGGCGGGGAACTCCTTCATTCGGAGTCGGGAGGCGATCTCGCGAACCGCGAGCCCCTCCTCCGCCAGTGCCTGCGCTGCGCGGACCTTGCCCACGTGCGAGGCGAGGTTGACCGCGATCAGGAACGGATCCTTCTTCTCGAGCGCGAGCTCGCAGGCTTCGAGCACCGCCGGGAGATCTCGCGCGCCCCACGCGTCCGTGACCGCCCAGGCGGCCGCCTCGCGACCCGGAGTGGCGAGCTGCTCGACCTCGCGCCGGCCCACGGGGTCGCCGTCGGCCCAGTCCGCGATCTTCGAGACCTCGGCTGCGAGCGCGACTGGATCCTCGCCCACGATCTCGACGAGCGCGCGCGCCGCCTCGCCGTCCGCCTGCACCCCTGCCTCCTTGAACTGTCCGGCTGCCCAGGCCACGAGCTTCGAGCCTCTGGGAACGTCGTAACGGAGCACTTCGCCCTTTCCAGCGGCGAGCTTCTCGAGCGGTGAGTCCTTCCTGAGCTCGTCCGCGACGAGCACGAGCACCGTGTCCGGCGTCGGATCGTCGAGGTACGCGCGGATCGCGTCCACGTCCGCCTTGCGCCAGGCCTCGACCGACTCGACGACGACCGCCCGCCCGGCGGAATCGCCGAACAGGCCTAGCGCGTTGGCCGAGGCGACGGCGTCCGGCCCCGACGAGGAATCCGCGGAGAGGAGCTCGACCGAGTCGGGCCCGAAGCGAGCTCGCAGGCGCTGGAGCGCGACCGTCCGCTTCGGCCGGTCACTCCCTGTGAGGAGGTAGACCGGACGCAGCGACTCGGTTGCCATCGCGGCGAAGGATAGTCAGTGCTGGGTGCGCACCACGATCCCGCTTCCGTCGGATTCGACGACGACCCGGCCATCCCGATCCGTGCGGTAGAGGGCGAGCCCGGGGACGGCAGCGAGGGTGGACAATGTCTGCGGACTCGGGTGCCCGTAGTCGTTGTCCGCGCCGACCGAGACGACCGCCACCCGCGGCTGGAGCGTCTTCAGCTCGTCGGCGAGGCCGGGATCCTCGGAGCCGTGATGCGCGACCTTGAGGATCTCGACCGGTGGCAGGGGCAAGCGGCCGGTGACATCCGACTCGGCGTCGGCCGTGAACAGGGCATCCGTCTTCCCGTACGACGCGACGAGCACGACGGCGTGATTGTTCGGATCGTCGCCCGGAGCTCCCGGGCCGTCGGGCCAGAGCACTTGCAGCTTCAGGGAGCCGATTCGAAACGCCTCGCCCGCCCGCGCGACCTGGACGCGGACTCGGTGCTTGCGCGCCTCGCCGAGGGCGTTTCGCTCATCCGCGCTGTCGCTGGGAATCTCCGGATCGAGGACGAGCCCCACTCGCAGGTCGCGCAAGACCTCGGCGGCGCCGCCGACGTGGTCGCGCTGCGGGTGCGTGAGGACGATCATCGACAGCCGCGTGACGCCGAGCCTGCGCAGCTGGCCGGCGACTTCCGCCTCCGGCGGTCCTTCGTCCACGAGCACGGAGCCGCCGGGCACCTGGATGAGGGCGCCGTCGCCCTGGCCGACGTCGAGGAAGGTGATGCGCAGGCCGGTCGGAGGGGGCGGAACAGAGTGGCCGGCATGCAGGCGCCAACCTCCGGCGACGAGCGCGGCCAGCAGCGTGACCGCGGCGAGCTTCGTGCGGCGGGGCGCGCGGACTCGGGTCGCGAGATACGTGAGCCCGAGGACGACGACGGCGAGCACGAGCGCCGTCCGGGTGGAGACGGTGGCGTAGGGCAGTCCGCCCATGAGGCGCGCGCAACCGGCGAGATAGGCGGCGAGCCAGCCGTTGAGCCACGCCAGGGCGACCGCAACCTGCGGCGCAACGGGAGCGATGATCGCGGTCACGAGCGCGATCCCGAGCAGCGGGGCGACGACCGGCGCCGCGAGCGCGTTGGCCGGGATCGAGTAGAGCGGGACGACGCCGAACTGCGTGAGCAGGATCGGAGCCGTCGCGAGACCGCACGCGCCCGAGACCGCGACGACCTCGGCCAGCGAGCGCGGAACCGGATACCCGGCCATGGTCTGCTGCAGGCGAGGGACGACGACGAAGATCGCCGCGACCGCCGCGAACGAGAGCTGAAAGCCCGCGTCGAGGAGCGAGTACGGGCTCCAGGCGAGCAGGACCGCCGCTCCGAGCAGCAGGAAGTACCAGCGGTCGTTGGGCCGCGAGGCGAGCCAGGCCAACGACGCAAGCGCACCGGCGACTCCCGCGCGCACGACCGATGGCTGCCACCCGACGGCGAGCACGTAGCCGCAGATCGCAGCGAGGGCGGCGATCTCGCCGACGATCCGCGAGAGCCCGATCAGGAGCACGAGCAGGATCGCCCCGCCCGCGATCAGGGCCACGTTCTGACCGGACACGGCCAACAGGTGGTAGAGCCCGGACGCGCGGAACCGCGCTCGGAGCTCCTCCGAGAGGCCCTCGTCCTCGCCGAGGACGATCCCCGCGATCACGGCCCGGCGCTCGCCGTGCAGCCCAGGCGCCATCCCGCGCGACAGGTGCTCGCGCAATCGGTCGGCCAGCCCCGACATGCCGCCGCGCCGCCCGACGATTCGCCAGCGGTCGGCCTTGACGACCACGTGCACGCCGCGTCGCCGGAGCCACGTGCGCTCGTCGAAGCCGTCCTTCGGCCCACGCGGAAGCCGGATCTGGCCGACGAGATCGAGGATCGCCCCCTGCGGAGGAGCGCGTCCGGCGGGAAGCCGGAGGAGGACGGGCTCGCGAATCGGCTCGCCGCCGAAGCGCCGCATCTGCCCCGGCACGCGCAGATCGAACGGCGAGCGCCGCGCCGGCCCGGTCACGCGGACGACTGCTCGCTCGGCGGTGCCCACGCGTGCGAGCAGTGGGCTCCGGTCGAGTGCGTCGAGCCGCACGCTTCCCCACCACCACCCGGCCAGAGCGAGCGCGATCCCCAGCGTCGGCATCCGCCAGGCCGGCGGCACGACGATGGCCGCGCACGCTCCAGCGACCACGGCGAGCGCGACGCCGAGTGAGCCGCCGCGCCCCAGATTGGCAGCGGCCAGCCCGACGCAGAGGCAGGCTGCGAGCAGGTGCGGCCTGGCCCGCAGCAATCGCCTCACGGCGCCGCTGCGTCCCGGAGCTGCTCGATGCGCGCGGACCCGATCCCGGGAATCGCGTCGAGCTCCTCGAGCGAGGAGAAGGCGCCGTGCTTCTGACGGTAGTCGAGGATCTTCTGCGCCGTCACCGGCCCGACGCCCGGCAGCGAGTCGAGCTGCTCGAGGGTCGCGACGTTGAGATGGATGGGGCCGGCCGGAGCAGTCGCCGACCCCGTCCCGGGCGCTGGGGCACCGGCAGGCGCCTTGATGGGAACGACGACCTGCGTCCCGTCGGCCAGCGGAGCGGCGAGGTTGATCAGCGTCAGGTCGGCGCGCCGCGTCGAGCCGCCCGCGCGCGCGACGGCGTCGGCGACGCGGGAGTGCGCCGAGAAGCGATAGAGGCCGGGTCGATGCACAGCACCCACGACGTGCACGACGAGCGCAGGGCCGGCATCCACGCGGATGGACGCGACCGGAGCGGGGGCCGCCTGCGAGGCGGCCCCGGAGCCGACGAGGTGGCGCCCGGCGAGCACGAGCACGACCAGGAGAAGGAACGCGCCGGCGAGAAGCCGCCGGCGCGTCGGAGGGAGGGTGTCCAGCACGTCGTCAACTGTGACAACAAACGTGCGACGCGTGGGTGACCGAAATGGATCGAAACTGTGTCGACGAACATGTGACGGAACCGGCAGGCAGCGGCGTAAGAGAGGTGTGAGCGCGGTGCCGACCTCATGGCCCACCCGCAAGCGAGCACCCCGCGAGGAGCGGAGCTTCGCCAGCGTGGCCGAGGAGCACCTCGACGACGTCTACCGCTACCTGCTGTACATGACCGGAAACCCGCACCTCGCCGAAGACCTCGCCGCCGAGACCTTCGAGCGCGCCCTCAAGCGCTGGCGGCGCTTCGACCCCCGCCGCGGCGCTGCACGGACCTGGCTCTGCCAGCTCGCCCGAGGCGCCGCGCTCGACCACTTCCGCGCCGATCGCCGCCGCCGCAGGCGCGAGGGCGTCTACGCGTCCGACATCCCGGAGCTTGACGAGCCGGTCTTCGGAGAGGGCCTCTCGCCGGAGCTCGACCGCGCGGTCCGCAGCCTGTCCGCTGCCGAGCGCGAGGTCGTCGTGCTCCGCGTCGTGCTGGAGCTGGACGGCGAGACGGCCGCGCGTGTGCTCGGGATTCGCCCGACCGCGGTGTCGACGAGACTCAGCCGCGCCCTGCAGAAGCTCGAGGAGAGGATGGTGAGCGATGTCCGAGGCTAATTACCTGGTCGAGCTGCGAGAGGCGGCGCCGCCGGCGCCGGAGCGGTTGGTGGAGATCGTTCGGGCGCTTCCGAGCGCTGAGCCCCGGCGAACCGTTCGCTTCCGGCCGGCGCTCGCCGCTGCGGCCGCGATTGCCGTTGCGATCGGCCTCGGAGCGGCGGTAATCGGCGGAGTGACTCGCACGAGCAACGGCACGAGCACCACGCGTGCCGCGGTGGCGTTCGAGCCGCAGTCGTCGGAGCATGGGGCGATAGCACAGCCCTCTTGGAAGGCCGCCAGAGACAACGCCTTCGGCGGCGCAACCCAACGCGCGCCGAGCCTGACCGCGAAGTCACGCCTCCAGCGGCAGAACGTGTCGATG
>DATBGG010000081.1:0-20990 GCA_036558065.1 Gaiellaceae bacterium | reverse complement strand
ATCCGGCAGGCGGCGGTCGTCGGAGTTCCGGACGAGCTCCTCGGCCAGGCCGTTCGCGCGTTCGTCCTGCTCGACGAGGGCGCCCTGCTGACCGAGCTCGACGTCGTCAAGGAGTGCCGTGCGCGGCTCGAGAACTTCATGGTCCCGCGCGACGTCGTGTTCGTGACCGAGCTTCCGCACACCGACTCCGGGAAGATCCGCAAGAAGAGCCTGCCCAGGGAGCCGCTGGCCCGGTGAGCGACGACAGAGACCTGCGGCACGGTGAGCCCGGCCTCCCGGGGCCCGGCCTGAGCGAGGCGTCGGCCGACGCGATGGTCACGCCCTCGCCCGCCCTCCCGGAGGAAGGCACGAAGATGGGCCGGAACGTCACCGTCCTCGCTTCTGCTCAGCTGATCACGTGGACGATGACGCTCCTGTGGACGCTCGTCGTCCCGCGGGCGCTCGGCCCGTCTGGGCTCGGCACGATCATGGCCGCCTGGTCGATCACGGGGATCCTCGGCGTCGTCCTCGGGCTCGGAACGCGGAACTACCTCGTCCGCGAGGCCGTCGTGAAGCCGGATTCCGCGCCGGGGCTGATCGGAACGGCGCTCGTGCTGCGGGTGCTCCTATCGCCGCTCATCATCGTCGGGGCGATCATCTACGGCCAGCTCGTCGGCTGGGGTCACGACGCGGAGATCGTGCTCTACCTCGCTGCCGCAGCGACGATCTTCGTCCAGATCGCCGAGCCTCTTCAGGCCGGCTTCCAGGCGACCGAGCGCATGGAGTACCTCGCGTACTCGGACATCATCAGCAAGTCCGGACAAGGGCTCGTCGGGATCGTGATCGTGCTCCTCGGCTTCGGGACGATCGGCGTCACCGCTTGCTGGGCGGTCATGACCGGCGTGGTCGTCCTGCTCGACCTCTACTGGCTGCGGGGCCTCGTGCGGATCGACCTGCGGACGAATATCGGGAGGATGGTCGCGCTGACGAAGAGGAGCCTCCCGTACTGGGCGTTCGGGGTCTTCTTCATGCTCTACCTCTGGATCGACTTCGTGATGCTGTCGTTGCTGACGAGCGACGAGGTCGTGGGCTGGTACGCGGTTCCGACACGGCTCTTCCAGACGCTGATGTTCCTGCCGGTCGCGGTGGCGACGGCCTGGCTGCCGCACTTCGTGCGCGGGTTCGAGGAGAGCGACGAGACGCTGAAGTCGGCGGCGCGCCAGCCGATCGAGCTCGTCCTGCTGCTCAGCCTTCCGATCGCGGCCCTGACGGCGGCGCTGGCCGACCCGGTGATCCACCTCCTGTACGGCGACGCCTATGCGCACTCGGTGCCGGTGATGGCGATCCTCGGCCTGTGCATCCCGGCGATGTACATGAACATCATGCTCAGCCAGGTGCTGATCGCGATGAACCGCCAGGCCACGTGGACGTGGGTGATGGCGATCACGACGATCATCAACCCGCTCTTCAACCTCGTGCTGATCCCGCTCACTCAAGACCAGTACGACAACGGAGCGATCGGGGCGGCGATCAGCCTGCTGCTGACCGAGATCGTGGTCGTCGCGGCGGGCGTCTGGCTGATCGGCCGGCGCGTCTTCGACGCGGGCTCGGTGCGGCGCGCCGCGCTCGGGCTGATCGCGGCGACGGCCTCGGGCGCGACGGCCTACTTCAGCCAGGAGATGGTCGGCTGGGTCGTGGGCGCGGCGGTCGGGGTGCTCGTCTTCGTCCTCGTGTCCGCGGCGCTCCGCGTGTTCACGGGCGATGAGATCGCACTCATGCGCCAGGGCGCCCGGCGCGTGACCCGGCGTTTGAAGCTCTCCGGGCGCACGGGCGCCGCGGCGCGCCAAACCTCCTAGCGGATCCGCTCGTAGAGCGTCTCGAGCCGCTCTCCGGCCGCTTCCCAGGAGTACTCGGCCTCGACGAAACGCCGGCCCGCTGCGCCGAGCCGTCGTCCGAGCTCGGGGTCGTCCACCAGTTCGAGGATCGCCGCGGCGAAGTCCTCCGCGCTGTCGGCGACGCGCAGGTGCTCGCCGTCACGCACGCCGATCCCCTCGCAGCCGACGGCCGTCGAGACCATCGGCGCCGAGACCGCGAGCCCCTCGACGACCTTGAAGCGGGTCCCGCTGCCCGCGCGGATCGGGACGGCGACGACCGCGGCCTTCTGGAGGTACGGCTTGACGTCGGGCACCTCGCCGGTCGCCTCGACGTTCTCTCCGCGGACGCGCTCGAGCTCGGCCGAGTCGCCGCGGCCGACGATCGTCACCCGCGCTTCGGGGCGCTTCGCGCGCACCAGCGGCAGCACCTCGTCGACGAGGAAGAGCGCTGCGTCGAGGTTCGGCCGGTAGTCGAGGACGCCGTTGAAGACGATCGACGCCGCCTCGCGCTCCCCTTCACCCGGCCGGAAGTAGTCGACGTCGACGCCGTTCGGGACGACCACCGTCGGCGTGTCCGGCGCATGGGCGCGCACGATCTCCTCCTCGCGGGCCGATGTCAGCACGCAGCCGGCGACCTCGCGCCAGGCGGCCTGCTCGTAACGGCGCACCTTGGCCGCCTCGAACGCGTAGAACGCCTTGCGCACCGAGAAGCCCTCCAGTTCCTGGTGCCGCGCGTAGTTCTCGTACTCGATGTTGTGCTCGTCGAGCACGAGCTTCGACTCGCGCGGGAAGCGGAACGGCCAGACGAGCGTCGACTCGAGCTGGATCACGTCGAACGGGCGCTCGGCGGACAGGCGGTCGATCGCCTGCTGCAGCTCGGCGGAGCGGGCTATGTACGACTCGAACGGCAGCCGGCTGACGAGCGAGACCAGCTGGTCGCGGCGCCTGGCCGCCTTCGAGGGGCGCTCCCGGAGCACGGTTTCCGCGTGGATGCCTTCTTCCCGGAGCCGAGCCACGTTCGGCTGGTCGGCGCCCGTCCCGTACGTGAGCAGCGTGACGTCGTGACGCCGGGCGATCTGCCGCGCGAGGTGGTAGACGCGCACCGCCCACCCCCAGCGCGGCGGGAACGGGAACCAGACCCCGAGCACCAGCACGCGCAAGTCATCCCTCTCCATGGCTGCCTACTATCAGACCATGCGGTCGAAGAAGGCAAAGGCGGGGCGCCGTCCCCGCGTCTGCATCGTGCGCCAGACGCACTACTACGAGATGCCCGTGCGCCGTGAGGCCGAGGCGCTCGTCGGCGCGGGCTACGACGTCGAGCTGATCCACATGCGGGGGGCGAACGGCAAGGGGCGCGAGGTCGTGAACGGCGTCTCGATCAGCACGCTCCCGGGCAAGCTCGGCAAGACGAGCAAGCTCCGCTACATGTTCGACTACGCGTCGTTCTTCCTGCTCGTGGCCGCCACGCTCACCGCGCGGCATGCCCGCCGGCCCTACGCGGTGATCCAGGTGAACACGATGCCGGACTTCCTCGTCTTCGCCACCGCGCTGCCCAAGCTCTTCGGAAGCGGCGTCGTCGCGTACATGCACGAGCCGAGCCCCGAGCTCGCGGAGAGCATCTACGGTCCGGGTCGCGTCAGCCGGTCGCTCGCCCGCGTCGAGCAGCTGGTGCTGCGCTTCGCCGACCACGCGATCGCCGTCACCGACCAGCTCAAACAGCGCTACGTGGAGCGCGGCGCGAAGCCCGAGCGGATCACGGTCGTGCTCAACGGGGCCGATCCCGAGTCGGTGCTCGGCGACTGGAAGCCGCCCGCCGAGGAGGCCGACGACGGGCTGTTCACGGTCATCTGCCACGGCTCGATCGAGGAGCGCTACGGGCAGGACACGATCGTCGAGGCGGCCCGCATCCTCAAGCCCGAGCTGCCCGAGCTGCGCGTCGTCATCCTGGGGCGCGGGAAGGCGGCGGATGCCATCGTCGACCAGATCGCTGCCTCGGGCGTGGGGGACGTCGTCTCCTTCGAGGGCTGGGTCTCGGACGAGCGCCTGCGTGAGCTGCTCCACTCGGCCGACGTCGGGATCGTGGCGCAGAAGGCGACGCCCTACTCGCACCTCGTCTCGACGAACAAGATGGTCGACTACTGGATCTTCGGGCTGCCCGTGATCGCGAGCCGCCTCCGCGCCGTCTCGGAGCTCGTCGGCGACGACACGCTCGAGTTCTACGAGCCGGGAGACCCGGAGGACCTCGCCCGCGCGATCCGAGAGCTCCACGGCGATCCCGCACGGCGTGAGGAGCTCGCTCGAAACGGTCGTGCCGCGCAGGAGAAGCTGGGCTGGACGAGCCAGCGCGAGAAGTACGTGAACGTGATCGACGAGGTCGCCGGGCGGGACTAGCGGTAGCCCCAGGGGAGCTGGCGCACGACCTGCGCCGGGTTGCCCTCGACGTACGTGTTCGGCGGCACGTCCTTGAGCACGACCGCGCCCGCGGCGACGATCGCCCCGCGCCCGACGGTGACGCCCGGGACGAGGATCGCGCCCACGCGGATCCACGCGCCTTCCTCGATCGTCACCGGCAGGGCCGTGAACGCGCCGATCCGCTTTGAGCCCGGCCCGATCTGGTGGCTGCCCGTGTAGATGACGACGTGCGGCGCGATCGCGACGTTCTTGCCGATCGTGACCTTGCCGTCGAGGTTGATCGTGATCGCGTCCGCGAGCGTCGCGCCCTCGCCGATCGAGAGCTTGCTGTAGAAGTCGGGCGAGGCGCTCTTCAGGCGGAGGTTGCCCATGATGAACGCGCCGTCGCCGACGTCGAAGCCCGCCCAGCGGTAGATGCGCGCGCGGATGATCCCGCTCGCGAAGTCGGGGAGCAGGCTGCTCACGAAGCCGGCGATCCAGAACTTGAGGTGGATGCTGCGCTTGATCAGGTTCGCGTAGCGGCCGAGCCGGCCGAGGCCCCTGCGCCCTTCGCCCGGCTGGACGATCTCGGGCATCGGCGGAGCGACGTCGTCGCGGCCGGCCCAGGGCGCCGTGCTCATGCCGCCACCTTGGCCTTTCGCGCAAACGCGCGGTCGAAGAACTCGCGCACGTGGCGCAGGGACGCACCCCCGGGTGCGATCGTGTCGCCGTGGCCGGCGCCGGACACGAGGACGAGCTCCTTCGGCTCCCTCGCCGCCGCGTGATTCCGTTCGGCCTCGGACGCTTCGATCACGTCGTCGGCCCGGCCGTGGACGAGCAGGAGCGGCCGCGGAGAGATGCGAGCGACGACGTCGGCCGGCCGGAGGGAGTCGAGGTCGATCCCCGTTCGCCGCTCGGCGAGCTTCAACGAGAGCGCCGTGAACGGATCGCGCGGATGGATGAGCGAGGCCTTGACGCTCGGCCGTAGCCACGCGCGGACGTCCGACCATGCCGAGTCGGCGACGACGGCCGAGATCCGCGGCTCGCGCGCCGCGGTCATGATCGCGGTCGCGCCGCCCATCGAGAACCCGAAGACGCCGACCTTGCCGTCGTCGACGTCGGGCCTGGACGCGAGGTAGTCGACGACCGAGACGAGGTCGTCCTGCTCGCGGGCGCCGAAGGTGATCTCACCCGTGCTCGCGCCGCAGCCGCGCTGGTCGTACGTGAAGACGTTGTAGCCGGCTCCGCGCAACTGGTCGGCGAGTGGCAGCACCTCGTCCTGGTTGCCGCCGTAGCCGTGCAGGAGGACGACCGTCGCGCCGTTGCGCCCCCTGAAGAAGCGGCCGGCCAGGGACGCGCCGCTCGACGATCCGACCGTGACCTCATCGGCCGTGAGCTCCGGGTAGTCCGCCTGCGACCAGTCGTAGGCGCCGCAAGCGGGATGGAGGGCGCGACCGGACGCGTCCCAGCCGAGACCGAGGACGGCGCCGGCGAGGAGCACGATCGCGAACAGCGGGATCAGCAGCATCACGCCGGAGAGACCCCGCCTTTCCCGCGCAGGAACAAAGGCCACATGAGTCTTAAGGTATAGAGGGTTGCGGGATTTTCGTACCCCTGATTCGAGAACCCTTCGAAGGTCTAGCCCCCCGGAAACAGCCTGTTTCGGCCCTGATTCGCCTAGGGGACGGCGATTCGCCGATCGGCTAGCGCCAAGAACCCGCAAATACCGGTTTCAAGCCGCAAAAACGGCCTTGCCTGTCTGATCCTTCGGCCAGTAGGCGCGGCACAGGCTTCCTGAAATCCTCTGTCCAGGAGCGAAATCATCGTTGTCTGGCTTCATCGGGTGGGTATCGCGCCCTTTGCGCGCATTCTGGGACGCCGTCGCGCGCGTGCGCGTGTAAAGGACACTCTCCGGCGCCCCCGGCCCGTTCGGCGCGTCGTTCTGCTCCTCGCCCTTCCGCTCGTCCTCGCTCTCGCGCTTGCTCCTGGCGCGGCGGCGACCGGCCCTCCGAACTCGTACACCACCCCCGTCTTCTCCGACGGATTCGAGTCCGGAACGCTCCTGGGCTGGAACGGCCTCCTCGGCAACGGCTCGGCGACCGTCACCTCGGCGGCGGCACGCACCGGCGCCTTCGGCCTGCGGATGTCGAACGGCTCAGGGCAGTTCCAGGCGCTGGCCAAGGGCCTGCCCGCGCCGATGGCCGACAGCTCGACGACCTTCTGGGTGCGTTTCGCATCCGGCGGTGGCTTCCAGATGGTGGCCCAGGCCCGGGACGCCGCGAGCTCGGCGCACATGTGGGACCTCGCCTACGAGGGCGGCCAGCACACGTTCTACTTCTATCCCTACACGGCAACCGGCGCGACCGAGATCGCGACCGGCGCGGGAACCGCTCCGGCCGACACGTGGATCAAGGTCGAGATCCAGTACACGGCCACCGCGACCGGCGGCGCGCGCCTCTACGTCAACGACCAGACACAGGCGAGCTGGAGCGTCGCAGGCGACTACACGCGCTCCGCGAACCTCGCCCGGCTCCAGCTGTGGAACGACGGTCCGCTCACGACCGACTTCGACGACGTCTACGTCGGGGCCCCCGCTGCTCCTGCGAGCGTCCCCGACGCGCCCACGAACGTCACCGGAGTGGCGGCGAACGGGTCGGTCAACCTGAGCTGGACGGCGCCGGCCTCGGACGGCGGCAGCCAGATCACGAGCTACCGGATCACGCCGTACATCGGCGCGAACGCCCAGACGCCGATCATCACCGGAACGCCCGCGACGAGCCGCAACATCACCGGCCTCGCGAACGGGACGACGTACACCTTCCGCGTCGCAGCGATCAACAGCGTCGGGACGGGCCCCGACTCCGCTCCGTCACCGCCCGTCACGCCGCCCGGCTACTCGAGCATCGTCTTCACAGACGGCTTCGAGTCCGGAAGCCTGTCGGCCTGGGACGGCCTGCTCGGCAACGGCTCGGCGACCGTAATCGCGGGCGCTGCTCACGCAGGGTCGTTCGGGCTCAGGCTCTCCAACGCCGCACAGCAGTTCCAGGTGCTCCACAAGGGCCTGGCCCAGCCGCTGATCGACAGCTCGACGACCTTCTGGGTGCGCTTCGCCGCGGGCACCGGCTTCCAGTCGGTCGCGCAGGCCCGTGACGTGTCGAGCGCCGCGCACATGTGGGACCTCTACTACGACGGCGGCTCACACCAGCTCTTCTTCTATCCGTACACCGGCAGCGGAAGCACCGAGATCGCGACCGGCGCGAACAGCGTGCCGACGAACGTCTGGGTGCAGGTCGAGCTCCAGTACACGGCGAGCTCGACGGGCGGCGCCCGGCTCCTGCTGAACGGGCAGACGCAGGCCGGCTGGTCGGTCTCGGGCAACTACACCCGGACGACGAACCTCCAGCGCATCCAGCTCTGGAACGACGGCAACATGACGGCCGACTTCGACCAGGTGACGGTCGCCGCGCCGCCGGGCACCGCGACGCTTCCGGGTGCTCCGACGAACGTGAACGGCACCGCCGGCAACGGCTCGGTCGCCCTGACGTGGACGGCGCCGGCCTCGGACGGCGGGAGCCCGATCACCGGCTATCGGATCACGCCGTACATCGGGACGGCCGCCCAGACGCCGATCCTGACCGGCTCCGCGGGGACGAGCTTCAACGTCACCGGCCTCACGAACGGCACGACGTACACGTTCACGGTCGCGGCGATCAACGCCGTTGGCGCCGGGCCCGATTCTGCTGCTTCGCCCCCGGTGACACCTGTTGCAACTCCGACGCCGCCCGGCGCCCCGAGCAACGTCCTCGGCGTCGCCGGCGACCGCTCGGTCGCGCTCAGCTGGACGGCTCCGACCTCCGACGGCGGGCGGCCGATCACGAGCTACCGGATCACGCCGTACATCGGCTCGAACGCGCAGACGCCGGTCAACACCGGCTCGGCCTCGACGAGCTTCACGGTCACCGGGCTCACGAACGGGACGACGTACACCTTCACGGTCGCGGCCACGAACTCGATCGGAACGGGAGCGGCCTCGGCTGCGTCGGCGGCTTTCACGCCGCAGGTCGGCTACACCGAGATGGTCTTCGCGAACGGCTTCGAGTCGGGAGACCTCACCGGCTTCGACGGCGCTCCCGGCAACGGGACGACGACGGTCACGACCGGCGCTGCGCGCCAGGGCACGTACGGGCTGCGGATGGTCAACGCCGCCGGCCAGTACTCGTTCCTCGTCAAGGCGCTCGCCTCGCCGCTCGTGGACAGCTCTTCGAGCTTCTGGGTCAAGCTCGGCTCCGGCTCGGGCATGGAGATGGTCGCGCAGGCCCGCGACGGCGCCTCCGCGGCGAACATGTGGCAGCTCTACTACGACTGGGCCCGCGGGGGGTACGTCTTCTATCCGTTCACGAACACGGGCAGCGTCGAGATCTTCACGGGCATCGGCAGCGGCGCCGTCGGGTCGTGGCAGAAGGTGGAGATCCAGTACAACGCCTCGGCCACGGGCGGCGCGCGGATCTACCTGAACGGCCAGACGCAGCCGGCCTGGGGCGTGGGTGGGAACTACACGCGCACGACCAACCTCCAGCGTGTCCAGCTCTGGAACGACGCGGTCGGCACGACCGAGTACGACGACGTCAGGATCTCGGCGAAGCCGCCCGGCAACGCGCAGCTGCCGGGCGCGCCCACGGGCGTCGCCGGAAACCCGCGCGACCACGCGGTCGACCTCACCTGGACGGCGCCGACCTCGAACGGCGGCAGCGTGATCAGCGGCTACCGGATCACGCCGTACATCGGCTCGAACGCGCAGACGCCGACGATCACCGACTACCCGGTGACGAGCGCCACCGTCGGCGGGCTCAACAACGGGACGGCGTACACCTTCCGCGTGGCGGCGATCAACGGCGTGGGCATCGGCCCCGACTCTTCGGCGTCCGGCACGATCACTCCGGCGCAGGCGACGGTGCCTGCCGCTCCGACCAACGTCGTCGGGAGCGCGGGCGACACGAGGATCACCCTCGGCTGGACGGCCCCGTCCTCGGACGGTGGAAGCCCGATCACGGGCTACCGGATCACGCCGTTCGTCGGCGGAAACGCCCAGACGCCGATCACGGTCGGCGCGATCCCGACGAACTACGTCGTCACCGGCCTAACGAACGGCACGGCCTACACGTTCACCGTGGCCGCGATCAACACCATCGGCCTGGGCCCGCCCTCGACGCCGTCGCAGCCGGTCACCCCAGTGCCCGCGCTGTCTCAGTACACGAACCTCGTCTTCACGGACGGCTTCGAAAGCGGCAACCTCTCGAACTGGACGGGCGCGACGCAGGGCACCGGCACCGTCTCGGTGACGTCTCTGGCAGCGCGCGGCGGCGGCTACGGCGCCCGCATCGCGACGCTCGAGACGCAATACGCCTACTTCGTGAAGGCGCTCGACGCGCCGGTCACCGACAGCGTCTCCACCTTCTGGTTCCGGACGGGCGGCGGCTCGCGCGTGGCGACGGTCGCGCAGGCGCGCGACGGCGGCTCGAGCGTGATCATGTGGGAGCTCTCCTACGACGGCTCCCGCCACGGCTTCTACTTCTATCCGTTCCGGAACGCGGGGAGCACCGAGATCTTCACGGGCGTTGACACGGCGCCTCAGGGCACGTGGCTCAAGATCCAGGTCGAGTACAAGGCCGACGCGGTCGGCGGCGGCGCCCAGCTCTACATCAACGGGCAGACGCAGCCGACGTGGGGCGTGTCCGGCGACTACACGCGCCCCGCGAACCTGCAGCGCCTGCAGCTCTGGAACGAAGGCCTGACGAACAACGACTTCGACGACGTGTCGATCGCGACGCTCCCGCCGCCGGGCGCGCAGCCTCCGGGCGCCCCGACGGGCGTCAACGGCAGCCCGCTCGACCGCGCTGTGTCGCTGACCTGGAACGCGCCGGCTTCTGACGGTGGCAGTCCGATCACCGGCTACCGGATCACGCCGTACGTCGGCGCGACTGCGCAGGATCCCGTGATGACCGGCTCCGCTGCGACGACCTTCGTCGTGGCCGGGCTCGTCGACGGCGTCGGCTACACGTTCAGGGTCGCCGCGATCAACGCGGCGGGCATCGGCGCCGACTCGACGCCTTCGCCGCTGATCACGCCTCAGCCCGCGCCTCCGCCGGGGCCACCGACCGACGTCACCGCCGCGGCAGGCAACGGCACCGCGTCGATCAGGTGGTCGGCGCCGGTGTCCGACGGCGGCAGCCCGCTCATCGGCTACCGGATCACGCCGTACATCGGCAGTGTCGCCCAGACGCCGATCAACACCGGCAACACGCTGACCTCGTACACCGTGACGGGTCTCAGCAACGGAACGACCTACACCTTCACCGTGCTCGCGATCAACGGCTCAGGGCCCGGCCCCGAATCGGTCCCCTCGAACCCCGTGACGCCCGCCCCGCCGACTGTGCCGGGCGCGCCCACGGGGGTGACCGGTGCTCCGCGTGACAGCGCAGTCGCGCTCACGTGGACGGCGCCCGCCTCCGACGGCGGCAGCCCGATCACGAGCTACCGAATCACGCCGTACATCGGCGCGAATGCCCAGACCCCGGTCAACACGGGGTCGACCGCGACCGGATTCACGGTCGGCGGCCTCCACAACGGCACGACGTACACGTTCACCGTCGCGGCGACGAACGCGGTCGGGACGGGCGCAGCGTCGGCTCAGTCCCCGCCGGTCACCCCGGCGGTGCCGCCGGCGAACCCGATCGTGCTCGAGAACCGCAACCAGGGCACGACGAGTTGGCAGCTGACGATCGACCACAAGGCGCTGAACCAGGAGATCGAGGGCTACGCCTCCAAGACGAGCGTGAACAAGGGCTCGACGATCGACTTCATGGTCTCGACGTCGAACAACACCAACTACACGATGGATATCTACCGGATGGGCTGGTACCCGCAGGGGACGAACCCGGACGGCTCCTCGTGCGCTCCGTCCTGCGGCGGCCGGCTGATGCAGCACGTAGGCCCGCTGAGCGGCTCGAGGCAGGCGGCATGCCCGACGGTGACGACGCAGAACGACCCGGACTTCGGCATGACCGAGTGCCACTGGACGACGAGCTACACGCTCACCGTCCCGGCGAGCTGGACGACCGGCAACTACGTCGTGAAGCTGAAGCGGACCGACGGGCAGCAGTGGGAGAACTACATGACGTTCGTGGTGCGCGACGACTCGAGCACCGCACCCGTCGTCTACGACCTCGACGTCTCGACCTGGCAGGCCTACAACTACTGGGGCGGCACGGGCAACAACAGCGTCGGCTACAGCCTCTACGCCCGCTACAACGACCTGACCGGCGACAACAACGGGCCGCGCGCGTACACGGTCTCGTTCGACCGGCCGTACTTCGACGGCCAGGCGGGCGACGGCGCCGGGCACTTCTTCGACTGGGACTACCCGATGATCCGCTGGATGGAGTCGCAGGGCTACGACATGACCTATGTGACGTCGATCGACCTCGAGTCGAACCCGAGCGTGTTCACGGGCCATCGCGTGATGGTGAACACGGGCCACGACGAGTACTACTCGGACAACATGCGCGACCGCGTGCGGAACGCGATCAGCTCCGGCGTGAACATGGCGCTGTTCAGCGCGAACAACTTCTACTACCGGATCATCTGGTCGCCGAGCTTCTCCGGGGTTGCGAACAGGCGGATGCACGCGGACAAGAACGCGCTGCCTAACTCGACGACGTTCGAGTGGCGCCTCCTGCCACCGCCGCTGACGCATCCCGAGAACGAGATCGGCGGCGTCATGCTCGGCGGCGTGGCGAACGACCGGCCGTTCCTCGTCTCGAACGCGAGCAGCTGGATCTACGCCGGCACCGGGCTGCACACCTACAGCGGGAACGGGACGAACAACATCTTCACGAGCGGCGGGAACCAGAACGCCCTGCCGGGAGTCGTGGGCTACGAGTTCGACTCCCGGGCCTCGACGACGCCTGCGCTCTCGGCCTACGTCCAGTGGGAGCCGGCCGGGCTCCAGACGGTCGGGCACTCCTACGTGCCTGCGGCCGACGGGAACGCGACGAACACGTGGAGCGACGCGACGCTGTACACGGCGCCGAACGGCGGCGGGACGGTCTTCTCCGCCGGGACGATCCAGTGGCCGTGGGGCCTCGACGCGGGCTACGGCAGCGGCTTCTGCGGCTGCGCGCCCGGTGGGCAGTACGTGAACGCGGCGACGCAGCGGATCACGTCGAACATCATCAACCACTTCATCGGTCAGTAGGTGGTTGGACCGAGGCGAGATTGCCGCGGTCATCACTCCTGAAGGCAGGCGAGAACTCCCGACCAGCGAGGTGATCGAGCTGCTCGAGGACTTGAAGCGACTCGAGGCTTGATCACGGATCGCGTCCGTTGGCGGCTGTACTGAAGGCGCGCCGTGAGGCTGCCGAGGAATCTGTGGACATCAAGCGGCTGCTCCCACGGCCTCCGCGAACTCACCGGACGGCGGAGCTTCAGTCGCGTTGGTTTGCGGCCGGGCGCATCGATGCGCGTTGGGCCGACGAATGGGAGCGCATCCTCGACCTTCCGCTCGAGAAGATCCGGGACGTCATTTCCGAGGACACCGTGCGCGGGCGCGAACTCCGTCAAAGCTCCCCTTTCTCGGGTGCGCTGAGTGAGCATGAGCGCAAGGCGCTGGTCGAGGCAGTCGCGCGCCGAGTCGAATGAGGCGGGAGAAGAAGGTGACGGACCTGCCGCTAGTCTTCGGTTCTTAGGGCGCGTAGCTCAGCGGGAGAGCGCTCGCTTCACACGCGAGAGGTCCCTGGTTCGATCCCAGGCGCGCCCATTTTCGCGCGGAGCCACACGCATCGCGAAGAGGATTACGTCTCGAAGCGGAGGACGTCCTCGATCGTCTCGCGGCGCCTGATCAGCTGCGCCTCGCCGTCGGCGACGAGCACGGCCGCCGGACGCGGAACGACGTTGTAGTTCGACGCCATCGACAAGGCGTAGGCCCCGGTCGCCGGTACGGCCAGCAGATCGCCGCGGAGAGGGGCCGGAAGCGGCAGGTCGTGGATCATCACGTCGCCCGACTCGCAGTGCTTGCCGCACACGACGTACGTGCCGGACGGCTCCTCGTCGGCGCGGTTCGCGAGCAGGCCACTGTAGGCCGCCTGGTAGAGCTGGGGCCGCGGGTTGTCGGACATCCCTCCGTCGACGGCCACGTAGGTCTGGCCGTCGGCGACCTGCTTGACGGCGCCCACCTCGTAGACCGTCACGCCCGCGCGTCCGACGAGTGAGCGGCCGGGCTCGAGGATCACGCGTGGGGGAGACAGGTCGCGCTCGGCCCATCCCGTCGAGACGCGCCCCAGCAACTCGCCCACGAAGTCCTCGATCGACTGCGGCGCCTTGCCCTCGACGTATTGGATGCCGAGCCCGCCGCCGAGATCGACGACCTCGGGCGTCCAGCCGAGCTCTTCGCGGCAGCGCGCCGAGAAGTCCGCGATCCAGTCGACGGTCGCCAGCCCCGCGCTCGCGTCCAGCAATTGCGAGCCGACGTGCACATGCACGCCTGCCGCCTCGAGTCCCGCGTCGCGCGCCCTGCTCAGCGCGTCCACCGCGTCGTTCGGCGGAAGGCCGAACTTCGACCCTTCGTGCGCCGTGCGGATCGACGGGTGCGTATCGGCTTCGACTCCGGGTGTCGCGCGCACGAGAACGCGCCGCACGCCCGCCTCGGCCGCGCGCTCGACCTCGTCGGGCGCGTCGAGCACGACGAACGCCGCCTCGGCGCCGGCCGCTGCCGCGAGCTCCTCGTCGCTCTTGTTGTTCCCGTGCACGACGAGCCGCTCGCCGGGGATCCCCGCCCGCAACGCGAGCTCGAGCTCGCCCAGCGTCGACACGTCGGCGCCGATCTCCTCCGACGAGAGCAGCCGCAGCACGGCTGCGTTCGGAAACGCCTTCACCCCGTAGACGAGCAACGCCTCGGGCGCGGCGGCCCGGTAGGCGTGGACGGCCCGCAGGATCGTCTCCTCGTCGTAGACGACGAGCGGGGTGCCGAACTCGGTCGCAAGCGCGGACAAGCGCAGACCGCCGACTGAAAGGTCGCCGCCGTCGACGGCCGCGGTATCGGGAAACAGCTCGACCATCGAGCGCATCTTGCCGGTGAGCGAGCTTCTCTAGTTGGCGGCGGCCCGGGCGTGGGCCTGCACGTCAGCGCCCTCGTCCAGGAGGTTCATCATCTCGGCGCGTCGCGTCGCCTGTGTCCGGTTCGTGACGTTCAGCTTCCGGAAGATGTTCGAGAGGTGGAACTTGACCGTCTGCTCGGTCACGAGGAGCGTGCGGCCGACCTCGGCGTTGGACAGGCCTTTGGCCACGAGCCGGACGGTCTCGATCTCGCGCTCGGTCAAGCCCGGGTCGTCCGCCGACTCCAGCTTCCGCTTCGGCGGCGGCATCGTCGCCGGCGCGAAGTGGATCGACGGATCGGTCGCCTGCCTGATCGCGACCGCGATGTCCTCCGGTGCCGCGTTCGGCGCGATCAGGGCGCAGACGCCCGCGTCGAACGCCTCTGCGAGCAGCCTGCGATCCGAGCTCGAGGAGAAGGCGATCACCTTCAGTGCGGGGTGCTTGTCGAGCGAGTCGCGAACCAGCTCGAACACCTCTTCCGGCCCCGCAGCCGCTTCGACGCCGGCGATGAGCAGGTCCGGCTCGTGGTTCGCGATCAGACGCGCAGCATCGGCCGTCGTCGTCGCCCGTCCCGCGATCTCGATCTCTCCGCGCAGGGTCGGTTCAAGGACGTCGAGCAGGAGCGGATAGCTGTTGAACAGCACCGCAACCGGCAGCCGCCGCATCGCAGCCGGGTTATCGCCGCTGTTCACTACCAGTCGAGCAAGGTGGAGTTTTGTTCGGAAAACATCAGATTTACTTCTCTTGCTTCTAGCACACTGGCTAGGTGCTGTAAACACCGCAACGGTCGGCACGAGCGCGCCGCAGCGCCCGTGCCGACGAGCGAGAGAAGCCTTCGCTACGCGGGAATCTCGACCCGAGCGCCGTCGCGCTCGAGCGACTCGTCCACGGCTTCGATCGTCCGCACGACGTCGAGCCCGAGCTGTGCGCTCGAGCGAGGCGTGCCGCCGTCGCGGATCGAGGACGCGAAGTCCTGGAGCTCGAGGAAGAGCGGCTCGGACGCCGCGATGTGCGGCGAGACGATGTCCCCGGTCCGGTACGTCAGGCGGTACTCGCCGAACGTCTCCGGGTTGCGCAGGTTGACGCCGCTGTCGAATACGCGCACCGGCTCGTTGCTCGTGTCGTCGTAGACGACCATCTTCTGCGAGCCGACAACCGTCGTCCGGCGCAGCTTGCTCGGCGCGAGCCACGAGATCTCGACGTTCGCGATCGTCCCCGACGGGAACTGGAGGTTGATGAACGCCACGTCCGGGCTGTCGGGCATCACGCAGCCGCGAGCCAGGGCCGTCACGTTCGTCGGCGCCTCTTCCAGCCAGTAGCGCAGGATCGAGAAGTCGTGCGGGCCGAGATCCCAGGCCACGCTGACGTCCGTCTGGTGCAGCCCGAGGTTGACCCGGCTCGTCGAGATGAAGTAGATCTCGCCGAGCTCGCCGCTCGTGATCAGGTTCCGCACGGCGTCGACCGGCGGGCTGTACAGGAACGTGTGACCGGGCATGAGCACGACGCCGCGCTCGTTCGCCGTCTGGATCATCTCCGCGCCCTCCTCGGACGAGGCCGCGAGCGGCTTCTCCACGAAGAGGTGCTTGCCGGCCTCGAGCGCGCGCATCCCCAGCGAGTAGTGCGTCGAGACCGGCGTCGCGAGGACGACGGCGTCGATCGACGAGTCGGTGAGGATGTCGTCGAAGTCGGTCGTGCCCGGAATCGCCGGGTAGCGCAGCGCGATCGTGTCGAGCGCCTTCTCGCTCGCGTCACAGACGCAGGCAAGGTCGGCCTCGGGGAGCTCGTGCAGGTTGCGGACGAGATTCGGGCCCCAGTAGCCGAGCCCGACGACGGCGATCCGCGGGATGTCCGTCCGGCGGAGGCGGAGGTCGTCGGTCAGCGCGAGGTGCGCGTGGCCGATTCCGTGACCGTTTCCGTTCGAGTGGCCGTTGCCGTTGCCGTTTCCGTTCGGGTGGTGCCCGTTGCCGTTGCCGTTCGAGCTCACGCTGTCGCCTTTCGACTGAGGATTTGCAGAGGTGTCCGGACGAGCAACCGCAGGTCGAGGCCGAGCGACCAGCCGCGCGCGTAGGCGACGTCCATGTCGAGCGCTTCGCGGAACGTCGACTGTGCGCGGGCGGTCACCTGCCACAGGCCCGTGATGCCGGCCGGGACGAGGAACCGATCGAAGTGGTGAGGCAGGAAATTCTCCGTCTCGTACTCGATGCACGGGCGCGGGCCGACGAGGGACATGTCACCGCGCAGGACGTTGATCAGCTGCGGCAGCTCGTCGAGGCTCGTCTTGCGGAGCCAGTGGCCGCTGCGCGTGATCGCGTCGCCCCGATCGAGCTTGTAGACGCCGTTGTGCGTCTGCGCCGACCGGGGATCCATCGACTCCCGGATGTACTTCTCGTGCACGGAGGTGTCGACGTCGACCTTCATCGTGCGGAACTTCAGCGCCGTGAACTCGCGCCGGCCCTTCCCAAGGCGGGTCTGCCGGAAGAAGATCGGGCCGGGCGAGTCGCGCTTCACACGCCACGCGAAGTAGATGAACAGGGGAGCGGTCAGGGCGAGGCCGACGAGCGCGCCGAGGATGTCGATCGTCCGCTTGATGAGCGCAGCCGAGCGTGTCAGGCGTGGGGGAGGGAGGTTGATGACCGGCACGCCTTCCAGCGTGTCGATCTTCACGCCCGGGCTGACGAGCTCGTAGAGCCGCGGGACGATGTCGACCTGGACGTCGAGCTCGTTGAGCGACCGCAGCAGCTCGAGCGTGTCTTCGGACGACTCGTTCGAGAAGGCGATCACGACCCGCTCGACGTCGAGCATGCGCACGAGCTCCTCGAGGTGACCCGTTCCGCCGAGGAGCGCGACGTGGTCGAGACCGTCCTGCCTCGCCCTGGGTTGGTTGTCGACGAAGCCGACGAGGTTGAAGCCGTACTCGGGGTGGCGGAGCATCTTGCGGGCCATGCTCTGGCCCACGTCGCCGGCCCCGATGATGATCGTGTTCTGGAGGTAGGTGATGCTGCGCCGGCACCAGTGGCGCGCAATCGAGCGCGTCAGGGTGATCAGCGCGATCGCGAGCGCCCAGAGCGCAAACGCCTTCGAGAAGCTCGGGGACGCGACTCCGAGGAGCCACTCGCCGACGAAGAGCAGCCAGACCCCGACCGTGACGAGGTGGAAGACGCGGCTCAGCTCGTCCGAGGTCGGATGGTGCGTGCGCTCCTCGTCCTGCTCGTAGAGGCCGTAGAGGCGCGCGATCACGATCCAGCCGGGGATCGTCGCCAGGAGCAGGGCGTACTCCATGCCTGCTCCGAAGTGCTGGTACGCGCCCGAGCCGGCGCCGAAGACGAGCTCGACGACCGCGAAGGTCGCGGCGAGCGCGGCGACGTCGGCGAGGAGGAGCATGCGGCGCATCAGCCAACCGCGGCGACGCGCCCTGCCCGCGGTGCGGCGCTGCTCGAGGATCTCGAGCGTCCGCTGGTTCGCGAACACGGTCCGCTGCGCCGTGCCGATCGACGGCAGCGCATATGAGCTCTCGAGGCTCATCTCCGCCATGTAGTCCCCACTACCTCCCGACGTTGTCTCTGCCGCTGAATACGCACGCGGCAGTACATGGAGCCTAGGGGCCTGGAGCCGCGTTTTTAAGACCAGAGTCGAAACCCCGACGGGGGATGAGGTCGCTGGCCGTTCGGTGGGGGAATGCGCCTCCGCGGCGCGCAACCAAGCCGCCGTCCGACCTAGCCGATCGGGGAGGCGCGCAAGAAATATTCCGCACAGTCCAGGGTTTTCAGCCCCACAACGCGCGGTGTTTGAGGTAGCCCTTTGTGGGGATGAAAGAATCGGCCGCCACGCCGATCTAGAAGCCCAGTACGAGGCCCCCATCGTGCTCAAACGCCGCTACGCCCCCGTCTCGCTCACGCTGCTGCTTGCCGTGCTCGTCCTCGCAGGCGGCTCCGGTGCGCGCTCGTCCTCCAAGCCGCGCAACCTCGCGGTTCCCAAGATCACGGGGAAGGCCGTCGCGGGGAGCCGGCTGAAGGCGTCCCACGGTCGCTGGGCCGGCCGTCCCCGGTCGTTCCGCTACTCGTGGCAGCGCTGCAACCGCGGAAGCAAGTGCGTGAAGGTCGCGCGCGCTTCGAAGCCGGCGTACGTGATCAGGGCGACAGACGTGGGCCACCGGCTGCGCGTCGTCGTCGTCGCCTCGAACCGGTCGGGCAGGATGGTCGCCAAGTCGGCTTGGACGAAGCCCGTCAAGAACAACGTCCAGAGAGAGCCAAACCCGCCACCGCCGCCGCCTGCGCCACCGCAGCCGCCGCTTCCTCCACCGCCGCCAACGCCTCCACCACCGCCACCTCCGCCGCCGCCTCCTCCGCCACCACCTGGGCCGCCTCCGCCACCTCCTCCTCCGCCTCCGCCCCCGCCGCCGCCGCCTCCTCCGCCACCTGGGCCGCCGCCGCCTCCTCCGCCTCCTGGGCCGCCGCCGCCTCCTCCGCCTCCGCCCCCGCCCCCTCCTCCTCCACCCCCACCACCCCCACCGGGACGTGTCGTGATGGCATTCGACCTCGGCTGGGCACCCAGCTCGGATATGGCATGGGACGACCTGACGCAGGTTGTCTTGTTCGCTCTACAGACGCGAAACGGGCCGGGACTGGACACCAGCTTCCTGACCGACATCGACGTCCCCGCCTGGGTCGCAGCCGCGCACAACCACGGCGTCCAGGCATTCATCTCGATCGGCGGTGCCGACAATCAGCACTGGCATCAGGCCTGCAACGACACGAACCGGGCGCAGTTCGTCCAGAACCTCGTCAACTGGGCGACCTCGCGCGGGTTCGACGGGATCGACCTGGACATGGAGAGCGAGGTCTGGTCCGCGCAGGGGCCGCCATCGGCTCAGATGACCGCATGCATCCTGGCGATCTCTGCGCCGGCGCACGCGGCCGGATTGACCGTTTCGGCAGACGTGGTCACGAACTGGCAGGGCCCGTGGTACGAGCCGAGCCAGTCGTCGGTCGATCAGTTCAATCTGATGACCTACGGCGACAACTTGACCCAGATGCAGGCCGACGTCCAGGACACGATCGAGCAGGGGCTCCCGGCGTGGAAGTTCGCCGTCGGGATCGATGTCGACGAGTACCCCGACCCACCGCCCGGTGGTTGCGGGCAGTTCGCGGACTACGCGTCACAGGCCGGACTGATGGGGGCGTTCATCTGGACGGCGCAGGGGGACGCCGCTCACGGCAATGTTTGCCAGGACGCCCTCGCTGGGGATCCGCCACCGCCCCCGCCACCTCCTCCGCCGCCTCCGCCGCCTCCGCCTCCGCCTCCGCCTCCGCCTCCTCCGCCGCCTCCGCCGCCTCCGCCTCCTCCTCCTCCTCCTCCTCCTCCTCCTCCTCCGCCTCCGCCTCCTCCGCCGCCTCCTCCTCCTCCACCACCACCGCCGCCTCCGCCGTCTGGCCTCCACGTCTCGGGCAACCAGCTCCTGGACGGGAACAACCAGCCGGTCCACCTGCACGGCGTGAACTACTCGGGCACGGAGTTCGCCTGCATCCAGGGCTGGGGGATCTTCGACGGGCCGAGCGACAACGCGATGATCGAGGCCATGGCCGCGTGGCACGTGAACGTCGTGCACATGGGCCTGAACGAGGACTGCGTGCTCGGGATCAACGGCGTTCCGGCTCAGTACGCGGGCGCGAACTACATGAACGCGATCAAGGCGTACGTGACCCGGCTACACGCGCATGGCCTGTACGCGGAGATCAGCCTCATGTGGGCCGCACCCGGTAACCAGCAGGCGACCGACCACCCGCCGATCCTCGACCAGGATCATTCGCCCGCTGCCTGGACGGCGATCGCGAACAAGTTCAAGGACGACCCCAACACCTTCTTCGGGCTCCAGTCCGAGCCCCACGACATCAGCTGGGCGTGCTGGAAGAACGGCGGCTCCTCGTGCAGCGTCGGCTACGCCGCGTTCGGCATGCAGTCCGCACTGACCACGATCCGCGCGACGAACGCGACGAACGTTGTCACGGCTTCGGGCATCGACTACGCGAACAACCTCCAGCAGTGGCTCGCGAACAAGCCCACCGACCCGCTCAACCAGTTGATGGCCGAGCAGCACGTGTACGGCGGCAACGCCTGCTACACGCCGAGCTGCCTCAACCAGATCACCGGCGCGGTCGCCGCGCAGGTACCGGTCGTCTTCGGTGAGTTCGGCGAGACCTACGACGCCTCGAGCTGCGGCACCTCGAACACGCAGGCGATGGTCAACTGGGCCGACGCGCACGGCGTCAACTACGAGGCCTGGACGTGGGACACGTGGGGCGACTGCCTCTCGCTGATCTCGGACTTCGACGGCACGCCGAACGGCGCGTACGGCAACTGGATCCGAACCCACTACCTGAGCTTCCCGCCGCCCTAACGCCTCGGATGCGACTTCGGACGATCTGCGGCGCCACCTCGCTCTTGACGGCGCTGGTCGTGGCCGGGAGCTCGTCCGCCGGCTCCGCGGGCAAGCCGCACAACCGCGCCTTGCCGAGGATCTCCGGCGCCACGATCGCCGGGAAGACGCTGAAGGCTGCGCGCGGGCGCTGGCGGAACCGGCCGACCACGTTCCGCTATGCC
>DATBGG010000080.1:0-6502 GCA_036558065.1 Gaiellaceae bacterium | reverse complement strand
CCGCGCAAGGGCACGATCGCGGTCGGGTCCGACGCGGACATCGTCGTCTTCGACCCGGAGAAGAAGGTCACGATCTCGGCCGCGACCCATCACTCGAAGTCGGACTACAACCTGTTCGAGGGCACCGAGGTCACCGGAACGCCCGAGCTCGTGCTACTGCGCGGCCAGGTCCTGGTCGAGGACGGAGAGCTCGTCGCGTCCCCCGGCGTCGGCCAGTTCGTCGCAAGGGCGAAGTTCGGCGAAGAGCTGAAGGCCGAGACCGCGGTCGCGTAAGGCTACGAAGCGTCTCGCTGCTTCCGCTCGGCGGCGAGCTTCTCTTTCGGGCGACTAGCCGGAGACCGTCTCCTTCTGCTCGACCAGTGACCTCAGGTAGTCCTCCATCTTGTCGAAGCTGCTCTGCTGACCGCCGTTCTCGCCCGTCATGTGGGCACGGCCGGCCTGGTCGCTGAACACCATCGTCATCGTGAGCGTCGTCACGCCGTCCTTCTCGTGCAGCTCCACGGTCTCGACGGCGTCCGCATCCGGCCACCCTTCGAACAGCCACGTCGCGACCGTCCGTGTCGGCGGCTCGACCTCCAGGAAGGTTCCACGAAACGAGCACTCCTTCCCGTCCGGGGTGACGAAGACGATGTGGTAGCTCCCCCCGACGCGCAGGTCGATCGAGCACTCCGTCACCTCATCCGCGAACGGCGCGAACCAGTTGCGCACGTGCTCCGGGTTCGTCCAGACGTCGAAGACGAGCTCGAGGGGAGCGTCGAACTTTCGAGTGGTGACGATCGCGAGATCGCTCGGGAATTCGAGGACTGCGGATCCGTGCCTGTTAGGTGTCACTGCGGCTCTCCTTGTCTTGTAGCTCTCTGAGGTAGTCGTCCATCCGATCGAGTCGCTCGTTCCAGGCCTGCTCGTACTTGGCCATCCAGTCGTGCAGCGGCCGAAGGTGCGCGGGCTCCAGTCGGTACAGCCGGCGACGCCCTTCCGCCCGGCAGCTGACGAGCCCGACCTCGCTGAGCACGCGTAGGTGCTTCGAGACCTGTGGCTGCGACAGCGAGAGGTCGTCGACGATCGTCCCCACCGCCTTCTCGCCTCCGATCAGCGTGTCCAGGATCTCGCGACGCCGTGCCTCGGCGACCGCGTTGAAGACGTCTGCCGTGGTGGCGGAGCGGGCCATTGCCCTAATATATTCCTGTATCGGAATATGTCAAGCGCGCTCGGCGTACTCCACCCGCTCGAACGGCCATTCGTCCGCCAGCCAGTTCGTGACCGCCCGCCACAGCGGCTCGTCGAGCTCGGCCCGGCTCGCCCGCACCCACGAGCGCACACGCGCGTCGTGCTGCCCGCTCTTGTCGGGATAGATGTACAGGCAGCCGATCACGTCGCCGGTCGCGGGATCGAGGACGGTGTAGGTGAAGCCCGTCCTACGCTCGAAGTCGTCGGCGTGCCCTTCCAGATCGCCGAGGTTGTCCGCGAGGCTGCGATCGTCGGGCCAGGAGCTCGTCTCCCAGCCGGGCGTCTTGTGGATGTGCTCCACGGACGACGACCACGCCTCGTAGTCGGACTCGTTGTGCTCCGGCCCGAGCGGCTCGAGGGTGAAGCGCTCCGTCGTCAGAGCGAGCGGGACGACGAATCCGGGCGGGACGAACGGACCCTCCACCACGGACCTAGCGCGTCTGCGGGAAGCCGAGGTCGACCTGGCTCGTCGCCGGGTCGGGCCAGCGCGAGGTGACGACCTTCCCGCGCGTGTAGAAGTTGATCCCCTCCGGCCCGTACACGTGCGCGTCGCCGAAGAGCGACGACTTCCAGCCGCCGAACGAGTAGTACGCGACCGGCACCGGGATCGGGACGTTGATCCCGACCATCCCCGCTTCGACCTCGAACTGGAACTGCCTGGCCGCGCCGCCGTCGCGCGTGAAGATGGCGACGCCGTTCCCGTACGGGTTCTCGTTGACCATGCGCACGGCGTCGTCGTAGGTCTCGGCCCGGACGACCGAGAGCACCGGGCCGAAGATCTCGTCCTTGTAGGCGTCCATCTCGGGCGTCACGTTGTCCAGCAGGGACACGCCCAGGAAGAAGCCGTCGCCGTCGGGGCTCGTCTCGCGGCCGTCGGCGACCACAGTCGCGCCCTGCTCGCGCCCCGAGTCGATGTACGAGGCGACCTTGTCGCGGTGCTCGCGCGTGATCAGCGGGCCCATCTCGGAATCCGGCTCGGTCCCCGGGCCGACCTTCACGTTCGGCAGCCGCTCCTTGATCGCATCGACGAGCGGCTCGGCCGCGTCGCCCACGGCCACGACGGCCGAGATCGCCATGCAGCGCTCGCCTGCCGAGCCGTAGCCCGCGCTGACCGCCGCGTCGGCGGCCATCCCGATGTCCGCGTCCGGCAGCACGACCATGTGGTTCTTCGCCCCGCCGAGCGCCTGCACGCGCTTCCCTGCCGCGGAGCCCTGCGTATAGATGTACTTCGCGATCGGCGTCGAGCCGACGAAGCTGACCGCGTCCACGTCCGGGTGCTCGAGGATCGCGTCGACCGCTTCCTTGTCGCCGTGGACGACGTTGAAGACGCCGTCGGGCAGGCCCGCCTCCTTGAGCAGCTCCGCGACGTAGATCGATGCGGACGGGTCCTTCTCGGACGGCTTCAAGATGAACGTGTTCCCGCAGGCCAAGGCCGGCGCCCACATCCACATGGGCACCATCGCCGGGAAGTTGAACGGCGTGATCCCGGCCGCGACCCCCAGCGGCTGGCGGATCGAGTAGACGTCGATCCCGGTCGAGGCCTGCTCGGAGAAGCTGCCCCGCAGGAGCGTCGGGATGCCGCACGCGTGCTCGATCACCTCGAGCCCGCGCTGCACCTCGCCCTTCGCGTCCGACAGCACCTTGCCGTGCTCGTCCGTGAGGATCTTCGCGATCTCCTCGAGCCGGTCGTGGACGAGCTCGCGGATGCGGAACAGCAGCTCCTGCTTGCGCGAGAGCGAGACCTCCCGCCAGGCCGGGAACGCGGCCCTCGCGGCGGCGACCGCGCGATCGACCTCCTCGCGCGAGGCGAAGTCGACCTCGCCCGTCTGGACACCGAGCGCCGGGTTGTAGACGGGCCCGCTCCGGCCCGACTCTCCGGCGACGCTCTGCCCGCCGATCCAGTGGCGGATGCGGCGCAGCTTCGCGTCCGGCTTTCCTGGAGCCTGTGCGACCTCTGTCACGAGGTCAGCCTAGCGCGACTAGGGTTTTCTCATGGCGCTACGCGCGGCTGCGATCTGCGGTCTCCTGCTCATCGTGGTGGCAGGCTGCGGCGGCGGCGGGGGTGGCGGCGACAAGAGCTCGAACGGCACACAACAAGAGAGCGTCTGCGCCGGGCTCGGCGACGTCGCGGCGCCGCGGGCGACCAAGGCCCCGTGGAACGCGCCCGAGAACCCCATGGCGCTCACCTGCGCGGCCGGCCTCGTCCCCGAGAAGGCCGAGTTCCTGCAGTACCACGTGCACTCCCATCTGGACGTCTTCGTCGACGGCCGGCCGATATTCGTGCCCGCGGGCATCGGCATCGACCTCGACGACCCGGACACCGTCGCTGACACGAGCGCAGACGGCCTCGTGATCGGCGCGGGCCTCCGACAGGAGTGCAGCAAGCCGTGCATCTCGCCCCTGCACACGCACGACCTCTCGGGCCTCCTCCACACCGAGACGAAGACGCCGTCGCCGAACAAGCTCGGCCAGTTCTTCACGCAATGGGCGATCAAGCTCACCCCGGACTGCGTCGGCGCCTACTGCAAGCCGAAGACGCCGATCAAGATCCTGGTCGACGGCAAGGCCGAGACCGGCGACCCGCGCGAGATCGAGCTCAGCAACCTGCGCGAGATCGCCATCCTCATCGGCAAGCCACCTGCGACAATCCCGATGGAGTTCCCCAGGTAATGGCGACCACCGAGACCAGCCGAGTCAAGACCGACGACGCGAAGTACGTCCTCCACTCGTGGTCGGTGCGCTCGGCGATCGACCCGATCCCGATCGCGGGCGCCGAGGGACGGTACTTCTGGGACTTCGACGGCAATCGCTACCTCGACTTCGCGTCGCAGCTCGTCAACGTCTCGCTCGGGCACCAGCACCCGAAGGTGATCGCCGCGATCAAGGAGCAGGCGGAGCGGCTGACGACGATCGGGCCGATGATGGCGAACGAGCAGCGCTCCGAGCTGGCGCGGCTCCTGGCCGAGGTCACGCCCGGCGACCTGACGATGTCGTTCTTCACGAACGGGGGCGCGGAGGCGAACGAGAACGCGATCAAGCTCGCGCGCTGGTACACGGGACGCCAGAAGATCGTCGCGCGCTACCGCTCGTACCACGGCGCGACCGCAGGCGCGATCTCGGCGACCGGGGACCCGCGCCGCTGGCCGGCCGAGCCGGGCGTCCCGGGCGTCGTGCGGCTCCTCGACCCCTACACGTACCGCTGCCCCGCCGGGCATCCCGATCCGTGCCCGGTCTGCACGGGCGCGCCGCACCTCGAGGAGATCCTCCAGTACGAGGGCCCGCAGAACGTGGCCGCCGTGATCATGGAGACGATCACCGGGACGAACGGGGTCATCCCGCCCCCGCCGGGTTACCTGCAGTCGGTGCGCGAGGTGTGCGACCGGCACGGGATCCTGCTCATCCTCGACGAGGTGATGGCCGGCTTCGGGCGCACCGGCAAGTGGTTCGGCTGCGAGCACTGGGACGTCGTCCCGGACATCATCACGCTGGCCAAGGGGATCAACTCCGGCTACGTGCCGCTGGGCGCGATGACGATCTCCGAGAAGATCGCCGACTGGGTGCGGGACAAGTACTTCGCGGGCGGGCTCACGTACTCGGGACACCCGCTCGCGTGCGCCGCTGGGGTCGCGTCGATCGAGGCGTTCCGCGAGGAGGGCATCGTCGAGAACGCAGCCACGATGGGCGAGGCGCTCGGCGACGGTCTCGCAGCGCTGGCCGACAAGCACGAGTCGATCGGCGAGGTGCGGGGCCTGGGCCTCTTCTACGGCGTGGAGCTCGTCAAGGACCGCGAGAGCCGCGAGCCGCTCGTCCCGTTCAACGCGTCGGGCGAGGCGTTCGCGCCGATGGCGAAGATCGCGAAGGCCGCCCTCGAGCGCGGCCTGTACCTGATGACGCACTGGAACGTGATCATCGTCGCCCCGCCCTTGACGATCACGCGTGAGGAGCTCGACGAGGGCCTCGAGAAGCTTGACGAAGCCCTCGCGGTTTCGTAGGACCTGCGCATTCAGCCAAGGAGGACAGGATGAGCGACGAGAAGCAGGAGCAGCCCGAAGAGCTCGACGATCTCGAGGTGCGCGAGGACGACGCCGAAGACGTTCGAGGCGGCAGGCACACTCCTCCGCCGGACGGGCCGATTCCGATCCCATATCCGAACTAGCGAGCGGGCGATGTTTGAGCCTGGCCGCGCGCGGAAATCATTTGCGCGCACTCGCCGAGAGGAGGTGGATCATGTATATCGGGTTGGGCACCGTTCTTCTGATCATCCTGATCGTCCTCCTCGTCATGTACGTCTTTTAGGACGATCAAGGCACTCCGTCAGCGCAGGGCCAGGCACCGCCAGAGGGTCTGGCCCTTTCGCTGCCGCTAACCGCAACGGCTCGCGAGCGTCCGAGTGAGTGATGAGGCTCGGCCCCGGCCTACTCGCTCTCGCTGCAATCGTGGCGCTCGCCGGCTGCGGCGGAAGCAAGACGACCTATCCCAAGACGGCGACGGTGATCGGCCCCATCGGCCAGAACGACGACGCCGTCTGGGTCTACCGCCCCGCCGGCAAGCCGAAGGACCTCGTCGTCTTCTTCCACGGACAGGGCGGCCCAGACGAGGCGACTCCGAAGAACCATCTCCCCTGGATCAGGCATCTCGTCAAGCACGGGAGCATCGTCATCTACCCGCGGTTCGAGGTCTTCTACACGCAGGATCCGATCCCCCACATCGCCACGGGCGTCCGCGCGGCGACGGATCGCGTCGACGTCAAGGGACTTCCGGTGCTCGCGATCGGCTACTCGCGGGGCGGGGCGCTGGCCATCGAGTACGGAGCCGCCGCGAAGAGGAACAAGCTGCCGGTCCCCGGGGAGATCATGAGCATCTTCCCGGCCTCCGTTGGGAACGAGGGGAAGATCGTCGACCTGAAGCCGCTCGACCACGCGACCGAGGTCGTGATCCAGATGGGCCAGGCCGACCGCGTCGTCGGCCGGAACGGCGCGCGGATCCTCCTGCGCCGCCTCGAGCAGGGCGGGTTCCCGGCAAAGAAGGTCCGGCTCGACTTCGTCAATTCGGGGCCGGGGTTCGTCGCGGACCACGGCTCGCCGCTCGGCACCTCGCCCGCCGCTCAGGCCGCCTTCTGGAGCGTCGCGGACGAGATGCTCGGTGAGCTGAACAAGAGCTAGCTCGGGACTGCGCCGCCGGCCAGCTCGCGGTGGAGCTTGACGAAGAGCGCTTCGAGCGCGAGCCCCGCCTGGAGCTGCAGCTCCTCGAACAGGCGCCACGTCTCGCGGACGTC
>DATBGG010000079.1:0-15567 GCA_036558065.1 Gaiellaceae bacterium | reverse complement strand
TTCGGAGTGCGCAATACTCCGTTTTGCGGCGGGTCTGTGCTCGTCCGGCGATGGATTCAGACCCCGTCCGTCGCCAAGGTCCGGAGCGCGGTTCAACGGGAGGGGGAGGTCGTCCTCGGAGCTTCCCCTCCGGCCCGCCGCCTACTCCTGTGGGACGAAGCGGCGGCGCACGGCGACTAGGTGCGCCGGCTACTCGTGGGAGCCTGCGGCGGCGGGCCGGAGGGATTAAGACGGCCGCACGGGCAGAGCCCGCACGGCCTCTAATGTCGTCAGCGCGAGCGCTGACGACGCGGCCCGCCGCTCTCTGCCTCGCGTCGGCGGTCAGTCCGGGTGTGGGGAGCTAGCGGGCTCGGTAGATCACGAACGGGCGGCTCGTCTTGCGGGTGACCCGGCCCAGGTTGGCGGCGGCTCGGAAGCGGATCGAGTACACGTACCGTCCCGGGCGCAGGCGCCGTGCGCGGAAGCGGACGTAGCGCGTGAGGTGCGCGTCGAGCCGGCCGGTCTCCGAGAGCGCTCGCGCCCCGCGGTGGCCGCCGCGCAGGCGGTAGATGCCCGCGTCGAAGACGGCGTCCTCGTCCGCGGAGGCGAGGAAGCTCCACGAGTCGACCCGGCTCGGCAGGCGCCGATCGCGCCGGAACGTCGCCTTCGCGCCGTCCACGACCGTCGTATGACGCCACGAGCGCATCCGCCCCGGGCAATTTCCGCCGGTCTGCGCGATCGTGCTCTTGACGGCGTCGTAGGACGGGCGCTTCGTCCCGTCCGCACGCATGAGGCCTGCCTGCCAGCGATCGAGGTTCGGCTCGTCCTGCAGCCCGAAGAAGAGCACCGAGTCGACCGCCGGGTCGCACGCGACATAGCGGAGCAGCCCTGCGTAGTTCGTGGCCTGGGCCGCCTCGGTCGTCGGCGCGATGCTCTCCGCGCCGAAGTACGAGCCGGCCGCCGACGGTGGCACCGCCACCTGCCAGCCGACCTCGTCCAGCTTGACCTTGAGCCTCTGCTCGAACGTGGGCTGCGCCGTTCCGCCGAACGCGTCCCAGAACGCCTGCTTGACGCGATCGAGGTTGGTCACGCCCGCGTTCGGCCACGGATACCCGTCCGTGAAGGCGTCGGTGTCCTTCTTCGGATACGGGTGGTACGCAAACTCGTCCATGAGCGGCTTCCTGCGCCGGCTGGCCCGGTACGCCTTGCCGACCGCCTGGAGGAACTTCACCGGCGAGGTGGAGACGTTGCCGGACGCGCGCGGATTGTCGTTCCCGCGCGGCGAGAGCCCGACGCCGATCACGTTGATCGACGGGTCGACGGCCTTGAGCACGTCGTACGAGGCTGCGAGCACGGCTTCGTAGGCCGCCCCGGACACATTCCTGCCTCGCGAGTCGAACTGCGGCTGCCAGAAGCGGGGCTGGTTCGGTTCGTTGCCGACGATCACGTCCTTGACGGTCGGGTGCGTACGAGCGACCTGCTCCACGAACGCGACGAACTTGCCGGCCGAGGCGGGATCGGCCATCGCCCGGGCCTTGAGCGGCGCGACCGAGAAGACGATCTTGACTCCTCGCAGCGTCGCGACGGGCAGGACGGCGTCGATGGACGCCTGGTTGACGATCGTCGTCGGCTGTGTCGGATCCCAGAGGACGCTGAGGCGCACCTCGCGCAGCCCGACGTCGTTCATCACGGCGAAGAACGCAGCTCCGCCGTCGGCGGTCCCGACCGGATGGTCGTCCGCGACGCCGACGTTGATCGCAGCTTGACCCGGCGCAGCCACGACGAGAGCGGCGCACGCGAGTACGAGTGTGACGGTGAAGCGCTTCATGCCCCGCCATCACCTCGGCGGTTGTGGGCTCTCCGCTGATCCCTCTAACGAGCGCTTAGCGGTGGACGACGAACGGGCGGCTCGTCTTGCGCGTCGTGCGGCCCTCGTTCGCGTCGGCTCGGAAGTGGATCGAGTAGACGTATCTCCCCGGCGCAAGGCGCTTCGAGGGAAAGCGGACGTAACGCAGGACCTGTGCCTCCAGCCGGCCTGTCTCCGACCGCACCCGAGCTCCGAGCCGGCCGCGCCAGCGGTAGATGCCGGCGTCGAAGGCCGCGTCCTCTCCCGCCGACGCGAGAAAGCTCCACGAGCGAACACGGCTCGGGAGTCGGCGCGCCGTCGCAAAGCGCGCCGACGCGCCCACGACCTTGGTCGAATGCCGCCAACCGCGCATCTTCCCGACGCAGTGGCCGCCGGTCTGCTCGAGCACGGTCTTCACGGCCACGTACGACCTCCTGGGAGTTCCGTTCGCGCGCATGAGCCCGGCCTGCCAGCGCGAGAGGTTCGGCTCGTCGCGCAGCCCGAAGAACAACAGCGCGTCGACGGTCGAGTCGCAGGCTGCGTAGCGCACGAGCGACGAGTAGATGGCTGCCTGCCGCGCCTCGGTCGTCGGCTGCACGGTCTCCCTGCCGAAATAGGCGTGGAGCGAGCCCCTCGGGACGCTCACCTGCCAACCGACCTCGTCGAGCCGCATCTGCAGCCCCGCCTCGAACGTCGGCTGGCCGGTGCCGTGAAAGGCGTCCCAGAAGGCCTGCTTGATCCGTCCCAGGTTGGTCACCCCGGCGTTCGGCCACAGGAAGCCCTCCGTGAGCGAGTCGGTGTCCCTCCTGGGATACGGGTGGTAGGCGAGCTCGTCCATCAGCGGCCGCGTCCGCCCGCTCCCCCGGTACGCGGCGCCCAGCTCCAGGAGGAACCTGACCGGCGACGTGGAGACGTTGCCGGATGCGTTCGGGTTGTCGTTGCCGCGCGAGGAGAGCCCGAGGCCGATCACGTCGATCTCCGGATCGACCGCCTTCAGGGCGTCGTAGCTCGTAGCCAGGAGCGCCTCGTACCTGCCCGCGGAGACGTTCGCGCCCCCTGGGTCGAACTGCGGCTGCCAGAAGCGCGGCTGGTTCGGCTCGTTCCCGACGATCACGTCCTTCACGGTTGGGAACGAGCGAGCCAGCTTCTGCAGAAAGGGGGCGAGCTGGGCGGGAGCCTGCGGTGAGGAGAGCGCCTGCGCGTTCGTGCCCTGAATGGAGAACGCGACGGTCACGCCACGCACGGCCGCGGCCGGCAGCAGCGCGCGGATCTCGGCCTCGTGCTCGATCCGCGCCGGTCGCGCCGGATCCCAGCGAACCGGCAGCCGCAGCTGTCGGAGCCCGACGTCGTTCATGAGCGAGAGAAACGACGCGCCACCGTCGGGGCTCCCCAGGAGCGTGTTGTCGGCGACGCCGACACCGAGCGCGGCCTCGCTCGGGCGTGCGAACCCGAGGAATGCGCAGACCATCGCCAGAACAACCGCAGACTTCATGCTTCAAAATCAGGGTAGGAAGCGGTTCGCCGGCGGCCTACTCCCCGAAAGGGTGGTTAGACTCGGCACCGATGGCGACCAACGTGGGCATCAACGGCTTCGGCCGGATCGGACGGAACTTCTACCGCGCGTACCTCGAGAAGGATCCGGGATTCGAGATCGTGGCCGTCAACGATCTCGCCTCGCCGGACATCCTGGCGCACATGCTCAAGTACGACTCGACACTCGGCGTCCTCGGCGGCGACGTGGGGCACTCGGAGGACTCGATCTCGGTCGACGGCAAGTCGTTCAAGGTGCTCTCCGAGCGAGATCCGACTGCGCTCCCCTGGAAGGACATGGACGTCGACGTGGTCGTCGAGTCGACCGGCCTGTTCACCGACCGCGAGGGGGCGACCCAGCACCTGACGGCGGGCGCCGGAAAGGTTGTGATCTCGGCCCCGGCGACGGAGCCGGACATCACGATCGTGCTCGGCGTCAACGACGACCAGTACGACGCGGAGCAGCACCACATCATCTCGAACGCGTCGTGCACGACGAACTGCGTTGCGCCGATGGCCAAGATCCTCCTCGACTCGTTCGGGCTCGAGGCTGGGTTCATGACGACGATCCACGCGTACACGACCGAGCAGCAGCTCCAGGACCAGATCCACCTGACCCGCAAGGGCAAGGCCGACCTCCGGCGAATGCGCGCCGCGCCGCAGAGCATCATCCCGGCCTCGACGGGGGCGGCGAAGGCGATCGGCGAGGTGATCCCGGAGCTGAAGGGCAAGGTCGACGGGATGGCGATGCGCGTGCCGGTGCCCGACGGAAGCGTCACCGACCTCGTCAGCGTGCTCGGGAGCGAAGCGAGCGCGGAGGCGGTCAACGACGCGTACCGCACGGCCGCCGAGAGCGACCGCTGGGCCGGGATCCTCCAGTACACCGAGGACCCGATCGTCTCGTCCGACATCGTCGGCAACCCGTACTCCTGCATCATCGACGGGCTCTCCACGATGGCGCACGGCAATCAGGTGAAGGTCATCGGCTGGTACGACAACGAGTGGGGCTACTCGTGCCGGCTGGTCGACCTGATCGACCGCTTGCTGTGAGGCTCAGCCAGGTTCGCTTCCTCGTCGACGACTTCGCGTCGGCGTATCGCTTCTATTCGGAGACGCTCGGCCTGGAGCCGGGGTTCGGGTCGATCGACGAGCCGCCGTACGCGAGCTTCGTCGCGGGCGAGGGCGCCGTGGCGATCTTCGAGCGCTCCGGACAGGCCGACGCCGTCGAGCTGCGCCCGCCGGGCGACTCGACCCTGCTCGTGCTCGAGGTGGACGACGTCGACGCGGAGGTCGCCCGTCTCGGGAGTCCGGTCGTTGCGGGCCCGGTCGACAGGGGCGAGTGGGGAGGCCGCGTCGCGTACGTGCGCGACCCGTCCGGGAACCTGATTGAGCTCTTCCAGAGCATCCCCATGACCGAATGAGGCACCCGCGCTCGGTTCGCGGCGCAGACGCGGCCGGCAAGCGAGCTCTCGTCCGCGCCGACCTCAACGTGCCGCTCGAGGACGGACAGGTCGCCGACGACACGCGCATCCGCGCGTCGATCCCGACGCTGCAGCTACTGCTCGAGCGTGGCGCGGCCGAGATCGTGGTCTGCTCGCACCTCGGCCGGCCGAAGGGCGAGGATCCCGCGTTCTCGATGAAGCCGGTCGAGGCGCGGCTGCGGGAGCTGCTCCCGGACGAGCGCATTCGCGTCCTCGAGAACACGCGGTTCAACCCCGGCGAGACGACGAACGACCCCGGGTTCGCGCGGGAGCTCGCGGACGACCTCGACCTGTTCGTGAACGACGCCTTCGGCTCGGCGCACCGCGCGCACGCGTCCACGGTCGGCGTCGCGGAGCTGTTGCCCGCGTATGCCGGACTGCTGCTCGAACGTGAGCTCGAGGAGCTCGGCAAGCTGCTCGGAGAGGTCGAGCGCCCGTTCGTGCTCATCTCCGGCGGCGCGAAGGTGGACGACAAGCTCGGCGTGCTCGAGCACCTCGGCGGCAAGGCCGACCAGGTGCTGATCGGCGGGAAGATGGCCGAGCAGATCCGCGGCGAGAACCCGCTCACGTTCGACGTCGAGCTGCCGACCGACGTCGTTGCGGCAGCCGAGTTCGAAGCGGACGCGGAGTCGAAGGTCGTGCCCTACGACGAGCTGCCGGAGGGCTGGCTCGGGCTCGACATCGGCCCGGAGACGCGCGAGGCGTTCGCCGCCGCGATCGCGGATGCGAAGACCGTCTTCTGGAACGGCCCGATGGGCGTCTTCGAGTGGCCGCGCTTCGCCGAGGGCACGAGGGCGGTGGCCGACGCGGTCGCGAAGTCCTTCGCGTTCACCGTCGTCGGCGGGGCGGATTCAGTCCGTGCGCTGACGGAGATGGGGCTCGTCAACGAGGTCGACTGGGCCTCGACGGGCGGCGGCGCTTCCCTCGAGCTCCTGGAAGGGAAAGAATTACCGGGCGTGGCAGCTATCCCGGAGGAATGACGTGCTGATCGCCGGCAACTGGAAGATGTACAAGGGCGCCGCCGAGACGGCCGAGTTCTGTGTCGAGCTCAAGAAGCACGAGCAGGACTTCGAGGGGATCGACGTCGCCGTCTGCCCGCCGTTCACCTCGCTGGCGGTGGCCGTTCAGGTCCTGGCCGGAACCGACATTGCCGTCGCCGCCCAGAACGTCCACTGGGAGGACGAAGGCGCGTTCACCGGAGAGGTGTCCGCGCCCATGCTCCGCGAGCTCGGCGTCTACGGCGCCATCGTCGGCCACTCGGAACGCCGCCAGTACTTCGGCGAGACGGACGAGCACGTGGCGCGACGCGCCCGGGCTGCGCTCGACGCGGGCCTGTCCGTGATCGCCTGCGTCGGCGAGAGCGAGGCCGAGCGCGAGGCGGGGGAGACGGAGGACGTCCTGCGACGGCAGGCCTCCGTGCTCGAGGCTGAGGACAACCTCGTCGTCGCCTACGAGCCCGTCTGGGCGATCGGCACAGGCAAGACGGCGACGCCCGAGATGGCCCAGGAGGCGCACGCCTTCATCAAGGGCCTGCTCGACGTGCCGGTGCTCTACGGCGGCTCGGTGAAGCCCGACAACGCCGCCGAGCTCCTCGGCCAAACCGATGTGGACGGCGCCCTCGTCGGCGGCGCCTCGCTCGACGTGGAATCGTTCGCGGCGATTTGCCTCGCAGCTACCCACTCGTAGCGCTCGTCATCCTGGACGGCTGGGGCCTTGCGCCGCCCGGGCCGGGCAACGCCGTCGAGCAGGCGGACACGCCCGTCTTCGACAAGCTCTGGGCCGAGTACCCGCACACGACGCTGGAGGCCTCGGGCGAGGCGGTCGGCCTGCCCCCGGGCCAGATGGGCAACTCCGAGGTCGGGCACCTCACGATCGGCTCCGGCCGCGTGCTGCTCCAGGACCTCGTGCGCGTGAACAAGTCGATCGAGGACGGCTCGTTCTTCGAGAACCCGGCGCTGAAGGGCGCGTTCGAGCGCGGGGAGAACGTGCACCTGCTCGGGCTCGTCTCCCACGGCGGAGTCCACTCGCACATCGACCACGTGCAGGCGCTGCTCCGGTTCGCGCCGGAGAAGACGTGGATCCACGCCTTCACCGACGGCCGCGACGTCTCGCCGCACTCCGCCGTCCACGACCTCGCCGAGCTCCCGACCGACCGGATCGCGACCGTCGCCGGCCGCTACTACGCGATGGACCGCGACCAGCGCTGGGACCGAACGGACAAGGCTCTCGAGGCCATCGTCCACGGCAGAGGCGTCCAGGGGTCAGACCCCGTGCAAGAAGTGCAACGGAGCTACGACGAAGGTGTGACGGACGAGTTCATCGAGCCCATCGTCTTTCCGGACCGTCCTCGGCTGGCCACCTCCGACTCGGCCATCTTCTTCAACTTCCGCCCCGATCGCGCGAGGCAGTTGACTGAGCGCCTCCTTGCCTCACAGTTCGATGTAACGACGATGACGCGCTACCGAGACGACTTCGACTGCCCTGTCGCCTTCGAGGAGCAGGACATCCACGAGACGATGGCCGAGGTCTGCGCGGAGCACGGCATCCGCCAGCTGCACGTCGCCGAGACGGAGAAGTACGCGCACGTCACCTACTTCTTCAACGGCGGCCGCGAGCAGGAGTGGCAGGGCGAGACGCGGATCCTCGTGCCCTCACCGCGCGACGTCCCGAGCTACGACCACAAGCCGGAGATGTCCGCCGCGCAGGTCGCTGACGAGCTCGACAAGGCGCTCGCAGACGACGGCTACGGCTTCGCGGTCGTCAACCTGGCCAACCCGGACATGGTCGGCCACACGGGGTCGATCCCGGCCGCGGTCGAGGCGGTCGAGGCCGCTGACCGAGCGCTCGGCACGATCCTCGCCGCGGTCGAGCGCGAAGGAGGAATCGCCCTCGTGACGGCGGATCATGGAAACGCGGAGGAGATGCTCGACGGCGACGGCAATCCGCAAACCGCTCACACGTCGAATCCCGTACCCCTGGTAGTGACCGACCCCGATATCTCACTGGCCGCTGAGGGCGAGCTGAGCGACCTCGTGCCGACCGCAATTTCCCTGCTCGGAATTGCAAAACCCTTACAAATGTCTGGCCAAAATCTGTTGGAGACGACCCCCTGAGCGGGCTATACTCCCGCACCTTCTCTGCATGCCCCTGACCCAGCCCGACCATGGCGTACTGCGGAAAGCCCAGCGTGGCGACGAGCGGGCTTTCACCCTGATCGTCCGTGCCTACGAGACGCCGGTCTACAACTACGTCCTGCGGCTCGTCGGTGACCGGTCGCTGGCCGAGGATCTGACGCAGGAAGTCTTCCTCCGCGTCTTCCAGGGGCTCCCCAAGTTCTCGCTCCGCTCGAAGTTCACGACCTGGCTGTTCCAGGTGACGAAGAACCGCGTGCTCGACGAGTTGCGCGCGAGCGAGCGCCGGCCGCGCCTGTCGGTCGCGCTCGAAGACGCGCCGCCGCTCGAGGTCGTCGACATTCCGCTCGAGCGGGTCGAGGCGATGGACGCCGTCTGGCGCTCGGTCGCCAACCTGACGGCCGACCTGAAGATGGCGCTGCTCCTGCGCGACGTCGTGGGTCTCTCCTACACGGAGATCGCGGACGCGCTGGAGATCACGCTGGCCACGGTCAAGTGGCGCATCTACAAGGCGCGTGAGGAAGTCCAGCTCGCGCTCGCCCGCGAGGGGATCACCTTCGGCGAAGACGAGCCCGCCGAGGTCATCCCGATCGCTCCCGTCGCCTAGGCGCCCAGCGCGAGTCTCTCGGCCAGCGCCTCGGGCAGGTCCCGCTCGTCCATCTCCGCCTGCGTCCGCTCGATGTCGTAGTCGACTCGGTGGAAGCGCCCGGAACGCGCCTCGAAGTCGAGCTCGAGCCACGCAGCCCGCGGGTCGCCGTCGCGCGGCTGTCCGACCGAGCCCGGGTTGAGCAGCCAACGGCCGCGATCGAGGTCGACCTCGGTGCCGTCGGGCGCGACGGAGCCGTCGAGCGTCTCCTCTACCAGCGAGATGGCGAGCGCGATGTGGCTGTGGCCGACGAGAACGACCGGCGCCACGGTCGCCTCGAGCGCCGCCAGCGCGGCTTCGGGGCTGATCACGTACTCCCAGACCGGGTCGCGCGGGCTCGCGTGGTAGAGCTCGGCGCCGTCGACCTTCGCCTCGGGCTCGAGGCCCTCGAGGAACGCGCGGCTCTCGTCGAGCAGCACCGTTCGCGTCCAGCGCGCGACGGCCGCCGCGTCGAGCGTGAAGTCCTCGAGATCGAGGCGCCCGAGCACGCCCAGGTCGTGGTTCCCGACGAGGCAGAGCCGCGCCCGCTCCCGGACGATCTCGACCACCTCGTTCGGGCGCGGGCCGTAGCCGACGAGGTCGCCCAGGCACCAGAGCTCGTCCGGCGGATCGGCGTCGATCGCCCCGAGGACGGCCTCGAGCGCGTGTAAGTTCGCGTGGATGTCGGAAACGACTGCGGCTCGCAAATGGCCTGCCTGGGGGGTCGCAACGATAACGCTGGCGGCCGTCGTGGTCTGGCTCGTGACCGCGTACTTCCTGCTGCGCACGACCGTCCCCGGGAACCTGCACCTGCCGAAGCTCGACCAGAACGACTACTTCAGCGCCTCGTTCCTCGACAAGACGGCCCGCTACGAGCGTTTCGTCCGCATCGACCTCCTGCTCTCGCTCGTGGCGACGATCGTCGCGCTGCTCGTCCTGACGCGCAGGGCGCCGCGGCTCGCCCGGAACACGGGGCTGGGCGCGATCGGCGCCGGGATGATCGTCGCCATGATCACGCTCGTCACGCTCTGGGCCGTCGACCTGCCGTTCTCGATCGCGCTGCGCTGGTGGGACGACCGGCACGGGCTGACGGAAGGCTCGTGGCTCGACTGGCTCGTGGAGCCGTGGGCGGAGCTCGCCGGGTCCGTGGCGTTCGTGATGCTCCTGGTGGCCGTGATCATGTTCTTCGCGCGCCGGAATCCGCGGAACTGGTGGCTCCCGGTGACACCCATCTTCGTCCTCCTCGCGGCCGTCTTCGTCGCCGTCGGCCCCTACCTGCTCGCCGGTGGAATCCATCGTCCGAAGGATCCGCAGCTCCGCCGGGACGTGCAGATGCTCCAGCGCGCCGAGGGGATCGACACGCCCGTGGACGTCGAGAAGGTGAGCAACTTCACGAAAGAGGCGAACGCGTTCGCGGTCGGGCTCGGCCCGACTGAGCGGGTCGTCGTCTGGGACACGCTTCTCGACGGGCGCTTCTCGGACGAGGAGGTGCGCGTCGTCCTCGCGCACGAGTTCGGGCACATCGCCCACCACCACCTCTGGAAGGGCATCGGCTGGACGATCCTGTTCGCCTTCCCGCTTGCGTTCCTGCTCGCGCGCATCACGGCGCGGCGCGGCGGCCTGGGCGATCCGGGCCTCCTGCCCTACGGCGTGCTCGTCCTGGTGTTGCTGAACGTCGCGATCACGCCGCTCACCAATGTCGCCTCACGGCGTTACGAGGGCGAGGCGGACTGGTCGGCCCTCGTCGCGGACAAGTCGCCCGATGCGCAGAAGCAGCTGTTCCAGGAGTTCGCCCGGACGAGCCTCGAGCAGCCGAATCCGCCGACGTGGTCCTACCTCTTCTTCGACACGCATCCGACCCTGATGCAGCGGATCGCGATGGCCCAGGCCTGGCAGGAGCGCGAGCCCTAGGAGTCGCCGCGGTCGGTCGTCTCGGGGAGGTTCCGGATGCCCTCCTGGGTCTGCCATTTCGAGTAGGCGTCGTTCATCGCGCCGAGCAGCTCGTGCATGAAATGGTGCGAGAGGTTGACGCGCGCGACGACGACACCCGGGACGTCGCCGTCCTCGACCTCGTGGTCGATTCGCGCGAACGTCAGCGTGAACTCGTACGGCGAGAAGCTGATGTTCGCGAAGTTCGAGTAGACGCCCGCCATCACGTCGGGGTCGATGTGGATGTTCAGCTGGCGCTCTCGGGAATCCTCGTCCACACTCCTACGATATACCCGTGGAAGACGCCTTCTCGACGCGCCGCATCGTGTTCGCGCTCACGGCGGCCGTGGGCGTCATCTTCGTCGGGACGCTCGCCTTCCACCACTTCACCCACGAGGGCTGGATCCAGGCGTTCTACCGCTCCGTCGTCACGAGCTCGCTGACCGGCCTCGACACCGTTCCCTCGAACGACTCCACGCGCCTGATCTCGATCTTCCTCGTGCTCGCCGGACTCACTATCTTTGCCTTCATCGCGACGATCCTTGTCGAGGGGATTGCGCGGGGCGTCTTCACCGGCGCGCTGGCCGAGCGAAGGAGGAAGCGGACGATCGATCGCCTCGAGGATCACTACATCATCTGCGGCTACGGGCGGGTCGGGCGCCGGGTGGCGGACGAGTTCCGCGAGGCCGGCGCAAGGTATGTCGTGCTCGACTTCAATTCCGATGCGCTCGAGCACGCCGCATCGCACGGGACGCTGTACATCGACGGCAACGGGACCGACGACGAGGACCTCGCGGCCGCGGGGCTGGCAAAGGCCAAGGGCCTCGTCGCCTCCTCCGACTCCGACGTGGACAACCTCTTCATCACACTGTCCGCGCGGGCCGCGCGCCCAGATCTGTTCATCGTCGCGCGCGCGTCCGACGCGGACGTAGCCGAGAAGCTTCGGCGGGCCGGTGCGGATCGGGTCGTGCAGCCCTATTCCACGGCCGGCAAGGAGATGGCCGCGCTCGTCCTCCGCCCGCAGGTGTCCGCGTTCCTGGAGACCGTCTCGGGCACCGGGGGCGGCGATCTCCAATACGAGGAAATCGAAGTAACGGAGGCCTCGGGGCAGGCGGCCAAGACGATTCGAGGACTCCGGATCAGGCACGAGACCGGGGCGGTCATCGTCGCGCTCAAGAAGCAGGATGGGAGCTTCGACACGACGCCGTCGCCCGACTTGCCGCTGGAGATCGGGGACGTGATGATCGCAGCGGGCAGCGCGGACGAGCTCCGCAAGCTCGAAGAGCTGTTCGCCCCCCGTGAGGTCATTGCCGGCTAAGGCTCTCGAGCGGCTCTCGGCCGAGCTTGGTGCGCCGCTGGAGCGACCGGCGAGCTCCGAGCACGGCGACTTCGCGACGAACGCGGCGCTCCAGCTCGCGCCGCAGCGCAAGCGGCCGCCGCGGGAGATCGCGGAGGAGCTCGTCCAGAAGGCGGAGTCGCTCGAGCTCGTCGAGCGCGCGGAGATCGCCGGGCCCGGATTCGTCAACCTCTGGCTCGGCTCGGCCTGGTACCTCGATGCCCTGCGCGAGATCCTCGACGCCGGCGCGAGCTACGGCGGGGGCTTCGCCGACCCGGCCGAGCGGGTGCAGGTCGAGATGGTCTCGGCGAACCCGACCGGGCCGATCACCGTCGCGTCGGCGCGGAACGGCGCGTACGGCGACTCGGTCGCGCGAGTCCTCGCCCACGCGGGGCACACCGTCGAGCGCGAGTACTACTACAACGACGCCGGCGCGCAGATGGAGAAGTTCCGGGCCTCGGTCGAGGCGGTGGCGCGTGGGGAGGAGCCGCCCGAGGACGGGTACCGGGGCGCATACGTGGCCGAGCTGGCCGCCACCGGCGGCGATCCCGTGCCGCGCATGCTCGAGCAGATCGAGGCCTCCCTCGAGCGCTTCCGGATCCACTTCGACTCGTGGGCGCTCCAGAGCGAGCTGGCCGAGCGCCTGCCCGAGCTCCTGCCGCGGCTGGACACATACGAGAAAGACGGCGCCGTGTGGGCGAAGTCGTCCGAGTACGGAGACGACGACGACCGCGTCATCATCCGCTCCCCGGAGCAGGGCGGCACACCGACCTATCGCGCCGCCGACATCGTCTACCTCGTCGACAAGCTCGAGCGCGGCTTCGACCGGGCGATCTACGTCCTCGGCGCCGACCACCACGGCACGCGCCAGTGGTACGCCGCCGTCGCGCGCATGCTCGGCTACGACCCCGAACGGGTCGAGGTGCTCCTGTACCAGCTCGTCCATCTCGTTTCCGGGGGGCAGCAGACGAAGATCTCGAAGCGCCGCGGTGACGTCGTCTTCCTCGACGACTTCGAGGACGAGATCGGAGTCGACGCGGCCCGCTGGTACCTCGTCAACCGGGGCCCCGATCAGGCGATCGACATCGACGTCGACCTCGCCGCCGAGAAGACGCAGAAGAACCCCGTCTACTACGTCCAGTACGCGCACGCGCGGATCGCCGGCATCCTCCGCAACGCCCCGAGCGTGCCGGAAACGTTCGAGGTGCCGGCAGAGCTCGCTCCCGAGGAGAAGGAGCTGATCAAGCGGCTGGTCGAATTCCCGGGCGTCGTCGAAGAGGCGGTGGAGCGCCGCGGGCCGCAGGCGCTTCCGAACTACGCGATCCGGGTCGCCGACGACTTCCACCGCTTCTACCACGAGCACCGCGTGCTCGAGAGCGAGGCGCAGGACTTCCGGCTCGCGCTCGTACGGGCGACGCAGATCGTGATCGCGCTCAACCTCGAGCTCGTCGGCGTCGAAGCGCCCGAGCGCATGTAAGGATTGGTGGGTGACAGAGGGCGTCGAAAGCCTCGTCTCGACCGTTCCGGCGAGCGCTCCGGACCGCAACCTCGCGCTCGAGCTCGTCCGCGTGACCGAGTCGGCGGCGATGGCAGCGGGCAGATGGATCGGGCGCGGCGACAAGATCTCCGCCGACCAGGCTGCCGTCGACGGCATGCGCCTGATGCTGGACACGACCTCGATGTCCGGCGTCGTCGTGATCGGCGAGGGCGAGAAGGACGAGGCGCCGATGCTCTACAACGGCGAGGAGGTCGGCTCGGGCTCCGGTCCCGAGGTCGACGTCGCGGTCGACCCGCTCGAGGGCACGAACTTGACCGCGAAGGGCCAGCCGAACGCGATCGCCACCATCGCCTGCGCCGAGCGCGGGACGATGTTCTTCCCGGGCGCCGCCGTCTACATGGACAAGATCGCCTGCGGGCCGGAGGCGACCGATGTGATCGACATCGAGGCGCCGCCCGCGGAAAACGTCAAGCGCGTCGCAAAAGCGAAGGGCGTGAAGCCGAGCGACGTCACGGTCGTCGTCCTCGAGCGCGAGCGTCATGCGGACCTGATCGCCGCTCTTCGCGAGGTCGAGGCGAAGCTCCTTCTGATCTCGGACGGCGACGTCGCCCCGTCGATCGCGGCCGCCCGGCCGGAAAGCGGGGTCGATCTCCTGATGGGAATCGGCGGCACGCCCGAGGGCGTTCTCTCGGCGTCGGCGCTCAAGTGCGTCGGCGGCGCGCTCCAGGGCAAGCTCTGGCCACGCGACGACGAAGAGCGGCAGAAGCTGATCGACGCCGGCTACGACCTGGACCGCGTGCTGACGACGGACGATCTCGTCGGCGGCGACGACGTCTTCTTCGCCGCGACGGGAGTGACGACCGGCGCGCTCCTGCGCGGCGTGCGCTACACGCCCGACGGGGCGATCACGGAGTCGATCATCATGCGCTCACGCTCCGGAACGGTCCGCCGGGTCGAGGCGCATCACGCCTTCAACAAGCTCGAGGCGCTCTCCGGCGGCCGCTACGGCCGTTAGCCGAACGTGACGAGGAGGCGGTCGATCTCCGCGTCCCGCAGACGCAGGATCATCGACCCTGCACGCGAGGCCGGGTCGGCTCGCCACGCGTAGTCGGCGACGACGAGGTTGTCGCCCGACTCCCGGGTTCTGAGGATCATGATCTCGTCGTCGGGCGGCTGCTCGGCGTAGGCCTGCGCGATCGCCGGCTTGCCGCGGAACGGCCCGACCGGGACGCCTTCGAAGGCCAGCTCGGCGTCCTCGGTGAACTGCTCGAGCATGCGCGAGAAATCGCCGGATCGCACGCCCTCGTTGAAGCGCTCGACGTGCGAGGCGAGGACCTCGTCGTTAAGCGACTTCGGCCGTCTCCCACTCGGGGGCGTAGGAGCCCGAACGGGCGGCGCCGTTGAACTTCGCCCGTCGGTAGAACGCCTTTTGCGCATCTTCCACTTTGCTCGGGTCACCGCCCCACGCCTTCAGTGCCGGCGCCTGCAGCGCGCGGCCGTACGAGAAGGAGAGCTCCCACGGATGAGGCCCGCGCTGGTTCATCGCGTTCAGCCGTGCTGTCGCGTCCTCGTCGGACATGCCTCCCGAGAGGAAGACGACCCCGGGCACCGCGGCCGGGCATGTGTTCTCGAGACACCTGATCGTCATCTCGGCCACGGTGTCGACGCCAGCTTGCTCCTGGGCGTCGTACCCGGACACGACCATGTTCGTCTTCAGCAACGTCCCCTCGCGGGCGACGCGCTGGTCGAAGAGCTCGGTGTACAGCGCCTGGAGCATGCGGTCGGTGACGCGGTACGACTCGTCGATCGAGTGCGTCCCGTCCATCAGCACCTCGGGCTCGACGATCGGGACGAGGCCCGACTCCTGCGACAGCGCGGCGAACCGGGCGAGCGCGTGCGCGTTCGTCCACAGGCAGTAGTCGCTCGGGATCCCGTCGCCGATCGAGATCACCGCGCGCCACTTCGTGAACCGGGCGCCGAGCTCGTAGTACTCCTGGAGCCGCTCGCGCAGCCCGTCGAGGCCCTCGGTGACCGTCTCGCCCTCGGCGCCGGCGAGCGGCTTCGCGCCCTTGTCGACCTTGATCCCCGGGACGATCCCGCGGCTTTCGAGCAGCTTCGGGAACGGCGTGCCGTCGGCCGACGACTGGCGGATCGTCTCGTCGAACAGGATCACGCCGCTGATGTGCTCCTCCGCGCCCTCGGTCGTGAACAG
>DATBGG010000078.1:0-4498 GCA_036558065.1 Gaiellaceae bacterium | reverse complement strand
CACCGCGACGGAGCTCCACGCAGAGCCGTTCCAGCGCTCGACGAGCGGCCGCGGATGGTCGAAGCCTCTCGCGTCGTAGTGGCCGACCGCCCAGGCGTCGTTCGCCGAGAGCACGTCGACCGCCGAGAACGCGTTCTGTGGAAAGCCTGCATTGGGCGACGGCTCGGTGCCCCAGGCAGGGAGGCCGACCGACCCCGTACCGCTGGCCGCTGTCAGCGGGACGATCCAAAGACAGAGCAGAACGACTGCGAGCAATGCGCTCTTCGGGCGACCGGACATTTCGCTTCCCCCTTCTGTAGGCATCGACGACGCCTGCTCCGGGCGGGAACCTAGACGGGGACTCCTTACGAGGCGATGAACTGTTGACCTAGGCGCTCGCGTTCGCCGGGCGCAGCATTGTGTAGATGAGGAGCCCGATGAACGGGAGGATCAGCATGATGATCGTCCAGGCCGCCTTGGCCGAGCCGCTGAGATCGGGCCGGTGGCCCCAGACGTCGATCAGCGCGCGCACCCAGAGCACGAGGAAGAAGAAGACGACGATCGCGATCAGGATCCACCAGAGCACGGTGCGACCCTAACCTGCCGGAGCGCTCTGGCGTAGAGTGACCCCGTGGTCGATGCGGGCGACGAGCTCGAGCGCGGCCGCACCTCCTTCGCGAGGCGGGCTTGGCTGGACGCGTACACGGCGTTGTCGAACGCCGACGAACGGGAGCCGCTCGGAGCCGGCGACCTCGATCTCCTGGCAGCGGCCGCGTCGCTGATCGGGCGGATGAACGAGCACACGACGCTGCTCGAGCGGGCGCACCTCGCTCATCTCGAGGAAGGCGACAACCTCGCAGCCGCCGCGAGCGCGGGCTGGCTGGGGATGACGTTGGCGATGCGCGGCGAGATGGGCCCGGCCAGCGGCTGGTTCGGCCGGTCGCAGCGCCTCGTCGAGCGGGAGGGACGGGACTGCGTGGAGCTCGGCTGGCTCCAGATCCCGGTCGGCTTCCAGGCCGAGTCGGAGGGCGACTACGAGGGTGCGTACGAGGCCGCGGCCAAGGCGGTCGAGTACGCAGAGCGCTACGACGACGCGGACCTGGCTGCGCTCGCTCTTCAGCTCCAGGGAATGGCCCGCATCGGGCAGGGAGCGGTCGACGAAGGCCTGCGCCTGCTCGACGAGGCGATGGTCGGGGTCACGGCCGACCTCGTCTCGCCCGTGATCGCGGGAGTCGTCTACTGCGCCGTGATCGCGGGTTGCGAAGAGGCGTTCGAGCTACGGCGCGCGCAGGAGTGGACGAGTGCGTTGACGCGCTGGTGCGAGGGGCAGCCGCAGCTGGTGTCGTTCGCCGGTCGCTGTCTCGCGCATCGCGCCGGGCTGATGCAGTTCCACGGCGAATGGCGGGACGCGCTCGAGGAGGCGAAGCTGGCCCGGGAGCGCTGCGACGAGGCGATGAATCGGCGCGCGGCAGGTCAGGCGCTCTACCAGCAGGGCGAGCTCCACCGTTTGCAGGGTGACTTCGACGCGGCGGAGGCGGCCTACCGCGACGCCAGCGCTCTGGGCCGCGAGCCGCAGCCGGGACTCGCGCTGCTGCGACTCGCGCAGGGAGACGGCGAGTCGGCCGCGGTGATGATTCGCCGCGCGCTCGGTGAGACGGTGGTTCCGCTACAGCGCGCCGCCATGCTCCCCGTCCTGGTCGAGGTGATGCTCGCGGTCGGCGACCTCGAGGAGGCACGTCGCGCCGCGGACGAGCTCGACGAGATCGCGGGCTCCGGCAGGCGCGCGATGCTCGAGGCGATGGCCGCGGGAGCGCGCGGCGCGGTCGAGCTCGCGGAAGGCAGGGCGGAGGCTGCGCTGAAAGCGTTGCGGCGGGCCTGCCGCCTCTGGCAGGAGCTCGACGCGCCCTACGAAGTCGCCCGCGTCCGCGTGCTGGTCGGGCACGCGTGCCGGGCCCTCGGCGACGAGGAGAGCGCGGGCATGGAGCTGGGCGCGGCCCGGGAGGCCTTCGAGCGGCTGGCCGCCGCACCGGACCTCGCGCGCGTCGACGCACTCGAGGGCCGCACGCCGGCCGGAGACCACGGTTTGAGCACCCGCGAGCTGGAGGTGCTGCGCCTCGTCGCGGCCGGGAAGACGAATCGCGAGATCGCCGCGGCGCTCGTCGTCAGCGAGCACACGGTCGCGCGCCACCTGCAGAACATCTTCGCGAAGCTCGGCGTCTCGTCCCGCACCGCGGCGACGGCCTTCGCGTTCCAGCACGAGCTCGTCTGACTCCGCCGCGCGTGGTCAGAAATGACCACTTGTCCTCGCGTGAAGTTGGCTGATCCGCCCGATGCGGCACGCACACCGCGCTCCTAGCGTGGAGGCATGGCCGTTGCACTGATGCTCGAGAGCAGGAAGGGCTCCGCAGAGGAGTACGAGCGGATCCGCCGCCGGCTCGGCTCGGACAAGCCCGCGGGCGGGATCTTCCACATCGCGGGGCCTGGGCCGAACGGCGGCTGGCGCGTGATCGAGGTCTGGGAGACCGAGGAGCAGGCTGAGCGGTTCTTCCGCGAGCACTACATCGACGCGCTGCGCTCGGCGGGTGTGCGAGCCCTCCCGCGTCGCGAGCTATGGCCGGTGCACGCCGCAATGCGATGAGCGATTGGAGGCCGAGATGAGCACGTACACAGAGACCGTGATCGTGGGCGGAGGCCAATTCGGGCTGATGGCGGGCTACTACCTCGCCAAGCGCGGCAGGCCCTTCGTCATCCTCGACGCGAACGAACGGACAGGCGACTCGTGGCGCGACCGCTGGGACTCGCTCCGCCTGTTCACGCCGGCACTCTTCAGCCGGCTGCCCGGCAAGCGCCTGGACATGCCGAACTGGGCGCACCCGACGAAGGACGAGGTGGCGGACTACCTCGAGGAGTTCGCGGCGGAGTTCGAGCTCCCGGTACGGCACGGCCTCGAGGTCGACGGACTGTCCAAGGAGGACGGGCGCTTCGTCGTCACGGCCGGAGACGAGTCCTTCGAGGCCGACAACGTGATCGTCGCGACCGGAGCGCACAACATTCCGAAGACGCCCGCCTTCGCGGCGGAGATCGATCCGAGGACCGTCCAGCTCCACTCCTCGGAGTACCGCAACCCGTCGCAGCTCCAGGACGGCGACGTCCTGCTCGTCGGCGCCGGGAACTCGGGCGCCGAGCTGGCGGTCGAGCTGCGCGCATCGCGCCGCGTGGTGCTCGCCGGGCCGAAGATCGGGCAGATCCCGGTCAAGCACGGGACGTTTCCGGCGCGCATCGGCTTTCGCGTCTTCCGGTTCGTCGGGCATCGCGTGCTCACGAAATCGAACCCGATCGGCCGGAAGGCCGCGATGAACATCGGTCCGGATCCGCTGATTCGCACACGGGCGCAGGAGCTCGAGGCCGCGGGAGTCGAGCGCGTCGGGCGCGTGACCGGGGTGGCAGAGGGGCGGCCACTGCTCGAGGACGGCCGTGCGCTGGACGTGGCGAACGTCATCTGGTGCACGGGCTTCCGCACCGACTTCGGCTGGATCGACCTGCCCGTCTTCGACGAGAACGGCGATCCGGAGCACGTACGAGGCGTCGTCGAGGCCGAGCCCGGGCTCTACTTCCTCGGGCTGATCTTCCTCCACTCGTTCTCGTCGGACGTCTTTCCGAACCGGGGCCGCGACGCTTCCTACGTCGCGAAGCACATCGCGTCGCACCGGAGCCGGAAGGCGAGCTCGCCGAGGCGCGAGTTGACGGCGGCCTAGAGGGCCACCACGGGCCAAACTTCCCTTCCGGCGCGCCGTCTATCAAGTCAGGTGCGAGTGTTCGCGGTCGCGATCGGGCTCGGAGTCCTGCTCGCCGCGGGAGCCGACTCCGCTGCGCACGGACAGAAGGCGGCCCCGGGCTCCGCGCTCGCACGGGCCGTCACGCCCGCTCATCTCAAGAAGCACCTCAAGTCGCTCGAGACGATCGCTGCGCGGAACAACGGCACCCGCGCGGTCGGCACGCGCGGGTACACGCAGTCGGTGGCCTACGTCGCGAAGCAGCTGCGCGCGGTCGGCTACAAGCCCAAGCTGCGCACGTTCACGTTCGACTACTTCCGCGAGACGAAGCCGACCGTGCTCGAGCGCGTCTCGCCCGGCCTGAAGCGCTACGAGCGAGGCCCGGACTTCATCGTCATGCGCTACTCGGCCGGAGGAGACTTCACCGCGCCGGTCGTCCCGGTCCGGTCCGGATCACCCTCGAGCGGCTGCGAGGGGTCCGACTTCTCCGGGTTCCCGCACGGCGCGATCGCGCTGATGACGCGCGGCGTCTGCGCGTTCACGCAAAAGGCGGCCATCGCCGAGTCGCACGGCGCCCGCGCCGCGCTGATGGCGAACGACGGGTCGCCGGGACGGACAGCGCCCCTCTCGGCCACGGTCTTCGGAACTGTCGGCATCCCGGCGATCGTCATCTCCTCCGCGCTCGGCTCCGAGCTGACGCGCCTGGCGCAGGCAGGCACCGTCCGGATGCGGATCTCGCTGACGGT
>DATBGG010000077.1:0-4630 GCA_036558065.1 Gaiellaceae bacterium | reverse complement strand
CCCAGCGCCAGGAGGAACAGCAGCCACACCGGGATCCACGACCGCACGCTGTACGGCGCGAGGAAGTACCCGATCACGAGCAGGAGCACCGCGATCCGCGCGGCCCGGAAGTACCGCGCCCGTCTCGGGTTCATGCGTCGAAGCTAGCTGTTCGACACCGCGATGAGCCCGGCGATCCCGCCCGCGTAGAGCACGAGCACGGCGACCGAGTCGAGCCCCATCCCCAGCACGACCCTGTTCGGCCGCGTTACGAGCCCCCACAGGTAGACCGTCGTAAGCACGATTCCGAGCGCCGTCAAATAGACGTCGGTCGCCTGCGCCTGGGGCAGGACGGCCGAGCCTGAAAGCAGTCCCGCGGCGAGGAACAGCACGGGAAGGAACGCGTTGCCGCCGAAGATGTCCGACACCGCGAGCTGGTAGTCGCCGAGGCGCACGGCCGCGATCCCCGTCGACACCTCGGGCAGCGCCGTCGCCGCCGCGAGGATCGTCGCGCCGAAGACGACGCCGGTCATCCCGATGTGGTCGGCGATCTCCCCGCCGCTCTGCTCGAGGACGATGCCGGCGCCGAGCGTCACGGCGGCCGCCACGCCGAAGATTGCACTCGCGCGCGCGAGGGTCACGTCCGGCATCTTCTTCGCCTTCGCGTGCCCGCGCGGCTCGGCCTGGCCGTCCGGGGCGGTCCCGGTCGTGTCGTGCCAGGGCAGGCCCTTGCGCGCGCGGTTGACGAGCCAGAGCCCGGCCACCCAGAACCCGGCGATCAGAAGCGCTGCCGGCTCGATCCGGGCGAAGAGCGCGTCGCCGGGCAACTGCGCGCCCATGACCGAGATCGCGAGCACGAGGATCACGAGCAGCCCCTCGAGCCCGAGGATCAACGAGGCCGCGCGGGTCGTCAGCGCCGCCTCGCGGCCGATCGCGATGTCGAGCACGACGAGGACGACCGTTTGGATCGCGATCCCGCCGAGGATGTTCCCGATCGCGATCCCCAGGTCGTGCGAGAGCGCCGCGGAAGCGGTGATCGCGATCTCCGGCAGGTTCGTCGCGATCGCGAGCAGGATCGCCCCGCCGAGCGCCTCGCCGAGCCCGAGCCGCACGTCGAGCGTGTCGGTCGAGCGCGAGAGGTAGATCCCCGCGACCCAGACCGCCCCGGCCGCGACGAGGAAGATCAGGACGAGCGGAACGAGCCCGAGGCTCGAGAACACGGCTCAGTTGTACCGTGGACGTCGGCTGCGCAGCTTAGGATTCGATCATGACCAAAGGCCAAGACAAGCCGAAGAAGCTCGGCAAGAAAGTCGCGCAGAAGTCGCTGAAAGAGAAGCGCAAGGAGAAGAAGGCCAAGAAGGCCGGCGGCTCCAGCAGCTTCTAGCCGGTTACCACTTCGATCTGCGGCCCCGGCGGCTCGTGTAGAGGAGCTTCGGACGCGCGGACCGGAGACCGGCCTGCTCGAACTGCTCCTTGTGCCCGAGGCGGCGCGCGACGTGGCTCGTCTCGGCCTGCTGCTCGGGAAGGACGAGCGTGATCGCGGTGCCGCTGCGTCCGGCGCGGCCGGTGCGTCCCGTGCGGTGCACGTAGCCCTTGTCCTCGTCGGGCGGGTCGTAGTTGATCACCTGCGTGATGTCGTCCAGGTCGAGCCCGCGCGCGGCCACATCGGTCGCGACGAGCACACCGACCTTGCCGGACTCGAACTGCCGGAGCGCACGCTGCCTCGCGTTCTGGGACATGTCTCCATGCATCGTCAGCGCCTTCACGCCGTGGCGGGCGAGCTTCGTGGCAAGTCGCTCCGCGCCGCGCTTCGTCCGGACGAAGACGAGCGTCGAGTACGAACCGCGCAGGTGCTCGACGAGCGTCTCCACCTTCGTGTCGGTCGTCACGGCCACGAACCTGTGGTCGATCTCACCCGGATCCTCGGGCAGTGCATCCGCCTCGAAGCGCGACGGGCTGTTCGTGTACGCGTGCGCGAGGCGGCCGACCTCGCCGTCGAGCGTCGCCGAGAAGAACATCGTCTGCCGGTTGCGGGGCAGACGGCGGACGATCTTGTCGACCTGCGGCTTGAAGCCCATGTCGAGCATCCGGTCGGCCTCGTCGAGGACGAGCGTCTGGACGGCGCCGAGATCGACCAGCCCTCGGTCGGCGAGATCCTCGAGCCGGCCCGGGGTGGCGACGAGCACGTGCGCGCGCTTGGCCCGCTTCGCCTGCTTGTAGAGGGGCAGGCCGCCGTAGGTCGCGACGACGGTCAGGCCCTTGGCGTGCGCAAGCGGCTCGAGCTCGGCGGTCACCTGAGCGGCCAGCTCGCGAGTGGGGACGAGGACGAGCGCCGAGGGGCGGCCGTCCGTGGGCGCCGTCCGCTCCACGATCGGCACAGCGAACGCGAGCGTCTTGCCCGAGCCCGTTGGTGAGCGTGCGAGGACATCCATGCCGGCGAGCGCGTCCGGAAGGACGAGCGCCTGGATGCGGAACGGCGATTCGATCTTGCGAGCTCGGAGCGCGTCGACGACAGCGCGCGACACGCCGAGCTCGCGGAAGGACTTGGACATTGTGTTCGACTCCTTTTCGGGTTCGAGACTGCAAGCTCGAAACACCCGGAGGAGGAACGAGAAGCGAATCTCACCGGGTGGCGCGATTGCCGACCCGTGGTCACACAGTAGCAGGCCGATTTGCAGGAGAAATCGTTGGGCATCCGCGGGCCGGCAGCTAAGGTGTGTCTGTCCCCGCGAATCCGGCGGCAGGTCCCGGCTTCCGTCTTCGCCCAACTCCAGGAAAGCGAGGCACCGCCCTATGGCGTCGAAGTCGAAACGGCAACAGACGATGGCGAAGCGCAATCGCGAGCAAGCCCAGAGGGAGAAGAAGGAGCTCCGATTGCAGAAGAAGTACGCAGCGGCGCAGGAACGAGCGGCGAAAGCCGAGGAGGAGCAGCTCCAGCTTCGCCCGCACCAGGGCCCGTCCTAGTGCGCGGCAAGATGCTGTGGTTCAACGAGGAGAAGGACCACGGTTACGTCTCGACCGAGGAAGGTGAGCGGCTCTACATCGCCGGCACCGGGTTCGCCGGCGGCAAGCGCCTGAAGGGTCGCTGCGCGGGGATCGAGGTCGAGTTCGAGGTGCGGACGCGTGAGGGCGAGCGTTCGGCGGTCGAGTGCGCGCCCGTTGAGCAGGTGACTGCGCACCGGCCTCGTCGGCGCCACCGGACCGGCGGCTAGCGCGTCCGGCCTGGCGGCTGGCATCCTGGCCGGGTGACCGACCTCGCCATCCGACTGCGCGGCGCGGTCAAGCGCTACGGGGAGATCACCGCGGTCGACCATCTCGACCTCGACGTGCCCGCGGGCACGTGCGTCGGGCTGCTCGGGCCGAACGGCGCGGGGAAATCGACGACGATGCGCATGCTCACGGCGCAGTCGATCGCGGACGAGGGCGAGCTCGAGGTGCTCGGCTTCCGCGTCCCCGAGGAGTCGAAGCAGGCGCGCGCGGAGTGCGGTGTGGTGCCGCAGCTCGACAACCTCGACACGACGCTGACCGTCGAGCAGAACCTGCTCGTCTTCTCGCACCTGTACCGGATCGGGCGCCACGACCGGCACGAGGCGATCGAGCGCGCGCTCGCGCTGGCGAAGCTCGAGGACCGACGCGACACGCGCGTCGACAAGCTCTCCGGCGGGATGCGGCGCCGCTTGCTGATCGCCCGGGCGCTCGTCCACGGTCCGCGGCTCCTCCTGATGGACGAGCCGACCGTCGGGCTCGACCCGCAGGTGCGCCAGCAGCTCTGGTCCCTGATCAGCGAGCTGCGGGCCGAGGGGACGACGATCCTCATGTCGACGCACTACATCGAGGAGGCGCAGCGGCTCGCCGACACCGTTTTGATCATGTCTCACGGGCAGGGCGTTGCCCGCGGGAAGCCGTCCGAGCTCGTGCTGGAGCACGCGGGGCAGGAGGCGCTCGAGGTGTACGGGCCGCCGGCGCGGCTCGCCGAGGTGGAGTCGGAGGCCGGATCGGCCGGCCTGAAGACTCGACGTACCGGGACGAGCGTCTCGATTCTCGGCATCGACGGCGACGGGGCGCACGGGTTCGACGGCGAGCGGCGGCCGGCGAACCTCGAAGACGTGTTCGTGCTCTTGACCGGCGAGGAGATCGCTTGATGGCTGCTCAGGCTCAGACGCAGCGCGCCCAGCTCGGCCGGCTCGAGCGGCCCGCGCTGATGGGCGTCCTCGTGCGCGAGGTCGTCAACTTCTCATCGTTCTGGCGTTCGGCGACGTTCTCGTCGACGGTCGAGCCGACGATCTACCTGCTCGCGTTCGGCTTCGGGTTCGGCTCGCTCGTCTCGACCATCAACAACGTCAGCACGGTGCAGTGGGTCGGGACGGGGACGGTCGCGACTGCGGTGCTCTTCTCGTCGGCCTTTCCGGCCATGTTCGGGACGTTCGTCAAGTACCAGTTCCAGCGCACGTACGACGCGATTCTGGCGGCGCCGGTCGACACGGAGGAGCTCGTCACGGCCGAGGCGCTGTGGGTGGCGACGCGCGCGGGGCTGTACGGGTGCGTGCCGATGATCGTCGCGATCTTCTTCGGGCTCGATCCGGTTTGGACGATGTTCGTCGTGCCGTTCATCGCGTGGTTGTCGGGGCTCGGCTGGGCGTGCTTCGGGATC
>DATBGG010000076.1:0-3818 GCA_036558065.1 Gaiellaceae bacterium | reverse complement strand
GTCTGCCACAGGTCGGACGCCCTGGGGAGCCGCTCGTAGGCGAGGTACCCGCCCGCCAGGATCATCAGCCCGACGAGGGCGCCCGCGAGCTTCGAGAACCGAAGGAACGCGTCGCGCCTGAGCGTGGGCGCCAGCGGCCAGACGACGAAGGCGAGCTGCACGAGCCCGCCGATCCAGATACAGGCCGTCGCGAGGTGCACCCAGTCCGCCACTTCGGAACCCCACCAGGAGCCGACGTCGACCGCCGAGTGCCCCGACAGCGAGAGCCCCGAGCAGAGGACGAGGGCGAGCCCGAGGGCCGGCCAGAGAAACACCGGCCGGTCGGTGAGCCAGGCCATGAACAGCAAGGCCGCCACGAGGGCGAACCCGAGCGTCATCGCGATGAACGCGGTCCCGAAGCGCGTCCCCTCGGCCAAAGGCGACAGGTCTCCGTAGATGAGCCTTCCGAGCGGCAGCTGGAACGCGTCCCGTGCGCGAAGCATGAAGCCGAGGATCCCGAGCTCGACGCAGGCCACGAGCCCGGCCCCAGTCACGAAGAAGAACCTCCGCTCGACGGCCGGCGTCGTCCGTCCATCGAGGATGAGGAGCCTGAATGCGAGGCCTCCCACCACGAGCGCGAGCCCGAGGAAGTAGCCCCACTTCACGAAGTACTCGGATGCGGTCGGGCCACCGGCGCCGTAGGCCTCGGTCGCCGGCGGCGGCTTGACCCGGACGCCGAACGTGTAGACGCCCGAGATCACGTGCCCTTCGTTCGACGTGACCTGCCAGCGCACGGTGTACGCGCCCTTCGGGAGCTTGCGGAGTGGAACCGTCGCGACACGCTTCGCTTCGACCGAGTGCGCGGGCCCCGCTGTGACCTCCTTCCCCGTCGAGCTGCGGACGTCGATGCCGTTCGAGAAGACGTCCACGCCCTGGTCGAATCGCAGCGAGATCGCGTGGGGCGACGTCTTCAGCCGGGAGCCGTAGTCGGGGCTGCGCTGGAGCAGGTTCGCGTGCGCGTGCGCGGGCGCGGGCGCGGCGAGCACGAGCAACGCCGCCGCTACGAGCGAGCGCCTCATCGCGTCCCGGCGAGAGGCGAGAGGTGGCCGAAGATCGGCGCGACGTTCCGGTCACAGAAGAGCAGGAAGGCGAACACGATGATCGTCAGCGCGAATCCCGCGTTGAAGGCGGGCGACCGTGGGCGCGCTGCCCGGCCGAGACAGAGGAACGCTCCGGCGATCGCGGTCCAGCCGAGCGCGTGGTGCAGGAACGCGGCGCGCGAGAAGAGCCAGGGATTCTGCTCGTGGATCAGGAACGCGAAGCCGGAGACGAGGAGCGCAAACGGCAGCGTCAGCTCCCAGAGAGCGTTCCGAAGCTTCCCGCGCACGAGCGCGAGCTGCGCGGCACCGGCGAGCATCATTGTCTGCGCCCACGCGCCGTGGGCGAGCATGTGGATCGCCGAGCTCGTGTAGAAGACCATGACCGGCCACATCAGGATCCCCATCAGGAAGGCGATGCTCGGCCACAGGTAGGCCCGCCACGCGCGGCGGCGCCAGACCTCGCGACCCACGATCGTCTCCGCGGCCAGGCACAGGCCGAGGAAGAGGAACCCGACGCCGAACATCCAGTGGACGACTTCGGCGGGCGGTTCCATCTACGGGCGCCGCTCCTCGACTTCCTCGAGATCGGCGAGCAGGCTGGGGACGACCCAGAAGTGGAAGACGGCGGCGGCGAGGATCACGAGGAGCGGCGGCTGGATCGCGAGGTACCAGAAGCCGTGTCGCTCCGGCTCGAAGATCGTGAGGCGGTACGGCTGGATGATCGCCCAGACCAGCCCGGCGAGCGCCGTGAGCGGCCCCAGCGCGGAGACCGCCGTGTGCCGCCACGAGTGCCTGGTCCTGACCCTCGCACCGTGACGGACGAGCTCAGCGTCCATCCCTCATCTCCCGGTTTTGATTGTACGACGACGGGTCCAACGTCCGGTACGCATCCGCTCTTCCCTCTCCCGAGAGGAAGCGAAGGAAGTACCAGGTGCCCACCGCGAAGAGGAGAAGCGACTGCTCGAGCGCCATCGAGGCGCCGCCGATCTGTTGATCCGTGAGAGGAGAGAGGCCCCAGAGCCTGTGCGGGGCCTGCACGTAGAAGTCGTAGACCGGGCGTGGGATCAGCGCGAGGAGCAGGCCGAGCGGGCTCATGATGACGAAGGCCGCGAAGAGGTAGATCGCGCGCGCGCCCGCGTGGACCCGGTGCGGCTCGTCCTTGAGCACCGGCCACCAGAAAAGGAGCCCGGTGACGAAGTAGCTCACGTGCTCGAGGTGGAGAAGCGACTCCTGGTGGCGGAGCGCGCCGTCGTAGATCGCGGGGACGTGCCAGGCGAAGTACGTCCCCGCCCAGAGCGGGAGCGCGACGAACGGGTGGGTCAGGCGTCTCGGAACCGGGAGCGCCGCCGGGAGGCCGACGACGCAGAGCGCGGGCGCCCACTCGGCGAGGACGACGTTCTGGAGCAAGTGGATCGAGAGCAGGAAATGGAGCGCGATCGGGTGGAGCGGCGTGACGAAGACGGCGAGGATGAGGGCGAGGCCGACGGTGAAGCAGGTCACCTGGAGGCGCGACGCGCCGTAGCGCCGGACGACGAAGAGGTAGCCCACGGCGAGTGCCGGGACGAAGAGAAGCGCCTCGAAGTCGAGCGGCCAAGCGTACGGATCGTGCATCTCCAGGACGCTACGCTAGAAGCCGCGCGCGGGCGTAGCTCAATGGTAGAGCCCTAGCCTTCCAAGCTAGTCATGCGGGTTCGATTCCCGCCGCCCGCTCTTCCGGACCCCGAGGGACAGGCCCTAACAAGGGACAGGCCCTAACAAGGGACAGGCCCTTGGTGCTGGGCCGTCCGACTCGCCCGTAATCCTCGTGGCGTGGAGGAGCGCCTCGTCCGCTTCCGCGCGAGCACGATCCTGGCCATTCTCGGGATCGCGATCGCGGTCGGGCTCCTGCTCGAAGTGATCTGGATCGCGAGGCACGTGCTCGTCTGGGTCCTGATCGCGATCTTCCTCACGCTCGCGCTCAACCCGGCGGTCGAGTGGTTCCAGCGACACGGCCTCAAGCGCCGTGGCGCCGCAACCGCGGTCACTCTCCTCGCTGCTCTGAGCACACTCGCCCTGCTCGGCGCGCTGTTCGTGCCGACCCTCGTGCACGAAGTCAACGGCTTCGCGCAGGCCCTTCCGGGCTACGTGGACGACATCACACACCGCCGCGGCCGACTCGGGTTCCTCGAGTCCAAGTACCACATCACGCAGCGGGTGCGGGACGCCGTCGAGTCGGGAGGAACGTCGAGGGTGCTCGGCCTGACCGGCACGGCCATCGCAATCACCAAGGGGATCATCACGGCGATCGTCGCCGTCGTGACGATCATCTTCATGACCTTCTTCATGCTCATGGAAGGCCCGACGTGGATGGAGCGCTTCTACGGGTTGCTTCCGGAGGACTCGCGCGATCACTGGCGCGGGATCGGGCGACAGATCTACAAGACGGTCGGCGGCTACGTCACGGGCAACCTCTTCATCAGCGTCATCGCCGGAGTCACGACGACGCTCGTCCTGCTCCTGCTCGGAGTGCCCTACGCCGTCGCGCTCGGGCTGCTCGTGGCGATCCTCGACCTGATCCCGCTCGCGGGCGCGACGATCGCCGCGATCATCGTCTGCTCGGTCGGCTTCATCCACTCGGTCGTCGCGGGGATCGTGCTGATCGTCTTCTTCATCGTCTACCAGCAGATCGAGAACCACGTCCTCCAGCCGATCGTCTACAGCCGGACGGTCCAGCTCTCGCCGCTCGCGATCCTGATCTCG
>DATBGG010000075.1:0-8985 GCA_036558065.1 Gaiellaceae bacterium | reverse complement strand
GGCGTCAGCTCTGCGCCCGGCCGCTGCGCCCGGCGGCCTCGATGAACGGCTTGAAGAGGTCGATCGGGAGCGGAAGGATGAGCGTCGACGAGCGCTCCGACGAGATCTCGAGCATCGTCTGCAGGAAGCGGAGCTGGAGCGAGATCGGGTTGACCGAGAGCACATCGGCTGCGTCCTTCAGCCGCTCGGACGCCTGGAACTCGCCCTCGGCGGCGATCACCTTTGCGCGGCGCTCGCGCTCGGCCTCGGCCTGGCGGGCCATCGCGCGCTGCATGCCGGTCGGGATCTCGACGTCCTTGACCTCGACGATCGAGATCTTGATCCCCCAGGGCGCCGTGGCCTGGTCGATGATCTCCTGCAGGATCGAGTTGATCTTGTCGCGCTCCGACAGGAGCTCGTCGAGGGTGTGCTGGCCGAGGACGCTGCGCAGGGTCGTCTGCGCGATCTGCGAGGTCGCGACCATGAAGTTCTCGACCTGCACGATCGCCTTCTCCGGGTCGATGATCCGGAAGTAGGCGACGGCGTTCACGCGGACGGGGACGTTGTCCTTCGTGATCACCTCCTGCGGCGGCACGTTCAGCGTCACCGTTCGCAGGTCGACGCGAACCATCTTGTCGATGATCGGAATCAGGAGGAAGAGACCCGGGCCCTTGGGCGGCGACTTCAGTCGGCCGAGGCGGAAGATGACGCCCCGCTCGTACTCGCGCGCCACGCGGATCGCCGACGCGAGGATGATCAAGACGAAGACGGCAATTGCCGCGAGTGCGATCAACGCGCCCATTCGCTCGAGATCCTATGCGACCGGGGCCGGCTGATCGGCCGGCTCCACGTCGAGCACGAGGTCGTCGTCGATCTGGTCGACCCGGACCGGAGTGCCCGGCTCGATCGGCTCGCCGTTCGCGCGGGCGCGCCAGAGCTCGCCGCGAACGAAGACGAGACCGACCGGGGCGAGCTGCTCGCGGACGACTCCTACCTGCCCGACGAGCTCGCTCTGGCCCGTGACGACCGGCGCTCTGCGCACCTGGACGAGCTTGAAGGCGATCAGGCCCATCATCCCGGCCAGCGCCGCGGCGATCCCGACGACGAGCGGGACGGAGACCTCGTACGTGTTGCCGGCCGGCTGGAAGAGCAGCAACGCGCCCAGCACGAAGCAGACCGCTCCTGCGAGCGTGATCGCCCCGTGGGTGGGCACGAAGGCCTCCGCGGCGAAGAACGCGAACGCGAGCACCATCAGCAGCGCCCCGGCGGCGGAGATAGGCAGCACCTGGAGCCCGAACAGCCCGAGGATCAGCGAGATCGCGCCGACCGTGCCGGGGAAGATGAGGCCCGGGTTCCAGAGCTCGACGATCAGCCCGAGCGTCCCGATCGACAGGAAGAGGGTGATCAGGTTCGGGTCGATCAGCGTGTCGAGGATCTTTTCCCACAGGGACATGTCCACGTTGGTGATCTGCGCGTCCTTCGTGTGCAGCACGAGGTTCTTCGGCTTCCCCGTGTTCGTCCCGTCGATCTTGTCGAGCAGCGCGGGCAGGGTCGGGGCCATCACGTCGATCACGTTCTTGCTCAGCGCCTCCGTCGCGCCGAGGTTCGAGGCTTGGCGCACCGCGGAGTCGGCCCACTGGACGTTCCTGCCGTGCGAGCGCGCAAGCTCGCGCAGCGAGGCGGCCGCGTCGTTGACGACCTTGCGCCGAAGGTCGGACTGGATGTTCCCGCCGCCGACGTCGATCGGGGTGGACGAGCCGATGTTCGTGTTCGGCGCCATCGCGAGCACGTCCGCCGCCTGGCTGATCCAGACGCCTGCCGAGGCGGCCCGCGAGCCGGGCGGGGAGACGTAGACGATGACCGGCACCTTCGAGGCGAGCTCGGCCTTGACGATCTTGTTCATCGAGGAGCTCAGGCCGCCGGGCGTGTCGAGGAGGATCACGACGGCGTCGTAGCTCTCCTTGTTCGCGCGCTCGATCTGATCGTTGACGTAGGTCTGCGTGACCGGGTTGACGTCGTTCTCGAACTCGACCGCGAGGACTCGGGGTGTCGAGGTCGTAGCTGAGGCGGTGGCGCAGAGGACGAGAGCCGTGGCAGCGGCGACGAAAAATCCGCGCAAAAGCGGCCCTTTCACTTGTAAGAATTCTATCTGCGGGCTTGAGGGTCGCTCCCGCGTTTGCTTCCGTAGAGGTCGCCGCCCATGAAGTGCCTCTGCCTTGCCGTCCTCTTGCTCGCGCTCTGTCCGGGCACGGCGCTCGCCGCCGGGACGACGCTCGCGGCCCACGATGTGAAGAGCAGGGTCGATCGACCGGGGCACCGCTTCGACCTGGTCGGGCTGCACTGGAAAGGGAGCGGCGTCGTCATGTTCCGCACGCGCTCGGTCGCCGGACGCTGGAGCGCCTGGCGAGACGCCGCGCCGGAAGACGATCGCCCCGACGGTCGCAGCCACGAGCTGCGCACGCGCGACTGGAACCTCGGCAGCCCCTTCTGGACGGGCCCGTCGGACCGGCTTCAGGTGCGGCGCTACGGCCACGTCACACGCGTCCGCGCGTTCTACATCTGGAGCCCGGCTAGCAGGTCACGCCTCCGAGCCGTGTCGATCGCCGGCTCGCCGCTGATCCTGTCCCGTGCGAGCTGGCATGCCGACGAGAAGATCCGCCGTCGGAAGAAGCCGCGCTACGCGGACTCCGTGCGGTTCGCGGTGGTGCACCACACGGCCGGGTCGAACTCGTACACGAAGGCCCAGTCGGCCGCGATCGTCCGGGGCATCGAGCGCTACCACGTGCTCGCCAACGGCTGGGACGACATCGGTTACAACTTTCTCGTCGACAAGTACGGCCAGATCTTCGAAGGCCGCTGGGGCGGGGTCGACAAGAACGTGGTCGGCGCACACGCGCAGGGCTTCAACACCGGCTCGGCCGGGGTTGCGCTGATCGGGCGCTACGACTCGGCGTCGATCACCCCGGCGGCCCGAGCTGCGCTGATCAGGATCCTCGCCTGGCGCCTGGACGTCGCGCACGTCGATCCGCAGTCGACGTTCAGCTGGCGTTCGACCGGGAACCCGAAGTACCCGGTCGGGCGGACTATCACGCTGCGCACCATCTCCGGGCACCGCGACACGGGGTTCACGACCTGCCCGGGGAGCCAGCTGTACGGAGAGCTTCCGAGCATCACGCGCGCGGTGGCGCAGGCGGGACTGCCGAAGCTCTACTTCCCGAAGGCGACCGGAGCGCCCGGCGAGCTCGTCCGGTTCACGGGGACGCTCACCGAGTCGCTGCCCTGGTCCGTGACGGTCACGCAGGCGGACGGCAACATCGTCGCGTCCGGCGCCGGAGAGAGCGCGAGCGTGGATTGGACCTGGGACGCGAGGACGGTGCCGGCCGGGACGTACCTGTACTCGATCGACGCCGGCCCGACCGTGCGTCCGGCGCTCGGCACGATCGCGGGCCCGAACACGCGGTCGATGCTCACCGCGCTCGCGAAACCGGGCCTGATCACGCCAAACGGGGACGGCCGCAGCGATTCGGCGCTGGTGCGGTACACCCTGCGTGAGGACGCGAACGTCACCGCGACGCTGATCGACTCGGTGGGCACGCCGCTGACGACGCTTTTCGTCGAGGCCAAGACGCGCGGGACGTATGGATTCGGATGGGACGCGACGGGGATCGCCGACGGACGCTACGGAATCGTGCTCACCGCTCGGAATGCGATCGGCGTGGAGACGACCGCGACGCTCGCGATCATCGTCGATCGCACGCTGGCCGGGTTCAAGGTGGCGCCGCAGGTCTTCTCGCCGAACCACGACGGCAGGCTCGACACGACGCGGTTCAAGTTCACGCTCTTCAACCCGGCGCGGGTGGCGCTGAGCGTTCGCCGAGGGAAGAAGACGATCGGCCAGATCTATTCCGGGATGCTTCAGCCCGGTGGGCAGTCGATCGAGTGGAACGGCCGCTTCGCGCGCGGAATCGGTGAGCACGAGTACCAGGCCGACCTCCGCGTGACCTCGCCGGTGACGACGCTCAAGGGTACCGCGACGTTCGCGACCGACACGACGGGGCCGGTCCTGAAGATCGTCTCGCGCACGGTTCCCCGCTTCTCGATCAACGAGCCCGGGGACGTGACCGTCGTCTTCGACGGGACGAGGACGGTCACGCTGCGCCGGCTCCTGCCCGGCAAGTTCAGCGTTCCGCCGGGCGGGGCGTTCACGTCCTTTGCCGCCGTCGCCCGGGACTTCGCCGGGAACGACGGGCGCCGCATTACGTCGCCCTAGCCTTCGCGACCCAGTCGTCGTAGTGGCGCTCGAGGCGGTCGAGGATCTCGATCAGGAGCTCCACGCGGTCGGCCTCGGCGCCCTGTTCGACGAGGAGGGACGTCGCGGTCTCCTCCGGCAGCTCGTCCGCGGGCACGTTGACGTTGACGCCGATCCCGAGCACGACGCGGCCGTCGCGAGCCTCGGCCAGGATCCCCGCGCTCTTCCTTCCGCCGATCAGGATGTCGTTCGGGATCTTGATCTCGGGTGCGAGGCCGGTGGCCGCGGCGATCGCCTCGCGCACGGCTTCGCCGGCCACGATCGTCAGCTCGGGAAGCCGCAACGACTCGACCGAAGGCACGAGCAGCACCGAGAAGAGCAGGCTCACGCCCGGCGGCGAGACCCACGTGCGGCCGAGGCGCCCCCGGCCCTCCGTCTGCTCCTCGGCCAGCGCCACCGCGCCTTCGGAATGCTCGTCTCCGAGCAGCTTCTGAGTAGACGGGCAGACGTCGACGAAGAGGTACGGATGGCCGAATCGGCCGCGCAGGCGGGGAACGACGGATTCCGGAGCAAGTGAGGAGCTCACAGCCATCTACACTAGGCCGCCCGTGCCGACCAAGGCCCCACTTGGCAAGGCGGAGATCGAAGAGATCCTTCCGCATCGCGACCCGTTCCTGCTCATCGACGAGGTGACCGAGCTCGAGCCGGGCAGGCGCGTCGTCGCGCGCAAGACCGTGCGGCCGGACGAGTGGTATCTGGCCGGCCACTTTCCTGGACGCCCGATCATGCCCGGCGTCCTGATCGTCGAGGCGATGGCGCAGACCGGCGCGGTGGCCGTGCTCTGCGCCGAGGAGAATCGCGGCCGTCTCGCCCTCTTCGCCGGGATCGACGGCGTGCGCTTCAAGCGAATCGTCGAGCCGGGCGACGAGCTCGAGCTGACCTGCGATCTCGAACGGGTGCGGGGGCCGATCGGCAAGGGCAGGGCCGAGGCGCGGGTGGACGGTCAGCTCGCAGCGCGCGGGACGCTGACCTTCGCAGTGGAGCAGTCGTGATCGGCAGCGCGACGTCGAACGGGCACGTCTCGATCACGGGGATTGGCTCTCAGGCGCCCGAGCGCGTGATGACGAACGACGAGCTCGCGCAGATGGTCGACACCTCGGACGAGTGGATCATGGAGCGCACGGGCATCCGCGAGCGCCGCGTCGCGGCGCCGGAGGAGGCGCTTTCCGACCTCGCGCTCCCGGCTTCGGTCGCCGCGCTCGAGCAGGCGGGCGTCCAGGCATCGGCGGTCGACCTGATCGTCGTCGCGACTGTCACCCCGGACATGATGTTTCCCTCGACCGGCGCGATCCTCGCCGACCGCCTCGGTGCGAAGGACGCCGCGGCCTACGATCTTTCCGCCGGCTGCACCGGCTTCGTCTACGCGATCGCCCAGGCGCACGGCATGGTGGCGAGCGGTCTCGCCGAGCACGCGCTGGTCGTAGGCGGCGACGTCCTCTCCAAGATCGTCGACTGGACGGACCGCAGCACGTGCGTCCTCTTCGGCGACGGCGCGGGTGCGGTCGTGCTGGAGAGGGTTTCGGAGGGCGGCTTCCTCGGCTTCGAGCTGGGCGCGGACGGCTCGGGCGGCCCGCAGCTCTACATGCCCGCCGGCGGCTCGCGTGCGCCCGCGTCGGCGGAGACCGTGGCCGAGCGCCAGCACTACGCGAAGATGAACGGGCGCGAGGTCTTCAAGTTCGCGACGCGCGTCCTCGTCGACTCGGCGGAGAAGGTGCTGCGCGAATGCGACGTGCAGGTGGACGACGTGGACGTCTACGTCCCGCACCAGGCGAACGTGCGCATCATCGAGCACGCACGGAAGAAACTGGGCATTCCGGAGGAAAAAACGGTGCTCAACGTCGACCGGTACGGCAACACTTCCTCGGGATCGATTCCATTGGCGCTCGGAGACGCGGAGGAAGATGGGAGGCTTGCCCCAGGTGAGATGGTTCTGATGACAGGAATGGGCGCTGGATTGACATGGGGCTCGGCCTTGATCGAGTGGACGGCGAACGGGAAAGGTGGACAGTCATGAGCAAGGTCGCGTTCTGCTTCCCCGGGCAGGGGTCGCTGGAGGCGGGCATGGGCCGCGAGATCGCGGAGGCTGTGCCCGAGGCGATGGAGGTCTTCACCGAGGGCAGCGAGGCGGCCGGGCTCGACCTGCCCCGGCTCTGCTTCGAGGCGCCCCTCGAGGATCTCGTCCAGACGGAGGTTCAGCAGCCGGCGCTCGTCGCGACGAGCCTCGCCGTGCTGGCCGCGCTCAAGAAGCAGGGGCTCGAGCCGGACTACGTCGTCGGGCATTCGGTCGGCGAGTTCACCGCGCTCGCCGCGGCGTCGTCGCTGACCGCATTCGAGTCGATCGCGCTCGTGCGCGAGCGCGGGCTCGCGATGGCCGAGGCGGCTCGGATCTCGAACGGCTCGATGGCAGCGATCCTCGGGCTCGACGACGAGCTGGTCGAGGGGCTGTGCGCGGACATCGAGGGCGTGTGGCCCGCGAACTACAACTGTCCCGGCCAGATCGTCATCTCCGGGGAGCAGGCCGCGGTGAACGAGGTGTGCGCGAAGGCTGAAGAGCTGGGCGCGCGGCGTACCGTGAAGCTCAAGGTCTCGGGTGCGTTCCACAGCCCGCTCGTGGCGCGGGCGGCGGACCGGCTGCGGCCGGCCGTCGACGCGGTGCGTTTCCGCGACCCGATCGCTCCGTTCATGTCCACCGTGACCGCGAAGATCGAGCCCGCGCAGCGCTTCGCCGCGCTCCTGGTCGAGCAGCTGACCGCGCCCGTGAAGTTCACTCAGGCGGCGCGTGGGCTCGTCGAGGAAGGCGTCAAGGTCTTCGTCGAGGTTGGGCCGGGCAACGTGCTCGCCGGGCTGGTGAAGCGGATCGACCGGACCGTGAAGACGATCTCCGTGAACAACGTCGCGGGGCTCAAGAAGGCAGAGGAGACCGTCTCCGCTGCCTGACTTCTGCTCTCTCGAAGGGCGCACGGCCCTCGTCACAGGAGGGTCGCGCGGCATCGGGCGGGCGATCGCGGTCGAGCTCGGACGGGCCGGGGCGTCGGTCGTCGTCGGCTACCACTCGGGCGCCGACGAGGCCGAGGCGGTTGCGCAGGAGATCGGCGGTCGCGCCATCCAAGCGGACGTGTCCAAGCCGGACGACGCGCAGCGTCTCGTCGAGGAGGCCGGCGACCTCGACATCCTCGTCAACAACGCCGGGCTGACCCGCGACACGCTCCTGGCGCGCATGAGCGACGACGACTGGCGAGCGGTGATCGAGACGAATCTGAGCTCGGTCTTCTACACGTGCCGCGCCGTGGCCCGGCCGATGATGAAGAAGCGCGGGGGCGCGATCGTCAACGTCTCGAGCATCGTCGGGCTCCACGGCAACATGGGGCAGGCGAACTACGGCGCGTCGAAGGCCGGGATCATCGGCTTCACGAAGTCTCTGGCCCGCGAGCTCGGAAGCCGTGGCGTGCGTGCGAACGTCGTCGCTCCGGGGTATATCCACACCCGACTGACCGACGTGCTCCCGGAAGAGGCGACGAACGCGATGCTCACGAACACGCCGCTCGGCAAGCTCGGAGATCCGGAGGACATCGCCGGAGCGGTACGGTTCCTGTGCTCCGACGAGGCCTCGTTCATCACGGGCGAGGTTCTTCTCGTCGACGGCGGACTGGGGATGTAGTGGCTGATTTTTCGCAAAACGGGCGCAGGCGGGTCGTGATCACGGGTCTCGGCTGCGTTTCGCCGCTCGGCAACGACGTCCAGACGACGTGGGACAACCTCCTCGCCGGGAAGTCGGGCGCCGCGCCGATCGAGCAGTGGGATGCGAGCGAGTACCCGGTCACGTTCGCCTGCGAGCTGAAGGAGTTCGACCCGCGCCAGTGGGTCGAGCACAAGCAGGCGCGCCGCATGGATCGCTTCGCGCAGATGATCGTTGCGGCGGCCCGACAGGCCGAAGACGACTCGGGGCTCGAGGTCGAGCCCGAGGCCGAGCGCGTGGGCGCGTCGATCGCGACCGGCATCGGCGGGCTGCAGGCGTTCCAGGACTGCTACGACATGCTGCTCGAGCGCGGGCCGGATCGGGTCAACCCGTTTTCGATCCCGCAGATCATCCCGAACATGGGCGCGGCCTGGGTGTCGATGGAGCTCGGGACTCGCGGGCCGCTCTCGTCGCAATGCACCGCGTGCGCCGCGTCGAACATGGCGATCGGCGAGGCCGCGGACATGATCCGGCTGGGCCGGGCGGACGCCGTGTTCGCCGGCGGGACCGAGGCCGGGATCACCCCGGTCGGGATCGCGGGCTTCAGCGCGATGCGGGCGCTCGCGCGCCGAAACGACGAGCCTGAGAAGGCGAGTCGTCCGTTCGACGCCGACCGCAGCGGGTTCGTCATGGGCGAGGCGGGCGGCGTGATCGTGCTCGAGGAGCTCGAGCATGCGCGGTCGCGCGGCGCGAAGATCTACGCGGAGCTGCTCGGCTACGGGCTCTCCTCGGACGCGGCGCACGTGACCGAGCCCGACCCGAGCGGCTCGAACCCGGCCCGGGCGATGAAGATGGCGTTCGGAGACGCGGGGATCGAGCCGGGCGAGGTCGACTACATCAACGCGCACGGGACGTCCACGCCGCTCGGCGACGCGAGCGAGACGAAGGTGATCAAGCTCGCGCTCGGCGAGGAGAACGCGGCCAGGACGCCGGTCTCCTCGACGAAGGGCGCGACCGGCCA
>DATBGG010000074.1:0-2744 GCA_036558065.1 Gaiellaceae bacterium | reverse complement strand
TCGACCTTGTTGAAGTTCGAGTCCTGGTTCTGGTCGTACGCGGGCTCGTTCCAGGCAGTCGCGGCGATCTTGCTCTTCAGCTTCGCGTACGGCGCGAGGATGAGCCCGTAGGGATCGTCCTGGTAGAAGGACTGGAGCTTGTCGACGTCGCCCTTGCTGACTCCGGGGCCGTACTGGATCACGATCCCGCCGTGCTCGAGGTTGTGGACGAGGATCGTCTGCTTGATCGAGTCGGGGTAGACGCCCCACGGTGCCGGCGAGGCGTAGTGCGGGCCGCTCGAGGGCGGGAACGAGTTGTAGTCGACCGCGGTGTCCGGGTTCTGGAGGTGCTGGGGCGGCAGGCCCTTGAACTGCTTCTCCGTGCACGAGCCGGTCGTAAGCAGCGCGCCCGATGCTTCGCCCGAGCTCCCGCTTCCCCCGAATGCGATGACGGCGAGGACGCCCGCGAGCATGACGATCCCGAGCCCGGCGAAGGCGAGCACGTACAGGAACGTGCGCTTCTCCGCTTCGGTGCGCGGCGTGTGTCTCTGCTGAGGTGCCTGAACCGGCCTTCTGGGCGGAGGCGGCGTGCGTGCTTTCTTGGCCAAGAAACGCGATGGTAGCAACGGTTACGGCTACTTCCGCGGATCGACCCGCCCGTATACTCGGCCTCCCGAACGAGGAGGAAACGTGTCATTCCTGGACAAGCTGCTGGGCCGCGGCAAGAAAGCCGCAGGAGACGTCACCGGCGATGCATCCCTCCAGAAGGAGGGTCATCACCAGGAGCAAGAGGGCATGGCCGAGGAGCGTGCGTCCGAGGCCGAGGATCGCGCGCAGGAAGCGCGTGAAACCGCGGCCGAGCACCACGCCGAGCGCGACAACTAGTACCTAGCGTCGTCCGACCCCATCTCTAGCGTTCTGCGGTCCCATGTGGATCGCTCTCGTCATCCTGCTCGGATTCGCCGGCTTCGCGTTCGGCGCGGTCTGGCTCGTCCGCAGCCTGCGCGGCGAGTTGGAGTCGCTCCGCTCCGAGTCGGGGGCTCAGCTCGCCGAGCGCAACGCGGAGGTCGACCGCCGGCTCGAGGCGATGACCTCGACGCTCGACCGGCGCCTCGAGAGCACGACCCAGACGGCCGGCGACATCCAGCGCCGGCTGGGCGAGCTCGGCCGCGCGAACGAGGAGATCCTCGCGCGCGCGAACGACCTGAAGCGCCTCGAGCACGCGCTGCGGCCGCCGAAGGCCCGCGGCGGCTTCGGCGAGCTGCTGCTCGAGAACCTGCTGCGCGACCGGCTTCCGCCGACGGCGTACGCGCTTCAGTACGGCTTCTCGACCGGCGAGCGCGTCGACGCCGTGATCAAGGTCGACCGGATCGTCCCCATCGACTCCAAGTTCCCGCTCGACAACTTCGAGCGGATGCTCGCGGCCGAGAACGACATCGAGCGCCAGCAGCACGAGAAGCTCTTCGCGCGCGACGTGAAGAGCCACATCGACGCGATCGCGTCGAAGTACATCCGGCCGGACGAAGGGACATACGACTTCGCCTTCATGTACCTCCCGTCCGAGGCGATCTACTACGAGCTCGCGTGCGGCAAGACGGGTGCGCTGCTCGCGTACGCGCACGACAAGCGCGTGCTGCCGGTGTCGCCGACGACGCTGACCGCGTATCTGCAGGTGATCGTGCTCGGGCTCAAGGGGCTGCAGATCGAGCAGCATGCGCAGGAGGTCATGGCCTACTGCGCGCAGCTCCAGACGGACTTCGGCAAGTTCAAGGAAGACTTCGAGCTCGTCGGGACGCACGTCGGGCGCGCGGCGAACAAGTTCGGCGACGCGCAGAAGCGGCTCGGCCGCTTCGAGACGAAGCTCGAGCAGGCAGGCGACGCGCCCGAGCAGCTACCGGCCGAGACGCACGAGTTGCCCCGCGCCGTCGACGCGGCCTAGCCCGGCAGCACCGAGTAGTCGTAGTTGATGACTTCCCAGCGGTCGTCGGCGAGGGCGACCCAGATGCGGAGGCGGGCCTTGATCGGGTGCGTGCCGGCCAGCGGGACGGTCTGCACGCCCGAGACCTCGAACGCGTAGCAGTCCTTTCCGGCTCCGACCGACACGGCCTCGGGACAATCGTGCCGAAGCACGCCGGGGCCGTCGACCTTGCGAATGCCGTCTTTGCGGATCTGCGGCTGGAAGTTGCGCATCTGGCGCGTCAGCTCGGGGCTGACGTCGGCAGCGATGGAGTCAAACGTCCCGACGACGACGAGCCGGTGCACGAAGTCGTTCGCGAACGGCCTCGGGTCCTCGGCTCGCGGCTTCGAGCCGCCGCCACAGCCCGAGGCGAGAGCGACTAGCGCCAGGGTGAAGAGACCGGCTCGAGTCAGGCTGCTGCGGTCTGCTCTTGCTTCAGATAGCGGATCAGTCCGCCCGCGACGACGATCTCGCGCTCACGTGGAAGCAGGTCGTGGGTGATCGTGATCTCCTGAGTCCCGTCGATCTCGACCGGCACGTCGTCGAGCCCGTCCGCGATCTCCTTCAGACGCGAGATCCGCCAGGTCTGGCCCAGGTCCGCCTTGTCGTAGTCGGACGGGTCCTTGAAGAGCAGCGGGACGATGCCCTGGGCGATCAGGTTCCGGCGGTGGATGCGGGCGAAGCTCTTGGCGATCACGGCGCGCACGCCGAGCTGCGCCGGGGCGAGGGCCGCGTGCTCGCGGCTCGAGCCCTGGCCGTAGTTGTCGCCGGCGACGATGAAGCCTCCGCCCCACTCCTTCGCGCGCCG